>MGBU01000020.1:2402-23752 GCA_001790205.1 Candidatus Rokubacteria bacterium GWA2_73_35 | reverse complement strand
AGGAGTCCAAGGCGTTCCTCGTCGACGTGAGAAAGGCCTGAGGAGGCGACCATGGCCAAAGCGTTCCTCGTCGACGCCTCGAAGTGCATTGGGTGCCGGGGCTGCCAGGTCGCCTGCAAGCAGTGGCACAGCCTCAAGGCGGAGCCCACGGCGTTTCTGGGCTCCTACGAGAACCCCCGGGATCTCTCCGCGCAGACGTGGCGCAAGGTGAAGTTCGTCGAGACCGTGGCGCAGGACGGTGCGCCCCGCTGGCGCTTCCTCTCGGACGCCTGCAAGCACTGCACCGACGCGAGCTGCCTGGCCGTCTGCCCCACCGGCGCGCTGTTCCGCCGCCCCTGGGGCGCGGTCGACCTGAACCAGGACGTCTGCAACGGCTGCCGCTACTGCGTGGCGGCGTGCCCCTTCGGCGTCGTCACGTTCAACGAGGCGACGGGCCGGGCGAACAAGTGCATCATGTGCCCGGACCGGGTCGAGGCGGGGCTCGATCCGGCCTGCGTGTCCACGTGCCCCACCGGCGCGCTCAGCTTCGGCGAGCGCGGCGATCTCCTCGCGCGGGCCAAGCGCCGGGTGGCCGAGCTCCGGCAGCGCGGCGAGCAGCCCCGGCTCTACGGCGAGCGGGAGCTCTCGGGTCTCCACGCGCTCTACGTCCTCCAGGAGCCCCCGGAAGCGTATGGCCTGCCGGCCAAGCCGCGGTTCGCGATCGCCGGCGTCCTGCCGGGCTCGCTGCTGAGCATCGCCGCGTCGGCCGTGATGGGCGTCGCCGCCCTCGTGGCCTTCCGCGAGCGCCGCGTGAAGAAGGGGGAGTAGCCATGGGCAAGAACCCCGCGTGGACGTGGTACATCGTGTGGTACTTCTTCGTCGGCGGGCTCGCGGCCGGGGCCTACATGCTGGCGGCGGTCGCCGACCTGTTCGGCCGGCGGGAGGACCGGCCGATCGCCAAGCTCGGCTACTCGATCGCCCTCCCGCTCGTGCTGCTCTCGACGATCCTCCTCACGCTCGACCTGGGCATGCCGCTCCGCACGCTGTACATGTTCCGCCTCGTGAGGCTGGGCTCCCCGATGTCGGTGGGCTCCTGGGCTCTCCTGGGCTTCGGCCTCGCGAGCCTCGTCTCGCTGGCGCTCGTGCTCCGGGACCGGCCCGGAGACCTGCGCATCCGCCGGGTCGTCGCGGTTCCCGGCGGGCTCCTGGGCTTCTTCATCGCCAGCTACACCGGCGTGCTGCTCGGCGCCACCAACCGCCCACTCTGGGCGGGCAACGACTGGATCGGCCCGCTCTTCCTGGTCTCGGCGTTCTCGACCGGGGTGGCCGGCCTCGCGGTCCTCGCGCACGACGGGGTCGCCAGGCTCAGGCGGTTCCACCTGCTCGCCATCGGGGCCGAGGCGCTCCTGCTGGTCGTGTTCCTGGGGACCCTGGGCGCGCAGGCCGCGCTCTTCCTGAGCGGGTCCCTGGCCGCCGTCTTCTGGGTTGGCGTCGTGGTGGTGGGGCTCGTGGCGCCCTTCGCGCTCGCCCTCGCCGCGCGCGCCCGTCCCCTCGAGGCCGTCGCGGCGATCCTGGTGCTCGTCGGGGGCTTCGCGCTGCGCTACCTCGTGCTCACCGGGGGCCAGACCTAGCGCCGCCGCGCGCGTCGTCGCGATCGGATCGCCCGCCTCCGCGAGCGCGAGGCGACGCCTCGGCGCGCGCGGTCGGCGCCGTCTTGCGGAGGCATGGACAGAATTTCTGACCTGTTCTAGACTGCGAGCATGAAGCAGATCCCTGCCACGGAGTTCAAGGCGAAATGCCTCGCGCTGCTGGACCGCGTCGGGCCGGAGGGAGTCGTCATCACGAAGCACGGGCGTCCGGTGGCGCGGCTCGTGCCCGCCGGCATCGAGTGCGGGGAGCTCATCGGCAGTCTCAAGGGGAAGATCCGGATCAAGCGCACGATCCTCTCCACCGGGCTCCGGTGGGATGCTGAATCTCGACACCCACGTCCTCCTGCACGCGCTCGCCGGTGAGCTGACGCGCCGGGAGGAGACACTGCTCGGGCGCGAGCCCTGGAGCATCGCCGGGATCACGCTCTGGGAGATCGCGAAGCTCGCCGAGCTCGGTCGCATCGAGGTCGATCTCGACGATGCGGAGCTTGGGCGTGCACTTCACCGGGTCCACGTGTGGCCGCTGACGCTGGACGTCTGCCGGGCGATCCGGCACCTGGACTTCCGCGGTGATCCAGCCGACGAGCTGATCGCGGCCACGAGCCTGGTTCATCACGTTCCGCTCGTGACGAGGGACCGCAGAATCCTCCGATCCCGGCGCGTACCGCTCGCCCGCTGACCGGCTCCTGATCGCCGAAGGGGGCCTCACTCCGCCGGGAACGTGACGACGTGGAGGGCGTGCGCCTCGGGCCGGACGCGCGTCCCCGTGGCGAAGGCCGCCGCGGACGGCTGCGAGGAGTGCACGCGGCGGCCCGAGGGCAGCCCCAGGCGGTAGAGGGTCTCCGAGCCCCGGAACCAGCGCCGCACGATCACGGCCTCGCCGGCCGGATCCGGCAGGAACGTGACGTCGTCGGGCCGGATCATGACCGTGACCGGCTCGCCCGGCCGCCGCCCGTCCACGTTGTCGAAGACGCCCACCTCCGTGACGATCCCCCGCGGGGTCACGACGCCGGGCAGGAAGTCCGCGGCGCCGACGAACTCGGCGACGAACGGGCTCGCCGGGCTATGGTAGATCGTCTCGGGCGGGGCGAGCTGCTCGAGCCGCCCGCGGCGGAGCACGCCGACCTCGTCGGCGATCGTGAGGGCCTCCTCCTGGTCGTGGGTCACGAAGAGCGCGGTCGTGCCGGTCGCCCGGAGGATCTTCTCGACCTCGTCGCGCATCTGCGCGCGCAGGTCGGCGTCGAGGTTGGAGAACGGCTCGTCGAGGAGCAGGAGCGCGGGCGCCGGGGCGAGCGCGCGTGCGACGGCCACCCGCTGCTGCTGGCCGCCCGACAGCTCGTGGGGGTAGCGCCGGCCCAGGTCGGCGAGGCCGACCAGCTCGAGGACCTCCGCCACGCGCCCGGCCCGCCCGGCGCGCGGCGCCCCCGCGAGCCCGAAGGCGACGTTGTCGGCGACGCAGAGGTGCGGGAACAGGGCGTAGTCCTGGAAGACGACGCCGACGCCGCGCTCCTCCGGCTCGACGTGGGCGCCCGTCGCGGCGTCCGCCACGACGCGCCCCGCGATCGTGACCCGCCCCTCGTCGGGCGGCTCGAAGCCGGCGATGAGGCGGAGCGTCGTCGTCTTGCCGCACCCGGACGGGCCCAGGAGCGCCAGGATGCGGCCCTGCCCGACGGCGAGCGAGAGGCCGTCCACCGCGGGCGTCGCGTCGGTGCCGAACCGCCGCGTGACGCGCTCGAGGCGGAGGAGCGCGGTGTCCGTCACGGCACCGGCGTGAGCGGGGGCTGGCCGGCGAGCACCGCGAGGCAGTTCTTTACGGCGAGCGTGGCCATGGCGAGCCGCGTCTCGCCCGACGCGCTCGCGATGTGCGGCGCCAGCACGACGTTCGCGAGGGGCAGGAGGTCGGGGTGGATCCTCGGCTCCTCCTCGAACACGTCGAGCCCCGCGGCCGCGATCCAGCCCTCCCGCAGCGCCCGCGCCAGCGCCGCCTCGTCCACCACCGGGCCGCGCGAGGCGTTGACGAGGATCGCCGACCGCTTCATCCCGCGGAGGGTGCGCTCGTTGATCAGGTGCTGGGTGTCGGGCGTGAGGTTCACGTGGAGCGTCACGAAGTCGGACTCGCCGAGGAGCGCGGCGAGGTCGGTGGGCGTGGCACGGAGCTCGCGCTCCAGCGCGGGGTCGGCCCGCACCGCGTCGTGGTAGAGCACGCGCATGTCGAAGCCGGCCGCGCGGCGCGCGACGGCGCGCCCGATGCGCCCGAAGCCGACGATGCCGAGGGTCTTACCGTGGACGTCGGCCCCCCAGAGCAGGTCCCACTGCCAGCGCGTCCAGTGGTCCGAGCGGGCGAAGCGGTCGGCCTCGACGAGACGGCGCGCGGCCCCCATCAGGAGCGCCCAGGCGAAGTCCGCCGTCGTCTCCGTGAGGACGTCGGGCGTGTGGGTGACGACCACGCCGCGCCGGCGGGCGGCGGCGACGTCGATGTTGTTGAAGCCGACGGCGACGTTCGCCACGACCTTGAGCGTCGGCGCCTCGGCCAGCACCTCGTCGTCGACCGTCGTGATGATCTGGCAGATGAGCCCGTCCTTGCCCCTGAGCCGGGCGATCAGCTCCCCCCTCGGCAGGGGCGTGTCCGTCGCGTTGTAGTCCACCGCGATGTCCCTCGGGATCAGGTCACGGGCTTCCAGGGGCAGGACGTTCGAAACAAAGACGGTCTTCGGCATCCAGGGCTCCTCGATTTTTGGGCTTGAATCGACACCGGGACCGGGCTATATTAGCACTCGCTTTTCCCGAGTGCTAATAGATGCTGGAGCAGCCGTGATGGCCAGGCCGGCCTCCAAGAAGACCGGGTCAAGATCAACAACACATGAAGGAGGCAGAGAAGCCATGAAGATTCGTCCGCTGCATGACCGCATCCTCGTCGAGCGGCTCGAGGAGAAAGAGGTCAAGAAGGGCGGGATCATCATTCCCGACACCGCCAAGGAAAAGCCGCAGGAGGCCAAGGTGATCGCCGTCGGCAACGGCAAGGTCACCGACGAAGGCAAGAAGATCCCGCTCGACGTCAAGGCGGGGGACAAGATCCTGTTCGGCAAGTACTCGGGCTCCGAGGTCAAGATCGACGACAAAGAGTACCTCATCCTGCGCGAGGAAGACGTCCTCGCCATTCTCGAGTAAGGAGGGACGCGATCCATGCCGAAGCAGCTGAAATTCGAGGAGGAAGCCCGCGCTGCCCTGCTCCGGGGCGTCAACGTCATGGCGGAGGCCGTGAAGGCGACCCTCGGGCCCAAGGGCCGCAACGTGGTCATCGACAAGAAGTTCGGTTCGCCGACGATCACCAAGGACGGCGTCACCGTCGCCAAGGAGATCGAGCTGAAGGACCCCTACGAGGACATGGGCGCGCAGATGCTGAAGGAGGTCGCCTCCAAGACCTCCGACATCGCCGGTGACGGCACGACGACCGCGACGGTTCTCGCGCAGGCGATCTTCCGTGAGGGCCTCCGCAACGTCACGGCCGGCGCCAACCCGATGGGGCTCAAGCGCGGCATCGAGGCCGCCGTCGACGCGGTCACCGAGGAGCTCAAGAAGCTCTCGAAGTCGACCAAGGACAAGAAGGAGATCGCCCAGGTCGCGACGATCGCCTCGAACAACGACAAGACGATCGGCAACCTGATCGCGGAGGCGATGGAGAAGGTCGGCAAGGACGGGGTCATCACCGTCGAGGAGTCGAAGTCGGCCGACACCATCCTGGACGTGGTCGAGGGCATGCAGTTCGACCGCGGCTACCTCTCGCCGTACTTCGTCACGGACGCCGAGCGCATGGAGGTCGTGCTCGAGGACGCGCTCGTGCTGATCCACGAGAAGAAGATCAGCGTGATGAAGGACATGCTGCCGCTGCTCGAGCAGGTCGCGCGGGCCGGCAAGCCGTTCCTCATCATCGCCGAGGACATCGAGGGCGAGGCGCTCGCCACGCTCGTGGTCAACAAGCTCCGCGGCACGCTGCACACGGCCGCGGTGAAGGCGCCGGGCTTCGGCGACCGCCGCAAGGCCATGCTCGAGGACGTCGCCACCCTCACCGGCGGCAAGGCGATCACCGAGGACCTCGGGATCAAGCTCGAGAACATCAAGCTCGAGGACCTCGGCCGCGCCAAGAAGGTGGTCGTGGACAAGGACAACACCACGCTCGTCGAGGGCGCGGGCAAGGCCTCCGCGATCGAGGGTCGCATCAAGCAGATCCGGGCCCAGATCGACGAGACGACCAGCGACTACGACCGCGAGAAGCTCCAGGAGCGGCTGGCGAAGCTGGCCGGCGGCGTGGCGGTGATCAAGGTCGGCGCCGCGACCGAGACGGCGATGAAGGAGAAGAAGGCCCGCGTCGAGGACGCGCTCAACGCGACCCGCGCCGCGGTGGAGGAAGGCATCGTGCCGGGCGGCGGCGTGGCGCTGCTGCGCTGCGCGAAGGCGGTCGACAGGCTGAAGCTCGAGGGCGACGAGAAGGTCGGCGCCATGATCGTCAAGCGGGCGCTCGAGGAGCCCATCCGCCAGATCGTCGAGAACGCCGGCGTCGAGGGCAGCGTGATCGTCGAGAAGGTGAAGGGCGAGACCGTGGCGAACCGTGGCTACGACGCCGACAGCATGGACTACGTCGACATGCTGCAGGCGGGCATCATCGACCCGGCCAAGGTCGAGCGCGTCGCGCTCCAGAACGCGGCGTCGATCGCCTCGCTCTTGCTGACCACCGAGGCGCTCATCACGGACATCCCGGAGGAGAAGTCGGCGGCGGCTCCGGCCATGCCGCACGGGGACATGTACTAGACCTCGGAGGGGGGCTTGATCTCGGAGGGGGCCTCGACGGCCCCCTCCGATGCCTCCCCCAGGATCGATTGCGCCGGCAAAGCCGGCGCTCGAACCGACGGTCGAACGGGGTGAGGCGAACCAGCTGAGCCCGTGCGATGCGCGGGCGCGGCCCGGGTCGGCCAGTCCGGCCCGGGCCGTATCTTTTTTGCGGCGTTGACGTTGCGCGGGTCCCCGATGTTTGATACGGTTAAGCGCTTCGACCGGTACGCTCGCGACATCGGTGGGTGAAGCTCGGAGGAGGTGAGTCAGCTGCGGCCCTACGAAATCCTGGTGATCGTCGACCCGCGTCCGACCGACGAGGAGGTCGCCGCGCTGCTCGAGCAGCTCGGCGCGCAGCTCGCGTCGCTCGGCGCCGAGGTCGGCAAGGTCGACAACTGGGGGAAGCGCCGGCTCGCGTACGACATCAAGAAGCAGCGGGAGGGGACGTACGCGGTCTTCGAGGTTTCCGCCGAGCCGTCGATGGTGAAGGAATTCGAGAGGCAGCTCCGGCTCAACGAGAACGTGCTGCGCTTCCTCAGCACGCGGGTTCCGATCCGCAAGAAGGCTCGGCCGGCGAAAACTCCAGAGGTTCTTGAGGAGGTCGGTTGATGGCGAGCCTCAACAAGGTCTTCCTGATCGGCAACCTGACCAAGCCCCCGGAGCTCCGCTACACGCCGAGCGGCACCGCCGTGGCCGACCTGCGCCTGGCGGTCAACCGCAACTACACCACGCAGAGCGGGGAGAAGCGCGAGGACACGTGCTTCCTGACGGTGGTGGTGTGGGGCAAGCAGGCCGAGAGCTGCGGCGAGTACCTCGACAAGGGCAGCCCGATCCTCGTCGAGGGCCGGCTGCAGACGCGCGAGTGGGAGGCCAAGGACGGCGGCAAGCGCACGGTGATCGAGGTCGTCGCCGAGCGCGTTCAGTTCATGGGGCGGGGCAAGGCCGCGACGCCGGCCACGGTGCCGGCCGCGGAGCCCTTCGCCGAGGAGGCCGCGGCTCCCGGCGGCGGTGACGACGTCCCGTTCTAGGCGATAGCGAGGGAGGAGCGAGCCATTCCACCAGAGAGGAAGCCCGTGAAGCGCCGCCGGTTCGGCCGGCGGAAGGTGTGCAAGTTCTGCGCTGACAAGGTGGACCTCGTCGACTACAAGGACGTGCGGCGGCTCCGCAGCTTCGTCAGCGAGCGCGGCAAGATCATCCCGCGCCGGATCTCGGGCAGCTGCGCGCGCCACCAGCGCCAGCTGACGCACGCGATCAAGCGCGCGCGCACGGTCGCCCTGCTACCCTACATGGCGACGGAGTAGGACGGGAGGCCATGAAGGTCATCCTGCTGGACGACGTCGCGAAGGTCGGGCGCCGCGGGGAGGTCCGCGAGGTCTCCGACGGGTACGCGCGGAACTTCCTGATCCCGAAGAAGCTCGCGCTCGGCGCCTCCGCCGGCAATCTGAAGAACCTCGACCACATCAAGACGCAGCAGGACGCCAAGGCGGCGCGGGTCAAGAGCGATGCCGAGGCGCTCGGCGGCCGCATCGAGGCGCTCGTGTACGAGGAGCGGCGGCAGGCCTCCGAGGAGGGCAAGCTGTTCGGCTCCGTGACCGCCCAGGACGTCGTGGACTTCCTCGCGCGCAACGGCATCAAGGTCGAGCGGCGGCGCCTCCACCTCGACGAGCCGATCAAGGCGCTCGGCGAGACCACGGTCGCGGTGCGGCTGCACCAGGACGTCACGGCGCAGCTCCGGGTCAACGTCGTCCGCGACTAGCGGCCCGCCGGTGGACCTGCCGTCCAGGATCCCCCCGCACAACCTGGACGCGGAGCGCGCGGTGCTCGGCGCCGTGCTCCTCGAGGGGCGGGAGACGCTGCCGCGGGTCATCGAGGTCCTGCGCCCGTCCGATTTTTACACCGAGGCCCACCGGTCCATGTACGACGCGATGCTGCGCCTGTTCGACCGGGCGGCGCCCGTCGACATCCTCACGCTCACGGAGGAGCTCAGGCGGACGGACCAGCTCGAGTCCGTGGGCGGGCCGGCGGCGCTCGCTCTGCTGGTCGAGCAGGCCTCGATCGCCGCGCACCTCATCTCGTACGCGCACATCGTGCGCGACAGGGCGGTGCTGCGCGAGCTGATCCAGACCTCCACGCAGATCATCACCCAGGCGTTCGAGGCGAAGGAGGACGTGCAGGGGCTCGTGGACGACGCCGAGCGGCGGATCTTCGGCCTCGCCGAGCGCCGCCTGGAGGGGAGCGCCCTCCCGGTGAGCAAGATCCTGAAGAACACGTTCGAGTACATCGAGCGGCTCTACGAGCGCAAGGAGCACGTCACCGGGGTGGCGACCGGGTTCGAGAAGCTCGACCTGGAGACGTCCGGGCTCCAGCCCGCGGACTTCATCATCATCGCGGGCCGGCCGAGCATGGGCAAGGCTCAACCCCTCGACGCCAGGGTCAGGACGGTCACCGGGTGGAAGCGGATGGGCGACCTGCGGCTGGGCGACGAGCTCGCCTCCGTGGACGGCCGCCGCTCCCTGGTGAGCGGGATCTTTCCCCAGGGCGTCAAGCAGGCGTATCGCGTGACCTTTTCCGACGGTCGCTCCACGGAATGCACGGGCGAACACCTGTGGCGCGTCCACTCCCGAGGCTGGCCGGAGGCCCGGACGCTCAGCACCGACCGTGTCGCGACGCTGTTGCGGACCACGCGCTACCAGCACCGGTTGTGGATCGACGCGCCGTCCGGGGAGTTCGGTCATGCCGAGACGCTTCCGATCGACCCCTGGCTCCTGGGCGCGCTGCTCGGGGACGGGAAGCTGTCGGGAAGCAGTCTCGTGTTCTCGACGGCCGAGCAGGAGATGCTCGATCGCCTCATGGAGCGGGCCACCGGGGCGTTCGCCCTGCGTGCCGCGGGCGGCTACGACTGGCGGATCGTCCAGGCCGCGGGTGCCCACCGCAAAGGCGTCGTGGGCCCGACCCCCAACGGACTCATGGAGGCGTTGAGAGGTCTGGGCCTCTGGGGGATCCGCAGCGAGGCGAAGTTCGTTCCCGACACCTACCTCGACGCCTCGCGCGAGGCCCGCCTCGAGGTCCTGCGCGGCCTCATGGACACCGACGGCTGGGCCGAGCGCTGGGGGAGCGCGCGGTTCTGCTCGACCAGCGAGCGCCTGGCGCGGAACGTCGCCGAGCTCGTACGCTCGCTCGGGGGCTGGTGCTCCGTCCGGAGCCGGCCGACGACGTATCGTCATCGTGGACAGAAGAGAGCCGGTCGTCGCGCCTGGGTCTGCAACATCCAGCACGCCGAGCCCCAGTCGATGTTCTCGCCCTCCGCGAAGCGAGCTCGTGCGCTGCCGGCGCCGCGCCGGCGCCGGCGGCCGGTGTTCCTCTCGATCGAGCCCGCGCGGGTGACGGAGACGCAATGCATCGCCGTCACGCATCCGTCGCGGCTGTACGTGACGGACGACTACGTCGTCACGCACAACACGGCCTTCGTCCTCAATATCGCCCAGCACGTCGGCATCCACCTACGCGGGCGGGTGCTCCTCCTCTCCCTCGAGATGTCGGCGCAGCAGATCGTGCAGCGGATGCTCTGCTCCGAGGCCAAGGTGGACTCGCAGGCGGTGCGGACCGGGCGTCTTTCCTCGGCCGACTGGGCCCGCCTGACCGCCGCGGCCGGGCGCCTCAGCGAGGCGCCGATCTTCATCGACGACAGCCCCGCGCTGACGGTGCTCGAGGCGCGCGCGAAGGCGCGACGCATGAAGGCCGAGCACGGGCTCGACCTCATGGTGATCGACTACCTCCAGCTCATGCGGGGCCGCGCCGCGATGGAGAGCCGCCAGCAGGAAATCTCGGAGATCTCCCGCTCGCTCAAGGCGCTCGCAAAGGAGCTGACGATCCCCGTGGTCGCCCTCTCCCAGCTCTCGCGCGCGGTGGAGTCACGGGCGACGCGCGACTTCCGGCCGCAGCTCTCGGACCTGAGGGAATGCGTGACGGGCGATACCCTGGCCTGCCTCGCCGATGGGCGGCGTGTGGCGATCCGGGACCTCGTCGGCACGGCGCCGGAGGTCCTGGCGATGTCTCCCGCCGGGGTGATCGTCGCCGCGAAGAGCGAGCGGGTCTGGCTCGTGGGCAGGCGGAACGTCTTCACCGTGCGGCTGGCAAGCGGGCGAACGATCCGAGCGACCGAGCAGCACCGGCTGTGTTCCGGCGGCGGCTGGAGGACGGTTGGCCAGCTCTCGGTCGGGGATCGGCTCGCGATTGCGAGAAGGCTTCCGGAGCCCGTTTCGCCGGATCGCTGGTCGGATCTGCGGGTCGCGCTGGTGGGGCAGTTGATCGGCGACGGCAGCTACCTGAGCGGCAAGCCGCTTCGGTACACGACGAGCTCCGAGGCGAACAGTACGATCGTTTCCGTCGCCGCGCGGGAGGAGTTCGGGTGCGAGGTCACGCGGTATGCCGGTCGGAGCTGCTGGCATCAGTTGCTCATCAGCGGCAACGGGAATCGATGGCACCCGCACCGCCTCGGCGGCTGGCTGCGCCAGCTGGGCATCTTCGGCCAGCGCTCGTACGAGAAACGAATTCCTGAGGCTGCGTTCCAGCTGTCGGATGGTCAGATCGCAGTGCTGCTCCGCCACCTCTGGGCGACCGACGGCACGATCGCTCCCCGCAAGAGCCGCAGAGGGAGTGATGCCGTCTTCTACAGCACGAACAGTCCAGGACTCGCGAGCGACGTTGCGGCGCTCCTGCTCCGGCTCGGCATCGTGGCGCGGATCTCGTCCGCGCGGAAGGGCGCGTACCGTCCCTCGTTCTTCGTGGCCGTGTCTGGTGCTGCGGACCAGCGCCGCTTCCTCGAAGCGGTCGGCGCCTTCGGTCCTCGTGAGCCGCAGGCCAGGCGCCTCGAAGCGTGCCTTGTCAACCGTCGGAACAACACGAACGTCGACACCGTTCCCAGAGAGTCCTTCGAGCGGGTGAAGGGGCTGATGCGCGCTCAAGGCATCTCGCAGCGGCGCATGGCCGCGCTGCGCGGTACGGCGTATGGCGGAACCTCTCACTTCCGGTTCGCGCCCTCCCGCGCCCTTTTGAAGGAGTACGCGGATATTCTGAGCGACGGGAATCTGCGCACCACGGCGACGAGCGAGCTGTTCTGGGATCGGATCGTCGGGATCGAGCCGGCCGGCGAGGAAGAGGTCTTCGACCTCACCGTCCCCGGGCCAGCGTGCTGGCTTGCCGACGGGATCGTCAGCCACAATTCGGGCGCGTTGGAGCAGGACGCCGACGTCATTCTGTTCCTCTACCGCCAGTCGCAGTACAAGGAGGACCTCCCGCCCGAGGAGGCCAACATCGCCGACGTCATCATCGGCAAGCAGCGCAACGGCCCCGTCGGTACGGTGAAGGTCGTGTTCCTGCCCCAGTACGCGCGGTTCGAGAACGTAGCGGACCTGCACCGCCAGCCCCAGCCGTTTTAGCCGCCCTGCCTCGCCGTCCGGCGTAATATTGGGCCCGTGCGTCTCTACCGGCTGAAGCGGCTGTTCGTCGGCTCACCGCTCCCGACCGCCCAGGCCCGCCACGAGCGGCTTTCGAAGCGCACCGGCTTGGCGATCTTCGCGTCCGACAACCTCTCCTCCGTCGCGTACGCGACCGAGGAGATCATGCGCGTGCTGGTCCTCGCGGGCGTCGGGGCGCTCACGCTTTCCACGCCGATCTCCATCGCGATCGGCGTCGTCATCTGCGTCGTCATCTACTCGTACCGGCAGACCATCCTGGCGTACCCGCAGGGGGCGAGCGACTACATCGTCGCCAAGGACAACATCGGCTGGGCCGCCGGGCTGGTCGCGGGGAGCGCGCTGCTGATCGACTACACGCTCACCGTCGCGGTCAGCGTGTCGGCGGGCATCGCCGCGATCACCTCGGCGTTCCCGGCCCTGTTCCCCTATCGAGTCGTCTTCGGCATCGGCGCGATCGCCCTGATCGCCTACGGCAACCTGCGGGGCCTGCGGGAGTCGGGGCGGCTCTTCGCGCTGCCGTCGTACCTGTTCATCGCCGGCTTCCTCGTCCTGATCGGCACCGGCTTCACGCGCTACGCCCTCCAGGGGCCGCCGCCGGCGCCCGCGGCGGCGGCGGCGGTCGAACCGCTCGGCGCGCTGACCGTGTTCCTCGTCCTGCGCGCGTTCGCCTCGGGCGCCGTCGCGCTCACCGGCATCGAGGCCGTCGCCGACGGCGTCCAGGCGTTCAAGCCGCCGGAGGTAAAGAACGCGCGCGCGGTCCTGGCGATCCTCGGCGCCATCATGCTCACGCTGTTCATCGGCACGACGGCGCTCGCCGACCTCTTCAACATCGTGCCGCGCGAGGAGGAGACCGTCGTCTCGCAGCTCGCGCGGGGGGTCTTCGGCGGCGGCCTCCTCTACTACTACCTTCAGGGCGTCTCGACCCTGATCCTGATCCTTGCGGCCAACACGGCCTTCGCCGACTTTCCGCGGCTGGCCTTCTTCATGTCCCGCGACGGCTACCTGCCCCGGCAGTTCGGCAACCGTGGCGACCGCCTCGTGTTCTCGAACGGCGTCGTGATCCTGGCGGTGATCGCGGCCTCGCTCGTCGTCGTCTTCGACGGGAGCACCCACGCGCTGATCCCGCTCTATGCCGTCGGCGTCTTCACGTCGTTCACCCTGTCGCAAACCAGCATGGTGCGGCGCTGGCTCCGAACTCGACCCGGCGGCTGGTGGTGGCGGGTGGCGGTGAACGGGAGCGGCGCCGCGACGACCGCGGTGGTGCTTCTCGTCGTCGCCGCGACGAAGTTCGTGGACGGCGCCTGGATCGTGGTCCTGCTGATCGGCGGGTTCATCCTCACGTTCATCGCGATCCGGCAGCACTACGACGACGTGGCGCGCCAGCTCTCCCTCGAGGGCTACGCGGGCCCATCGCCCATCAGCCACACCGTGCTCGTGGTGGTCGGCGACCTCCACCGCGGTGTGGTCCGGGCGATCCAGTACGCGCAGACGCTCTCGCCCAACGCGAAGGCCGTCTACGTCGAGCTCGACCCCGAGCGCACGCATCGGCTCGAGGAGAAGTGGGGCAAGTGGGGCATGGGCGTGCCGCTGATCGTGCTGACGTCGCCCTATCGGTCGCTCCTCGGGCCGCTGCTCGAGTACATCGACCACCTCCAGGAGAACGGGAACCACGTCGTCACGATCGTGATCCCGGAGTTCATCCCCGCGAGGTGGTGGCAGCTCGGCCTGCACAACCAGACGGCCCTGCTCATCAAGGGCGCGATGCTGTTCCGGAGGAACGTGATCGTCACCGACGTGCCCTACCTGCTCCGGCACTGACCGGTCCGCTGCGCGGGGAGCCGGCGCTCCCGCCCCGCGCCTACGCGCCGGTGAACCGCGGCGGCCGGCGCTCGTCGAGCGCGCGCACGCCCTCGGCGAAGTCCCGCGTGCGGAAGCAGTCGAGCTGCGCGGTCACCGTCGCCTCGAGCTCTGTCCAGAGGTCGGTGGCGAGGCCGCGGTTCAGCGCGGCTTTCGCCGCGGCCAGCGCGCGCGCCGGACCCTGGGCGAGCGTCCGCCCGAGCGCCTGCGCCGCCGGGAGGAGGTCGGCCGCCGGCACGACGCGGCCGACCAGGCCGATGCGGTGCGCCTCGGCCGCGTCGATGATCTCGCCCGTGAGGATCAGCTCCGTCGCGCGCGTGAGCCCCACGAGGCGCGGCAGGAGGTACATGCCGCCGAGCGCCGGCACGCAGCCGAGCTTGATCCAGACCTCGCCGAAGCGCGCCCGCTCGGAGGCGAGCCGGAAGTCGGCGGCGACCGCCAGCTCGCAGCCCGCGCCCACGGCGGGGCCGTTGACCGCGGCGATGACGGGCTTGTCCGTCGTGCGGATCGCGCGGATCGGCCGCTGGAAGGTCCCGTAGACGACGGTTCGCAGCTCGGCGTCCGACATCGCCGGGATCGCGCGCAGCAGCGTCACGTCGCCGCCGGCGGAGAACGCGCTGCCGGCGCCGGTGAGGACGACCGCGCGCACGCCGGCGGCGGCGGCGGCGGCCTCGAGCTGCTCGCCGAGCTCGCGCGTGCCCTCGAGCGTGAGCGCGTTGAGCGCCTCGGGCCGGTTCAGCGTGAGCGTGCGGACGCCGTCCTGGTCGTGCGCGAGGACGTGGCTCATCGGGGCCTAGCCTAGCCGACGTGGATGGGTCCGGCAACTCTGGTACACTCAGGAGCCGCGTGACCAGCCGATGAACATCATGCTCGCTCCCGACGGCCCGCTCGACGCCGCCGCGACGCTCGCGCGTTACCACCTCTGGGGCGACGATCCCGCGAACCGCGTCACGGGCGACGTCTTCCGCCGCGTGCTCCGCCTCGACGCGCGCCTCGTGCCGTACGAGGTGCGGTGCCGCGGGCCCGTGGACGACGCGCGGCTCGCCGTGCGCGTGCCGGGCGCGCGGGGCGCGCGCGTGGCCGACGCGGTGACCGCGGAGGTGCGCCAGGTCTTCGGCCTCGACTTCGACCTCCCGGGCTTCTACCGCTTCGCGAAGAGCGAGCCGGCGCTCGCCGAGCTGATCGAGCCGTTCTACGGGATGCGGCCGACGCTCGCGCCGACGCCGCTCGAGATGCTCGTGGGCTCGATCACCGCCCAGCAGGTGAACCTCAGCTTCGCCTTCGCCTGCCGGGCCCGCCTCGTGCGCCGCTGGGGCACGCCGCTGGCACTCGGCCGCGACACCGTCTGGGCGTTCCCCGACGCGGCGGCGCTCGCCCGGGCGCCGGTGCGCGCGTACCGGGCGCTGAAGTACTCGGGGCGCAAGGCCGAGTACATCCGGGGCGTGGCGGCGGCGGTCGACTCGGGCGCGCTCGACCTGGACGCCCTCGCCCGGGCGCCGAGCGAGGAGGTGTGCGCGCGCCTCACGGCGCTCCGCGGGCTCGGGCGCTGGACCGCCGACTGGTTCCTCGCGCGCTGCCTCGGGCGCGGCGACGTCTGCCCCGCGGGCGACCTCGCGGTCCGCAAGGTGTTCGCGCGGCACTGGGGCCGCGGACGCGCGCCGGGCGAGGAGGCGATCCGGCGGCGCGCGCGGGCGTGGGGCGGGTGGCAGAACCTGGCGATCCACTACCTGCTCGCGGGCCTGCAGCGCCCGCGGCCCGCCGTGGGCGGCGGCACCGCGTGACGCGCGCCCCCGGCCTCCGCATCCTCGGCCAGCCCGATCCGGCGTCGCCGAAGGACGTGCACCTCGTCGGCCGCTATGCGCTCGGCGTGGACTGGGCCGACGGCCACGGCTCGATCTTCCCGTTCGAGCGGCTGCGGCGCGACTGCCCGTGCGGCGCGTGCGGCACGCTCGAGACGCTCGCCCCGGCGGGCGCGTGGCCGCAGGCGATCACGCGGACCGACACCGGGCTCGCCGTGACGTGGGCCGACGGCCACGCAAGCCTCTATCCCTGGGCCGAGCTGCGCGCGGTCTGCCGCTGCGCCGGGTGCACCGGCGGCCACTGACGATGGACGAAGCCCGCAAGCGCCGCGTGCTGGTCGCCATCATGCTGGCGATCTTCCTCTCGGCGATGGAGTCCACGGTCGTCGCCCTCGCGATGCCCACGATCGTGGCGCAGCTCGGCGGGATCCGCTTCTACTCCTGGGTCTTCTCCGGGTACCTGCTCACCCAGACGGTGTCGATGCCCCTCTGGGGCCGGTTCTCGGACCTCTACGGGCGCCGCGCCGTCTACCTCACCGGGCTCGCGACGTTCCTGGCCGGCTCGGCGCTGTCGGGGACGTCGCAGGACATGGGCCAGCTCGTCGTGTTCCGGATGCTCCAGGGGCTCGGCGCCGGCTCGCTGATGACGCTCGGCTACACGATCATCGGCGAGATCTTCGGGCTCGAGCGGCGCGCGAAGATGCAGGGCTACATCTCGGGCGTGTGGGGCGTGGCCTCGATGGTCGGGCCCCCGCTCGGCGGGCTGCTCACCGACCACGCGTCGTGGCGGTGGGTCTTCTACCTCAACCTCCCGGTCGGCGTGGTCGCGATGGCGCTCGTCGCGGCGGCGCTCCGCGAGGAGGCGCGGCCGGCCCGGCGGTCCGTGATCGACTGGTGGGGCGCCTCGTGCTTCGCCACAGGGATCGTCCTCGTGCTGCTGGCGCTCGCCGAGGCCGGGCGCGAGGCGGCGTGGTCCGGCGCGGCGGTGCTGGGCCCGCTCGCCGCGGGCGGCGCGGCGCTCGTCGCCTTCGTCGCCGTCGAGCGCCGGGCGCGCGAGCCGATCGTGCCGCTGCGCCTCTTCGCGAGCCGGATCGTGATGGCGGCCGTGGTGACGCGCGCGCTCGCCGCGATGGCGATGTTCGGCACGCTCGCGTTCGTGCCGCTGTTCGTGCAGGCGGTGACCGGCCTCACCGCGACCCGCTCGGGCGCGGTCCTGGCGCCGTTCGTCCTCGGCTGGGTGCTGCTGTCCGCGACGAGCGCGCGGCTCGTGCTGCGGGTGGGGTACCGCAGCGTGGTGTTCGCGGGCATGGGCTGCCTCGTCGGCGCGTTCCTGCTGCTGTCGCGCTGGGACGCCGGGCTCTCGTTCGGCGGGGCCATGCGCGACGTGCTGCTCGCGGGCGTTGGGATGGGGCTCGTGATCGTGCCGATGCTGATCGCGGTGCAGAGCGCCGTGCCGCGGGGCGACCTCGGCGTCGCGACGTCCGTGACCCAGTTCTTCATGTCCATCGGCGGCGCGGTGGGCGTCTCGGTCATGGGCACCGTGATGGCGCAGCGGCTGGCGGCGGGGCTCCCCCTCGTCGACGCCCTCCACGGCGTGTTCGTCACGGGTCTCGTGGTGTGCGTCGGCGCGCTGGGCGCCGCCTTCCTCGTCCCGTCCGGACGCGCGCAGGACCTCGCCCGCGCCGACATGCGCGGCGAGCCCGGGCGCGCGGGAGGATGAGCCATGGCCGGTGACGCGCCCCTGCTCGAGCGGCTCGCGCAGATGCCGGCGGTGCCGGCGGCCGAGGCGACGGACCTGCTCGAGCGCCTGGACGACGTCGCGAAGGACCCGCTGCTCGGCCCGCTCTTCGGCGTTGACGAGGAGGGCGACGCGGTCGTCAACCCGCTCGTGCCGAGCGTGCTGCAGCAGTTCCAGGAGAAGGCGGACCTCACGTGCTACGCGGCGCTGCTCGAGGGGCTCACGGGCATCTGGAACGCGGCCGTCCGCGCGGCGGTCGTGGCGCGGCTCCGGGCTGCGGGGCTGCCGCCCGACGACCTGCTGCTGCGCCTCCAGGCGCTGTCGCCGACGCTCGGCTTCAAGGCGGAGAAGGGGGAATGGGCGCGCGAGTGGCTCGCCGACCCGTTCACGCAGGACGCGCTGCTCGTCCAGCAGTGCGTGGTGCGGATGCTCCTCGCCCTCCGCGCCCTGGCGGAGACTCGAGCGTCAGAGCTGGCGGGAGGGTAGTGCGAGCCGAGGCGGGGCCGCCGCCGAGGCGAGCGGTGAGATGATCGGTGGACGTGCGAGCCGAGGCGGGGCCGCCGCCGAGGCGAGCGGTGAGATGATCGGTGGACGTGCGAGCCGAGGCGGCGGTGCGAGGTGAGCGCCGTCACGGCGCGAGCCGAGCCCGTGAAATGATCGAGGAGACAGGCCATGCACATCCACGAGCGGAAGGCGGAGCGGAAGCGGCTCGGCGGGCTCATGGCGAGGTCGCCGATGAGGGTCTACAAGGCCTTCGGCGACCTCGGCGGCCAGGTCTACGCCGACGGCGCCATCTCCAAGAAGCACAAGGAGCTGACGGCGCTCGCCGTGGCCGTCTCGCAGAACTGCTTCGACTGAATCGATCACCGGGTCGAGGAGGTCCTCGACCAGGGTGCCAGCGAGCAGGAGATCGCCGAGACGCTCGACATCGGGCTCCTGATGGGCGGGACGCTGGCAGCGAAGTCGGTCCGCCACGCGTTCGCGGTCCTCGACGAGCTCAGGGCCGCAAGGGGGAAATGACCGTGGCGACCATCCCGGAGAGCTATCGCGATCTGTTCACGAAGAAGGCGTTTGCCCACCTTGCGACCGTCGGGGGGGACGGCGCGCCCCAGTCGACGCCGGTCTGGGTCGACTACGACGGCGCGCACGTGCGGTTCAACACCGCGCGCGGCCGCGTGAAGGACCGGAACCTGCAGCGGAACCCGCGGATCGCGCTCTCGATCCTCGACCCGGAGAACCCGTACCGCTACCTGCAGGTGCGCGGCCGCGTCGTCGAGATGACCGAGCAGGGCGCCGACGCCCACATCGACGCGCTCGCGAAGAAGTACCTCGACCAGGACCGCTACCCGTTCCGCCGGCCGGGCGAGGTGCGCGTGACGGTGAAGGTCCTGCCCGAGACGATCCAGACGATGGGCTAGCCGCGGAGCGGGAGTGATCCAGCTCGAGGAGATCGCCAAGGCGTACGGGGGCCAGCCGCTCTTCGGCGGGCTCTCCTGGCGCATCCCGGACGGCGAGCGGATCGGACTCGTCGGCCCGAACGGCGCGGGCAAGACGACGCTCTGCCGCCTGCTCGCCGGCGTCGAGGAGCCCGATGCCGGGCGCCTCCACCGCCCGCGCGAGGCGACGGTGGGCTACCTGCCGCAGGAGGTGGCGGGCGCCGGCGCGGGCTCGGTCCTCGCCGAGGCGCTCTCGGGCTTCGCCGAGGTGTGGCGCGTCGAGCGCGAGATGGAGGACGTCGCCGCCGCGCTCGCGGGCGCGCCGGCCGGCCCCGGCGCGGACGCGCTGACGGCGCGCTGGGGCGACCTCCAGCACCGGTTCGAGGCCGCGGGCGGCTACCGGCTCGAGACCGAGGCACGGGCGATCCTCGGCGGCCTCGGGTTCCGCGCCGACGACTTCGCGCGGCCCCTCGCCGAGCTCTCGGGCGGCTGGCGGATGCGCGCGGCGCTCGCGCGCCTGCTGCTCCTGCGCCCCACGCTCCTGCTGCTCGACGAGCCGACCAACCACCTCGACCTCGAGTCGCTCGCGTGGCTCGAGGGCTTCCTCGGGGGCTACCCGGGCACGGTGGTCATGGTCTCCCACGACCGCTACTTCCTGAACCGGATGGTGACGTCGATCGCCGAGCTGGGCCCGGGGGGCATCGACGTCTATCCCGGTGACTACGACGACTACCTCGTCGAGCGCGAGGCGCGGCGCGCGCTCCTCGAGGCGCAGGCGCGGAACCAGGCCAAGCGCGTCGCCGAAATCGAGCGCTTCATCGGGCGCTTCCGCTACCAGGCCACGAAGGCGCGGCAGGTGCAGAGCCGGATCAAGATGCTCGCGCGCCTTCAGCGCATCGAGCTCGGGCCCGAGGCGCGCCGGATCCGCTTCGCGTTCCCCGAGCCGCCGCGCACGGGCCGCCGGGTCGCGGCGCTCCGCGGCGCCCACAAGGCGTACGGCGACAACGTCGTGTACGCCGGCGTGGACTTCGAGGTCGAGCGCGGCGAGCGCCTCGCGCTGGTCGGCCCGAACGGCGCGGGCAAGTCCACGCTGCTGCGCCTGCTCGCGGGCGTGCTCCCGCTCGACCGCGGGGAGCGGACGCTCGGCGCGCACGTCGCCGTCCACTACTACGCCCAGCACCAGCTCGACGCGCTCACGCCGTCGCGGACCGCGCTCGAGGAGCTGGAGGCCGTGGCGCCCGCGCTCGGGCAGACCCGGCTCCGGTCGATCCTGGGCGCCTTTCTCCTCTCCGGGGACGCCGCGGACAGGAAGGTCGCCGTGCTCTCGGGCGGCGAGAAGGCGCGCGTGGCGCTCGCGAGGATGCTCGTGCGCCCCGCCGCGCTCCTGTGCCTCGACGAGCCGACGAACCACCTCGACGTCGCCGCGCGCGAGGTGCTCGAGGAGGCGCTCGCCGCGTTCCCGGGGACGATCGTGTTCATCTCGCACGACCGTTACTTCATCAACCGGCTCGCGACCTCGGTGGTCGCGGTCGGGGGCGGCACGCTCACGCGCCACCTCGGCGGCTACGACGACTACCTCGCCGCCGAGACCCGCGCCGCCGCCGGGACGGCTCCCGTGGCGGAGGGGCGGGGGGGCTCCCGGGTTTCGGAACGACACTCACCCGGGACCCCCCCCGCCCCCTCCGCCCGGCAGCGGTCGCGGTCGCACGCGGACGCCGCGGTCGCGGGGGAGCCGGCGCGGCGCGCGGGGGCGGCGCGCAAGCGCGCGGCCACGCGCGAGGTGCGCGAGCTGCGGGGGCGGCTCGAGGAGGTCGAGCGCAAGATCCACGCGCTCGAGCAGCGCCTGGCCGAGATCGGCGCGGCGCTCGGCGACCCGGCGCTCTACACGGACGGCGAGCGGGCGCGCGCGGTCACCGCCGAGCGCAAGCGGGCCGAGGAGCGGGTGGCCTGGCTCCTGCGCGAGTGGGAGGAGATCTCGGAGGCGCTCGCCGCGCATGAGTGACTACTACGCGCCCGTGGATCCCGACGTGCTCAGGCGGGAGCGCGCGAAGGCGCGCGAGCTCCGGCAGAGCCCGTGGTGGAAGCGGCGGATCGCCGACGGCGTCTGCCACTACTGCCGGCGCCGGGTCGGCCGCACGAGCCTGACGATGGACCACCTGGTGCCGCTCGGCCGCGGCGGCCGCACGACGCGCGGCAACGTCGCGCCCGCGTGCAAGGCGTGCAACACGAAGAAGCGCTCGCTCGTCCCGGTCGAGTGGGAGGAGTACCTCCGCTCGCTCGGCGCTCCCGCCGCCGACTGAGGTCATGGGGGGCTCCGGGCGCCCCCCAAGCCCCCCGCACTCGCACGCGCCCCGGGGAACCCGGGGCGCGGCTCGACCATGCGATTCCTTCACACGCTCTGAGCACCGTATCCGTTCGAAGTGTCCGAATCATTGGACATTGACGCTCTCCGCGCGCCGCGCGTTCAATGGCGTCGCTCGCGAGCACCGAGCGCGCGCAGTGAACCCCGAAACGCGGAGGAGCGTGATGCGCCAGCACCCGTCCCGTTCCCTGATCCTCGCCCTGTTCGCGATCGTCCCGTGGCTCGC
>MGBU01000020.1:0-2360 GCA_001790205.1 Candidatus Rokubacteria bacterium GWA2_73_35 | reverse complement strand
GACGAGCATCACCGTCAAGGTCGGCGAGCCGGTGAACATCAACACCGCCGGCGTGAAGGAGCTGATGCGGCTCGAGGGTATGAGCCGCAGGGTCGCCGAGCGGATCGTCCGGTACCGCGAGGCCCGCGGCCCGTTCCAGCAGCCGGAGGAGCTGCGCCGCGTCGAGGGCATCGGCCACGGTCTGTGGGAGCGCAACCGCTCGCGGATCGTCGTCAAGTAGCCGGGACGCGGATTTCTTTTGACGCGCGCGGGGCCTGGGGTAGGATGAGGCAAATCGGCCGGAGCGACAACAGCGCTCCCTCGGCGTCCCCGCCGACAATCCCGCCGGCGGCTGACGTGGTCGAGCCCCGGGCCGGGAGTCGGCATCCGGTTCTGGGTGGGTGGGACCTGGGCCCGCGTGGCGGCCTTGCCGAGAATAGGAGGTGATCCAGCCGATGAGTACCCCTACGGTGATCTGTGAGGTGGTTGCCTCCTAGGCAGGGTCCACGCTAGCTCCGGGTGGAATTGCCTGGGAGATCCAGGCGCCACCGGCCCCGACGGTCCCGCCTCACCAGCGGGGCGGCGCGACGCGCGAGCGAACCAGTCTCAACGCGCCGCAGCCACCGTCGGGGCTTCTTATTTCCAGTGGCGCGCCGGCCGCCTACGCCTTGCGGACGTTCGCAGCCTGGAGGCCCTTCGGCCCCCGTGTCACGTCGAACTCCACGCGCTCGCCCTCGGCCAGGCTCTTGAACCCGCTGGCCTGGATGGCGCTGAAGTGCACGAACACGTCCTCGCCGCCCTCCTGCGTGATGAAGCCGAACCCCTTCGCGTCGTTGAACCACTTCACTGTGCCTGTTGCCATGTCGCCGTTTCCTTCTGTGGAGCGTGAGCTCCGGTGACTCCGGCCGTCATTGACCGGGGTGGGGTGAATTGCCATGTGGCCGTCAGCGGCCCGTCGCCGCCGCAGCGCCCTGTCGCGGCACCGGATGCCCGAGGTGCCGCTCGATCGTGCGCAGCTGGTCGCTCTCCTCCGGTGCGGCGATGCTCGAGGCCAGGCCGCTCGCCTCGGCGCGCGCCGTGCGGCCGATCCGGTGGATGTAGTCCTCGGCGGTGTGCGGCATGTCGAAGTTCACCACGTGGGTGATCTCCGGCACGTCGATGCCGCGCGCCGCGATATCCGTCGCGATGAGCACCCGGTAGCGGCCGTTCCGGAACCCGTCGAGCGCCTCGCGCCGCTGCGCCATCGAGCGGTCGGCGTGCAGGCGCGCGACGCGGTGGCCGGCCGCCTGGACCGCGCGCGCGACGCGGTCGGCGCGGTGCTTGGTGCGCGTGAACACGAGCGTCCGGCCGCGCTCCTCGCCGAGCAGCCGCAGCAGGACCGGCGTCTTGTCCCGCGCGTCGGCCCGGTAGAGCACCTGGGTGACCCGGGCCACGGGCCGCGCGGCGGTGCCGGCCTCGACGCGGACGGGCCGGACCAGGTGACGGCGGACGAGCCGCTCGACCTCGGGCGGCATCGTCGCCGAGAAGCAGAGCGTCTGCCGGTCGAGCGGCACCACGCGGAGGATCCGCTCGACCTGGGGCGCGAAGCCCATGTCGAGCATCCGGTCGGCCTCGTCGAGGACGACGATGCGGACGGCGCGCAGGCTGGCCGTCCCGCGCTCGAGGTGGTCGAAGAGCCGGCCCGGCGTCGCCACGATCACGTCGGGTCGCCTGGCGAGCGCGGCGAGCTGGGGGCCCATCGCCTCGCCGCCGATGAGGACGGCGGTCGCGATGGACCGGGCCCGCCCGAGCAGGTCGAACGTCTCGGCGATCTGGAGCGCGAGCTCGCGCGTGGGCGCGAGGACGAGCACGCGTGGCCCGCCCGACGGCCGCGGGCCGGCCGCGCCCGGCTGCGAGCCGGGCCCGGCGAGGCGCTCGATGGCCGGGATGGCGAACGCCCCCGTCTTGCCGGTGCCGGTCTGGGCGCAGCCGATCAGGTCGCGGCCCTCGAGGATCGGCCCGATCGCCCCGGCCTGGATGGGTGTGGGAGCGGCCCAGCCGGCGGCGGCGATCGCCTCGAGCATGGCGGGCGTGAGCGCGAGTTCTGTGAACGAGCGGACGATCAACGTGGACTCCCTTTCGCGGTGTCTCGTGTGTGGGGTGCCTAGGAGGAGCGCCCGGGCCCGCGGGCGGGCCCGGGCGGAAGCTACCAGGATGTGGGTTTACTGCACCTTCCGGACGTTGGCAGCCTGAAGACCCTTCGGGCCGCGGGTCACCTCGAACTCGACGCGGTCACCCTCGGCGAGGCTCTTGAACCCGTTGGCCTGGATGGCGCTGTAGTGGACGAAGACGTCCTCGCCACCCTCCTGCGTGATGAACCCGTACCCCTTGGCGTCGTTGAA
>MGBU01000019.1 GCA_001790205.1 Candidatus Rokubacteria bacterium GWA2_73_35 | reverse complement strand
AGGGCAAGGCGCTCGAGGACCTCGGGCTCGCCGAGCTGCGCCGCTTCTCGCCGCTGATCGAGGGCGACGTCAAGGACGCGATCACGGTCGACGCCTCGCTCCGCGCGCGCGCGGTCACCGGCGGCACGGCGCCCGAGGCGGTGCGGCGCGCGCTGGCGCTGGCGCGCACGCTCGTCGCGCGCGCATGAGCCGCCGCGCTCGCGCCCTGCTCGTCCTCGGGCTCGCGGCGCTCCCCCTCGCCGCGTGCGGCCGGAAGGGCCGGCCCGTCGCGCCCGAGGCCCGCGCGCCGCAGGCCGTGCTCGACCTGACGGGCGTCGTCCGCGAGGCGGCGATCGAGCTGACGTGGACGCTGCCGGGCCGGCGCGTCGACAACACGCGGCTGCGCCAGCTCGCGCAGGCGCGCGTCTTCCGCGTCGACGACGCGGGCACGGGCGAGCCGAAGTCGGCGCTGCTGGCCGACGGGCGCATCGCCGGCTACACGGAGGTCGCGTCGATCCGCCTCGACGCCCCGGCGCCGCAGGTGGAGGACCGCCGGGCCACCTTCGCCGACCGGCGCGGGCTCGCGCTCGCGCGCCGCTACACGTACGTGGTCCTGACGAGCGACGCGCTCGGGAGGATCAGCCCGCCGTCGCGCCGCGTCTCGGTCACATTCATCGCCGCGCCCGAGCCGCCCACGGGGCTCGCCGCGGTCGCGGGCGACGCCGAGGTGCGCCTGGCGTGGCGCGCGCCGGCGCGGCTCGTCGACGGGAGCGCGCCGAGCGGGGACCTCGCCTACGAGATCCTGCGCGCGGCGGCGGCGGACGCGACGCCGCTCCCGCTCCCGCCAAGCCCCGTGCCCGGGTCCGCGCTGATCGACCGGGGGCTCGAGAACGACCGCACGTACTACTACGCCGTCCGCGCCGTGCGGACGTTCCACGGCACCACGGCGTACGGCGCGGCGACGGCGCCCGTGGCGGCCACGCCCCGGGACACGACGCCGCCGTCGCCGCCCGCGAACCTCGCCGCGATCCCCTCGGAGGGGACGGTGCGGCTCTCCTGGAGCCCGAGCCCCGAGCCCGACGTCGCCGGCTACGTCGTGTACCGCGCCGCGGCGGCCGGCGGCTTCGTGCGCGTCGGCTCGACCCGCGCGCCGACGACGGTGTTCGTCGATCGCGACGTGCC
This sequence comes from Candidatus Rokubacteria bacterium GWA2_73_35, assembly GCA_001790205.1. Lineage (GTDB taxonomy): Bacteria > Methylomirabilota > Methylomirabilia > Rokubacteriales > CSP1-6 > GWA2-73-35. Next base: position 5,062 of record MGBU01000019.1, on the reverse strand, counting down.
GAGCGGGAGCCACCGGTACGCGGTCACGGCCCAGGACGGCGCCGCGCGGCCGAACGAGAGCGCCCGCTCGAGCGAGGCGCGGGTCACCGTGCCTTGACTTCACCTGCGCCGGGTGCTACGAAGAATCTTTACATGGATCACTTCGCGTATCGGAACGGGGAGCTCTGCTGCGAGCGGGTCGCGCTCGGCGCGCTCGCCGCCGACGTCGGCACGCCGGCGTACGTGTACTCGAAGGCGGCGCTGCTCGAGAGCCTCGGCGCGTACGCGCGCGCCTTCGCCGCCGTTCCGCACGTCGTGTGCTACGCGATCAAGGCCAACGCGAACCTCGGCGTGCTCGGCGCGCTCGCGCGGGCGGGCGCCGGCGCCGACATCGTCTCGGGCGGCGAGTTGTACCGCGCCCTCCGGGCCGGCGTCCCGCCGCGGAAGATCATCTTCTCCGGCGTCGGCAAGACGCGCGAGGAGCTGCGCGCGGCCCTCGAGGCCGGGATCCTGATGTTCAACGTCGAGTCGCGGAGCGAGCTGCGCGTGCTGGACCAGGTGGCGCGCGAGCTCGGCGCGCGCGCGCCGGTCGCGCTGCGCGTGAACCCCGACGTGGACCCCGAGACGCACCCGTACATCGCGACCGGGCTCCGGGCCTCGAAGTTCGGGATCCCGTACGACGAGGCGCTCGAGGCGTACGAGGAGGCGGCGGGCCTCGAGGGCGTCGAGGTGGTGGGCGTCGACATGCACATCGGCTCCCAGCTCACCAAGACGGCGCCGTTCGGCGACGCGGTGGCGCGGGTCGCGTCGCTCGTCAAGGTCCTCCGCGAGCGGTCGGTCGACATCCGCCTGGTCGACATCGGCGGCGGCCTCGGCATCCGCTACCGCGAGGAGGCGCCCCCGACGCACGCGCAGTACGCGACGGTGCTGCTGCCGGCGCTGTCGGAGCTCGGGGTCACGGTGCTCCTCGAGCCCGGGCGCTCGATCGTCGGCAACGCCGGCATCCTCCTCACGCGCGTCCTCTACCGCAAGGACACCGGCGAGAAGCAGTTCGTCGTCGTGGACGCCGCGATGAACGACCTCATCCGGCCGGCGCTCTACGACTCCTGGCACGAGCTCCGGCCGGTGGACCAGGCGCGGCTGGCCGGGCCCATGGAGAAGGCCGACGTGGTCGGGCCCGTGTGCGAGTCGGGGGACTTCCTGGCGAAGGACCGCGAGCTGGCCGCGACGGAGGAGGGCGACCTGCTCGCGGTGATGAGCGCGGGCGCGTACGGGTTCGTGATGTCGTCCAACTACAACGCCCGCCCGCGCGCCGTCGAGGTCCTCGTCGACGGCGGCCGCTACACGATCGTGCGCCGCCGGGAGACGTACGAGGACCTGGTGGCGGGGGAGACGGCGTTATGAGCGCGAGGTTCCAGGGTTCGTTCGTCGCGATGGTCACCCCGTTCCGGAGCGGCGCGGTCGACGAGGCGAAGCTCCGGGAGCTGGTCGAGCTCCACGTCGCGGGCGGGACCGACGGCCTGATCCCCTGCGGCACCACCGGCGAGTCCCCCACCCTCTCCCACGACGAGCACCGGCGCGTCGTCGACGTCGTGCTCGAGGCCGCCCGCGGCCGCATCCAGGTGGTGGCCGGCACCGGCTCGAACTCGACCGCCGAGCCGTCGCGATCCCGATCCTCGTCTACAACATCCAGAGCCGGACGGCCGTCAACGTCGAGACGCCGACCCTCGAGCGCCTCGTGCGCGACGTCCGGAACGTGGCCGGCGTGAAGGAGGCCTCGGGCTCGCTCGACCAGATGAGCCAGGTGATCGCGGCGTGCGGCCCCGACTTCTCGGTCCTCTCGGGCGACGACAACGTCACGCTCCCGCTCATGGCCATCGGCGGCCACGGCGTCGTCTCGGTCATCGCGAACATCCTGCCGAAGGAGACCGCCGAGATGGTGCACGCCGCGCTCGACGGCGACTGGAAGCGGGCGCGCGAGCTCCACTACCGGCTCTTCCCGCTGGCCCGGGCCGCCTTCCTCGAGACGAATCCGATCCCGATCAAGGAGGCCATGGCGATGGCCGGGATGCTCGAGCCGGAGTTCCGGCTGCCGATGTGCCGGATGAGCGACGCGAACCGCGAGCGGCTGCGCGCGGTGCTCACGCAGTACGCGCTCGTGAAGTAAGCCGACCCGGGCACGCGTCTCGATGCCGGACATCGTCGTCGCCGGCGCCGCCGGCCGCATGGGCAGTCGCCTCGTCGCCCGCCTCGGAGACGCGCCCGACCTGCGCCTCGTCGCGGCGCTCGAGGCCCCCGGCCACGGTGCGCTCGGGCGCGACGCCGGCGAGCTCGCCGGCGTGGGCCGCCTCGGCGTCGTCGTCGCCGACGACCCCGCCGCGGCGATCGCGCGCGACCGCGTCCTCGTCGAGTTCTCGGTGCCCGAGGCGAGCCTCGAGCACCTCCGCCTCGTGGCCCGCGCCGGCGCGCGCGCGGTCGTGGGCACGACCGGCTTCGGCGCCGCCGAGCGCCGGGAGATCGAGGACCTCGCCCGCCGGGCGGCGATCCTCGTCTCGCCGAACATGTCCGTGGCGGTGAACGTCGCGTTCACCCTGCTGGCGACCATGGCGAAGGCCCTCGGCGACGACTACGACGTCGAGATCACCGAGATCCACCACCGGTTCAAGAAGGACGCGCCGAGCGGGACCGCGCTCCGGATGGCCGAGATCGTCGCCGGGGCGCTCGGCCGCGACCTCGGCCGGGTCGCGGTCTACGGCCGGCAGGGGCTGCCCGGCGAGCGCCCGCGGCACGAGATCGGGATCCTGTCCCTGCGCTCGGGCGACGTGGTCGGAGAGCACACGGTGTCCTTCGGCACCCTGGGCGAGCGCCTCGAGCTGACCCACCGGGCGCACAGCCGCGACACGCTCGCCCGGGGCGCCGTGCGGGCGGCCCGCTGGATCGCGGGGCGCCCGCCCGGGCTCTACTCGATGCAGGACGTCCTGGGCCTCGGCTGAGCGCTGGCGGCATGCAGATCATCCGCTTCAAGGCGGCGGGCAAGACACGGTACGGCGTCCTCGAGGGCGCGGCCGCCGTCGAGTACTCGGGCACGCCGTGGAGCGTCTTCCGGCGCGGCCGCCGGCGCTATGCGCTCAGCCAGTGCGTGCTGCTGGCGCCGGTCCTGCCCTCGAAGATCGTCGCCGTCGGGCTTAACTACCGCGACCACGCCGCCGAGATGGGGCTCCCGCTGCCGGACGAGCCGCGCCTCTTCCTCAAGCCCCCGACGGCGCTCGTGGGGCCGGACGACCCGATCGTGTACCCGCCCCAGAGCTCGCACGTGGAGCACGAGGCGGAGCTGGCCGTCGTCATGAAGCGCCGCTGCCGGGGCGTCCCCGCCGCGCGCGTCCGGGAGTACGTGCTCGGCTACACGTGCCTCAACGACGTGACCGCGCGCGACGTGCAGGCGCGCGACCGGCTGCCGACGCGCGCGAAGGCGTTCGACACCTTCTGCCCGATCGGCCCCGCGATCGCCACCGACATCGACCCCAACGCCGTCGTGGTCGAGGCGTACGTGAACGGCGTGCTGCGCCAGTCCTCGAGCACGAAGGAGCTGATCTTCCCCGTCGAGGAGCTGGTCGCGCGGGTGGCCGAGGTCATGACCCTCCTGCCCGGCGACGTGATCGCGACCGGGACGCCGCCGGGCGTGGGCCCCCTCCTGCCGGGCGACCGCGTGGAGGTGCGCATCGAGGGGATCGGCAGCCTCCGGAACACGGTCGTCAGGCTCTGATGGCGGACCGGCTCCTCCTCGAAGACGTCCGCTTCTGGGGCCGGCACGGACTCTCGAAGGCCGAGCAGACCGTCGGCGCGTGGTTCTCGGTGGACGTCGAGCTGGCGCTCGACCTCGAGCCGGCGATCGTGTCCGACCAGGTGGGTGCCACCGTCGACTACGGGCTCGTCGCGCGCCGCATCGTGGACCTCGGGACGACGACGCGGGTGAACCTGATCGAGCGCCTCGCGGGGCTGCTCGCCGAGGCGCTCCTGCGCGAGTTCCCGGCGCACGAGGTCCGCGTGCGCGTCCGCAAGCTCACGCCGCCGCTCGAGGGGCTCGTGGGCACGCCGGCCGTCGAGCTCGTGCGCCGACGCTGATGCCGCGCGTGTACCTCGGGCTCGGCTCGAACCTCGGCGACCGGCTCGCGCTGCTGCGGGAGGCGCTGGGGCGCCTGCGCCGGCTCGAGGGGGTCGAGCTGGTCGCGGCCTCCCGCCTCTACGACAGCGAGCCGTGGGAGAGCGAGCCCGGGCGGACGGCCGACGAGCAGCCGCGCTACCTCAACTGCGTCGTCGCCGTCGAGACCGCGCGCCGCCCGCGCGACCTGCTCGCGGCGCTGCAGGCGCTCGAGACGGCGCTCGGCCGCACGCGGCCGCCCGGCACGCCGGAGGCGCGCCGCTTCGCGCCGCGCACGCTCGACGTCGACATCCTCTTCTACGGCGACGAGGTCGTCTCGGCGCCGGACGACCTCCAGATCCCGCACCTGTTGCTCGCGGAGCGCGCGTTCGTGCTGCGCCCGCTCGCCGAGCTGGCGCCGGCCCTCGAGCACCCGGTCCTGTACCGCACGGTCCGGGAGCTCCTGGGGGAGGTGGAGGACGACCACGACGTCCGGCCGGGCGACTACCCGCCGCGGTGGTTCGAGGACTGAGGTGGGGTCCGGCGACTTCCAGCGGCAGGCTCTCCAGCACCTGCACGCCCTCTACAACTTCGCCGTCTACCTGACCCGGAACCCGCCCGAGGCGGACGACCTGGTGCAAGAGACCTACGTCCGCGCGCTCCGCTTCTCCCACCGGTTCGAGCCGGGAACCCACCTCCGGGCCTGGCTGTTTCAGATCCTGAGGAACACGTTCCTGACCTCCTATCGGCTCCGGGAGCGGGAGGCCGCGGTCGCCGCGGACGGCGTGCCGGACTGGGACACGCCGATGTTCCACGATGCCCCCGAGGAGTCCGCGAGCGCCGTGGACGCGCACACCGATCTCGAGCGCGCCATGCGCCGCCTGCCCGAGGAGTTCCGGACCGTGCTCCTCCTGGCGGAGGTCGAGGGCATGCCGCTCGAGGAGA
>MGBU01000018.1 GCA_001790205.1 Candidatus Rokubacteria bacterium GWA2_73_35 | reverse complement strand
GTTCCGGGAGTACAAGCAGCTCAAGCTGCTCAAGACGCCGATCAAGGGCATCTACATCCTGCTCTTCCTGCTCATGACCCTCATCGTCGTCTTTTCCTTCAGCTGGTTCGCCCTGTACCTGGCGCGCGGGATCACCGGCCCGATCGCCGAGCTCGCCGAGGGCACGCGCGAGGTGGCCGCGGGCAACCTGCGCTACAAGGTGCAGGCGCGCGCCGACGACGAGATCGGCGTCCTCGTGGACTCGTTCAACCGGATGACGGACGACCTCGGGGAGTCCAAGCGCCGCCTCGAGGAGGCGTACCTCGACCTGTCGGACAAGCACACCGAGCTCGAGGACCGGCGCCGCTACATCGAGACCGTGCTCGAGGCCATCGCGACCGGCGTGGTGTCATTCGACCCGCTCGGGCGCGTCACGACGATCAACCGCGCTGCCGCCCGGATGTTCGGCCTCGCCGCGGAGACGTCGCTGGGGCGGCTCCTGGAGGAGGTGTTCGCCGCGCCCGAGGGCAAGGCCGTGACGACGCTCCTCGGGCGCACGCGGCGGCCCGAGACGGGCGCGGCGGAGCTCCAGCTCCACCTCCGGCGCGGCGGCTCGGCGCTCACGCTCCTCGCCTCCGCCACCGCGCTCCGCGGGCCGGACGGCGAGTACGCCGGCGCCGTCGTGATCTTCGACGACCTCACCGAGCTCTTGAAGGCCCAGCGTGTCGCCGCCTGGCGCGAGGTCGCGCAGCGCATCGCGCACGAGATCAAGAACCCGCTGACGCCGATCCAGCTCTCGGCCCAGCGGCTGCAGCGCCGCCTCGGGCGCATGGCCGGCGAGGAGCGGCAGCTCGTCAACGAGTGCACGGAGACGATCGTCCAGGAGGTGGACGGCCTGCGGCGGCTGGTCGACGAGTTCTCGCGCTTCGCGCGCATGCCGGCGCTGACGCCGCGGCCCACCGACGTGCGGCAGCTCATCGAGTCGGTGGCGAGCCTCTACCGCGACTCCCACCCGGCGCTGACGCTCGTGATCCGCCACGCCGAGACGCTGCCGCTCCTCGAGGTGGACCCGGACCACATCAAGCGCGCGGTGCTGAACCTGGTCGATAACGCCGTCGAGGCGGTCGGCGGCGCCGGCACCGTGGTCGTCGAGACCGCGTACGTGCCCGAGGCGGGCACCGCGCGGATCGTCGTCGCCGACGCGGGCCCCGGCATCCGCCCCGAGGACAAGGAGAGGCTCTTCCTGCCGTACTTCTCGACGAAGGCCGCGGGCATGGGCCTCGGCCTGCCGATCGTGCACGAGATCGTGTCCGAGCACGGCGGCACGATCCGCGTCGAGGACAACGTGCCGCGCGGCAGCCGGTTCGTCGTCGAGGTGCCTGTGACCCGCGCCGGCGCGCCGGTGGAGGCGTAGGTGGCGGGCGAGCACATCCTGATCGTGGACGACGAGCCCGCGATCCAGGCGTCGCTCCGCGGCGTCCTCGAGGACGAGGGCTATCGCGTCTCCGCCGTCGGCAGCGGCGCCGACGCGCTCCGCTTCCTCGCCGACGAGCTGCCCGACCTGACCTTCCTCGATATCTGGATGGAGGGCCTGGACGGGCTCGAGACGCTCGCCGGGATCAGGCGCCTCCGCCCGGACGCCGTCGTCGTCATGATCTCCGGTCACGGCACGATCGAGACGGCCGTCAAGGCGACGCGTCTCGGCGCCTGGGACTTCATCGAGAAGCCGCTCGCGCTCGAGAAGACACTGGTCACCGCCGCCCGCGCGCTGGAGCACGCGCGCCTGGCGCGCGAGAACACGGCGCTCCGCGAGACCCTCGGGCAGCGCACCGAGATCATCGGCGAGAGCGCGGCGATCCGCGGCCTGCGGGAGCAGATCGCCACCGCCGCGCCGACGACCGGCCGCGTGCTCGTCCACGGCGAGAACGGCAGCGGCAAGGAGCTGGTGGCGCGCGCCATCCACGCCGGCTCCGCGCGGCGTGCCGGGCCGTTCGTCGAGGTCAACTGCGCCGCGATCCCCGAGGAGCTGATCGAGTCCGAGCTGTTCGGCCACGAGAAGGGCGCCTTCACCGGCGCGCTCGCCCGCCGGCGGGGGAAGTTCGAGCTGGCCGACGGCGGCACGCTCTTCCTCGACGAGATCGGCGACATGAGCCTGAAGACTCAGGCGAAGGTCCTGCGCGCGCTGGAGGAGCAGGCGTTCGAGCGCGTCGGCGGCAAGGACACGATCCGGGTGGACGTGCGCGTGATCGCCGCGTCGAACCGCGACCTCGAGGGCCTGATCCGCGACGGGCGCTTCCGCGACGACCTCTACTATCGCCTGAACGTGATCCCGATCGAGGTGCCGCCGCTGCGCGAGCGCCGGGACGACGTCCCGGCGCTCGTCGACCACTTCGTCGCGCTCTTCTGCGCGGAGAACGGCAAGCGGGCGAAGGCCATATCGGGGGAGGCGCTCGCGTACTTCCTCGCCTACGACTGGCCGGGCAACGTGCGCGAGCTGCGCAACATGGTCGAGCGGCTCGTGATCATGGCGCCGGGGGACGTCATCGACGCCGACCACCTGCCGGCGCCGCTCCGGCCGAAGGACGCGCCGGGACCGGGCGCCGAGCCGCGCGAGCGGTCGCTCCGGGAGGCGCGCGACCACTTCGAGCGCTCGTACATCCTGGCCGAGCTGCGCGCCAACGACTGGAACATGACGCGGACGGCCGAGCGCCTCGGGATCGAGCGCAGCCACCTCTACCGCAAGATCAAGGCGTACGGGATCGCGCCGCCGAAGTAGCGTGCCCGCCTGGAACTTCGTCCGGAAGAGCTTCTACCGGGACTCGGTCACGCTCATGCGTCTGTCGCGGGACCTGGAGGCGGTCCCGGGCGTGACCCGGGCGGCCGCCATGCTGGGCACGCCGGGGAACCGCGCCCTCCTCCACGACGCCGGCCTGCTCGCCGCCGAGGGCGAGGCGGCGGGGGCGGCGGACCTGGTCATCGCCGTGTGCGCCGACTCCTTCGCCGCGGCCGACGCCGCCCGCGCCGAGGCCGAGGAGGCGCTCGCGGCGCGGCGCGCGCCCGCCGGTGCCCCGCCCGGGCCCCGGCCGCGCACGCTCGCGGCGGCCTGCCGCGCGCTCCCGGACGCGACGCTGGCGCTCGTCTCGCTGCCCGGCGCCTGGGCGGCCGACGAGGCGCGCCGCGCCCTGGAGGCCGGCCTGCACGTGATGCTGTTCAGCGACAACGTCGCCGTCGCGGACGAGGTCGCGCTCAAGCGGCTCGCGCGGGCGCGTGGCCTCTTCCTCCTGGGGCCCGACTGCGGGACCGCGATCCTCGCGGGGGTGCCCCTCGGCTTCGCCAACGCGGTGCCCCGCGGGAGGATCGGCGTCGCCGCCGCGTCGGGCACCGGCCTGCAGGCGGTCACCTGCCACGTCGCCGCCGCGGGTGAGGGCATCTCGCACGCGATCGGGGTCGGCGGGCGTGACCTCTCCGACGAGGTCGGCGGCCTCATGCTGGAGCCGGCGCTCGATGCCCTCGCGGCCGACCCGGCGACGGCGGTCGTCGTCGTGCTCGGCAAGCCGCCGGGCCCCGCGACGCTCGCGAGGCTCCGGGCCCGGGTCGCCGCGCTCGCCAAGCCCACGGTGCTCCACTTCGTCGGTGACCGAACGCTCAGCACCGCGGCAACGCTCGAGGACGCCGCGCTCGCGGCGGTGGCGCTGGCCCGGGGGCAGACGCCGGCGCCCGTCGAGTTCGGTGCCCCGCCCGGCGAGATCGCAGCGTGCGTCGAGGCCGCCGCGCGGGCGCTCGGCGAGGGCCAGCGGTGGGTCCGGGGCATCTACGCGGGAGGCACGCTCGCCTGGGAGGCGCGCGAGCTCCTGGCCGCGCGGCTCGCCGACGTGGCGCCGGGCGTGGACGGCGGCGCGAGCGGCCACCGGGTCGTGGACTTCGGGGGGGACGCCTTCACCCTGGGCCGCCCGCACCCGATGCTCGACGGCACGATCCGGCGCGAGTGGATCGAGCGCGAGGCCGCCGACCCCGCGGCGGCGGTCCTGCTCCTCGACGTGATCCAGGGCTTCGGGGCGCACCCCGACCCCGCGGGCGAGCTCCTGCCGGCGCTCCGCGCGGCGCGGCGCCGGGCCGAGGCGGAGGGGCGCGCGCTCGCCGTCGTCGCCAGCGTCACCGGCACCGAGGAGGACCTGCAGCCGCGCTCGACGCAGGTCGCGGCGCTCGAGGCCGCGGGCGTGCTCGTGATGCCCTCCAACGCCCAGGCGGCGCGGCTCGCCGCCGCGATCGCCGCCACCAGGGCCTGACGCCACCTGCCGGGCCGCGCGCGGCTCACCGCTGCGCGCGTGGCTCACTCCGGCCCGAGCACCTGGCTCACGATCCGGCGGATCTGCTCGGCGTCGAACGGCTTGTCGAGGCTCGGCCGTCCCGTCGTCTCGATGAACTCGGACACCTCCGCGCTCAGGGCGTCGCCGGTGAGGAAGATCACGCGCCCGGCCAGGGCGGGCAGGCGACGCTCGACCTCGCGGTAGAACCCGCGGCCGTCGAGGTTCGGCATCTTGATGTCGCTCAGCACGAGGTCGTAGGCGCGACGGCTCAGCCGGTCGAGCGCGTCGAGGCCGTCGGTCGCGGTGTCCACCTCGTGGCCGTCGGCCGCCAGCAACTCGGCGAGGACCTGGCCCACCTCCGCCTCGTCGTCCACGACCAGGATCCTCCCGCGCCGCGCGAGCGGCGGCCGCGCCGACGCCCCGGGCTCGACCGCGGGCGGCGCCGGCCCGCCCGCCGGCAGCTCCACGACGAAGGTCGCGCCGGGGCCCCCGCTCGCGACGGTGATCGTCCCGCCGTGGCCCTCGACGATCCCCTGGCAGATCGAGAGGCCGAGGCCGGTGCCCTGCCCCAGGGGCTTCGTCGTGAAGAACGGCTCGAAGACGCGGGCGCGCATCGCCGACGGGATTCCCGGCCCGGTGTCCGCCATCTCGAGCCGGACGCGGCCGTGGGCCGCGTCGGCGCGCGTCGTCATGACGAGCCGGCGCGGCGGAGCCGTGTCGCGCATCGCGTGGTGGGCGTTCGTCACGAGGTTGACGACCACCTGGTGGAGCTGGTGGGGATCGCCCCAGATCGGCGGGAGGTCGGGGGCGAGGTCGAGCGTCATCTCGACGTCGTCCAGGTGGAGCGGGTAGGAGACGAGCTCGACGGCCTCGAGGACGACCTGGTTCAGCCACACCTCCTGGCGGGTCGGCGGCCGCTGGCGCGCGAGCGCGACGAAGTTCTTCACGATCCGCGCGCAGCGCTCGGCGGCGTCCGCGAGCTTCTTCACGGTCGACTCGTGGAGCCCGCCCGCCAGCGCGCTCCCGAGCATCGCCGTCCGGGCGATCACGACGGTGAGCGGGTTGTTCAGCTCGTGGGCGACGCCCGCGAGGAGCTGGCCCATCCCGGCGAGCTTCTCGCTCTGGTAGAGCGCCTCCCGCTGCTGCCGCAGCTCCTCGTCCAGACGCTTGCGCTCGGTGACGTCCTGCTTGACCGCGATGAAGTGGGTGATCCCGCCGCCGGTCGCCCGCACCGGGGTGATGGTCTGCTCCTCGGTGTAGAGCATGCCGTCGCGGCGCCGGTTGACCATCTCGCCGCGCCATGGCTCGCCCGCGAGCACGGTCGCCCACAGGTGCCTGTAGAAGGCCTGGTCGTGCCGGCCCGACCTCAGCAGGCGCGGCGTCTGGCCGACGACCTCCGCCGCCGGATAGCCCGTGAGGCGCGTGAACGCCCGGTTCACCCACACGATCCGGCCCTCGCGGTCGGTGATGACGATCCCATTGGCGGCGGCGTCGAGCGCGCTCGCCTGGACCGCCAGCTTCTCCTCGGCGCGCCGCTGGGCGGTCACGTCGCGCGAGTTGATGACGCCGATCGCGGCGCCCGCCTCGTCCACGAAGACGTGCCCGACGGAGTCGATGTGGCGCCACGTGCCGTCGCGGTGGCGGGCGCGGAAGGCGAGCGCCTGCGGCGTGCCGGGAGCCCGGAAGCCCTGCGCGAGGCGCTCGACCACGCCCGGCAGGTCGTCGGGATGCACGACCGCCACCGACGACCGGCCGATCCGCTCGTCCGGCGTCCAGCCGAGCACGCGCGTGATCGCCGGGCTCTCGTAGACGACCACGCCCGCGGCGTCCACGACCGTGACCATGTCGAGCGCGTTCTCGAGCAGCGAGCGGTAGAAGGCCTCGTTGCGCCGGAGCGAGGCCTCCGCCCGGCCCCGTTCGCTGCTCGCGTCCTCGAGGGCGCGCGCCACCCGCTCCACCTCGAGGATCGAGGACCGGGGCCGTTCGAGCGCGGCGCCGCGCCCGACCACGGCGGCGGCGTCGGCCAGCCCCGCGATCGGCGCCGCGATGCGCCGGCCGACGCGGATCGCGAGCCAGGCGCCGCCGAGGAGCAGCACGAGCCCCGCCGCCGACACGAGCGCGATCGCACGGCGGACCGGGGCGTTGACGGCCGCCGCCGGCGCGGCGACGGCCACCGTCCAGCCGGACACCGTCGAGCGATGGAGCGCCGCCTGCACCTCGAGGCCCTCGGGCGTCGTGCCGCGCCAGACGGTGTCGGCGGCTCCCGCGTCCCGGCTCTCGAACATCGGGCCCCCGGGCCGGCCGACGAACCGCTCGGCGCCGAGGGTCCGCGCGACGATCACCCCGCTCCGGTCGACGACGGCCGCCAGCCCGCCCGCGGGGACGCGCTCGGAGCCGAGCAGGGCCTGGATGCGCTCCGGCGAGGTGGTCGAGGTCAGCACGTACCGGACCCCGTCGGCGCGCACGACGGGCACCGCGAGCGCGATCACCGGGCGCCTCGTCAGGGAGCTCAGGAACAGGTCGGAGACCGCGGGCTGCCGGGTGGCGATCACCCGGGCGATCAGCTCCGGGACGCCCGTCCGCGGCAGCGGGGACCCGTAGGGGACGCGGCTGCTCACGAGCTGCTCGCCCCCGGGGTCCACGAGCATGACCGCTTCCCACGCCGGCGAGGCCTCGACCGCGCGGGCGGCGAGCGCGTGGAAGCGGCCGAGGTCGCGCCGGTCGAGCTCGTCCGCGGTCGCGAGGATCTGCAGGGAGCGGACGTGCGTCTCGGACTCGCGGTGCAGCGCGAGCGAGAGGGCGCGCGCCGCGGCCCGCAGCTCGCGCTCGGTCTCGACCCGCTCGCCCCGCGCGAACAGCGCCGCGAGGACGACGCCGAAGACCAGCACGGGCAGGAGCGCGGCGCACACGAGGACCACGAGGTGGACCCGAAGCGGTCTCGCCGGTCGGCTGGTTTTCATCCGCCGATGTCACTAGTGTACCCCAGCCCGTGCGCGGCCCCCTGGTTCGGGGGGCATGGCGCCGGGCGTAGGATAGGGCCGTGCCCGGGAGCCCCCGCGACCTCCTCCGGACGCCGCCTCGCGTCGTCAACGTCGGCCTCGAGCTGTTCGCCGACACGCTCGCCGCGCTGCGCGTGCCGGTCGTCCACATCGCGTGGCGGCCGCCGGCCGGCCCGCGCGCGCGCGCGCTCCTCGCTCGCCTCGACGCGCGGCGCGAGGCGGTCGAGCGCGCGAACGCGGTCGCGTTCGACCGGCTCACCGGCGGCGATCCCGTGCTCGTCGACTGTCGTCCGGCGCGCGAGGCGCTCGAGCTGCCCGAGCGCACGGTGCTCCACGCCGGGCCGCCGATCGACTGGGCGCGCATGTGCGAGCCGATGCGCGCCGCCGTGCTCTGCGCGCTCCGCTACGAGGGCTGGGCCGCCAACGACGACGCCGCGGAGGGCCTCGTGCGGAGCGGCGGCGTCCGCCTGGCGCCCTGCCACGACTGGCGGGCGGTCGGCCCCATGACCGGGATCGTGACCGCCTCGATGCCCGTCCTCGTCGTCGAGAACCGCGCGCACGGCAACCGCGCCCACGCCACGATCAACGAGGGGCTCGGCCGGGTCCTGCGCTTCGGCGCCAACGACGACTCGGTGATCGCCCGCCTCACCTGGCTCGCGACCGAGGCCGGGCCGCTGCTCGGCGCGGCGCTGCGCGCCGCGCGCGGGATCGGGCTCAGAACCCTCATGGCCCAGGCGCTCCGGATGGGCGACGAGATGCACCAGCGCAACGTCGCCGCGTCCGCGCTCCTCGTCCGCGCGCTCATGCCGCACGTCGCGCGCGTGGGCCAGCGCCACAACGCCGTCGCGCGGCTCGCGGAGTTCGTCGCGGGCAACGACCAGTTCTTCCTGAACGTCGCGATGGCGGCGGCCAAGGCGCTCGCGGACCCCGCGGCGGGCGTGCCGGAGGCGACCCTCGTCACCGCGATGGCGCGCAACGGCGCGGACTTCGGCATCCGCGTCGCCGCGACGGGCGACCGCTGGTTCACGGCGCCCGTCGAGATGCCGGCGGGGCTCTACTTCCCGGGCTTCGGCGCCGGCGACGCGAACCCCGACCTGGGCGACAGCGCCATCGTCGAGACGGTCGGCCTCGGCGGCGGCGCGATGGCGGCCTCCCCCGCCGTCGCGCGGTTCGTCGGGGCGGGCGGCCTGGCCGAGGCGCTGGCGGCGACCGAGGAGATCCGGGACATCTGCCACGGCGAGCACCCGTACTTCGTGATCCCCACGCTCGACGAGCGTGGGGCCCCCGCCGGCATCGACGTGCGGCGCGTCGTCGAGACAGGGGTCACGCCGCTCATCAACACGGGCATCGCCGGCCGCACGGCCGGGACGGGTCAGATCGGCGCGGGGACCGCCCGCGCGCCGCTCGCCTGCTTCGAGCAGGCGCTCGAGGCGCTCGTCGGATGAAGCCGCGCGTTCCTGGAGCAGGCCACCCGCGGCGCGAGCCGGCCTCGCGGACCCCGCTCCAATCGGCGCCGGGGCGCATCTCGATCAGGCCACCCACGGCGGTGCCGGCCTCGCGGACCCCGCTCCAATGAGCCTGCTCGTCGTCGCCATCGGCGGCAACGCCCTCAAGGGCGACGAGAGCGGCTCGGCGACGGAGTGGTTCGAGGCGCTCACGCGCTCGCTCCCGCCCCTGCTCGACGTGCTCGCCGCGGGCCACCGCCTCGTGCTGACCCACGGCAACGGGCCGCAGGTCGGCGAGGAGCTGCTCAGGATGGAGATCGCCAAGCTCGTGATCCCGGCGCTCACGCTCGACCTCTGCGTCGCCGAGACGCAGGGCAGCATGGGCTTCGCGATCCAGCAGGTGCTCGGCAACCTCCTGCGCGGGCGCGGGCTGCCCGCCCGCGTCGCCGCCGTCGTCAGCCAGGTCGTCGTGGACCCGGCCGACCCCGCGTTCGCGCACCCGACCAAGCCGATCGGCACGTTCTACCGGAAGGCGCAGGCCGCGCGGCTCGCGAGGGAGAGCGGCTGGCGGATCGTCGAGGACGCGGGCCGCGGCTGGCGGCGCGTCGTGCCCTCCCCGCGCCCCCTGCGGGTCGTCGAGGCGCCCCTGGTGCGGGCGCTCGTGGACGGCGGCATGACCCCGATCGCGGTGGGCGGCGGCGGCATCCCCGTCGTGGAGACCGACGGCGGGCTGCGCGGCGTCGAGGCGGTGGTCGAGAAGGACCTGGCGAGCGTCGTGCTCGCGCGCGCGCTCGGCGCCGACGCCGTCCTGTTCCTCACCGGGGTCGAGGGCGTCGCCGTCGGCTGGGGCACGCCCGGGCAGCGCTTCCTCGGCCGGCTCACGGTCGGCGAGGCGCGGCGGCTCCTCGCCGTGGGCGAGTTCCCGCCGGGGAGCATGGGGCCGAAGGTCGAGGCGGCGGTCGAGTTCGTCGAGGGCGGCGGCCGGGCGGTCATCACCTCGCTCGACCGTGTCGCCGAGGCCGTCGCCGGGTGCGCAGGGACCGCGATCGTGCGGGGCGAGCCGTGACACTGGCGACCTGGAACGTGAACTCGATCCGCATCCGTCTGCCGCGCCTCGTGGCCTGGCTCGAGCGCCGCCGGCCCGACGTCGTGTGCCTGCAGGAGGTCAAGGTGACCGACGAGGAGTTCCCGCGCTCGGCGCTCGAGGCGCTCGGCTACCGGGCACTCGTCGCGGGCCAGCGCACGTACAACGGCGTGGCCATCCTCTCGCGCGCCGAGGCGACGGAGGTCGCGCGCGCGCTGCCGGGCGACGGCCCCGACGCCCAGCGCCGGCTCCTGGTCGCCGACGTGGGCGGGCTCCGGGTCCTCAGCGTCTACGGCCCGAACGGGCAGGAGGTCGGCTCGGAGAAGTACGCCTACAAGCTCGACTGGTACCGGCGCTTCCGCGCCTTCCTCGACGCGGGCGCCGACGCCGGACGCGCCGTCGCCGTCTGCGGCGACCTCAACGTCGCACCCGAGGACCGCGACGTGTGGGACCCGGAGCAGTGGCGCGGCCGGATCATGGCGAGCGAGCCCGAGCGCGCCGCCTTCCGGAGCCTGCTCGCGTGGGGGCTCGCGGACTCGCTCCGCCTCCACCGCCAGGAAGGCGGCCTCTTCACCTGGTGGGACTACCGCGCCGGGGCGTTCCACCGCGGCTGGGGACTCCGCATCGACCACATCCTCCTGACCCCGTCCGTCGCGGGCGTCTGCACCGCGGTCGAGATCGACCGCGACGAGCGCAAGGGGGCGAAGCCCTCGGACCACGTGCCCGTCGTCGCCACGCTCGCCGGGGCCTGACGGGTGCACGACCTCGTCCTGCGCGGCTGCCGGCTGCCGGACCGGCTCGAGCCCGCGGACGTCGCGATCGCCGGCGGCCGCATCGTGTCGGTCGGCGGCGCCGCCGGCGCCGCGCGCGAGACGCTGGACGCGGGCGGCCGGCTCCTGACCCCCGGGCTCGTCGAGGCCCACATCCACCCGGACAAGGCGCTCCTCGGCGACCGCGTCCGCGCCACCGCGGGCACGCTCGAGGAGACGATCCGCCTCACGGGCGAGGCCAAGCGCGCGTTCACCGCGGACGACATCGCGGCCCGCGCGCGGCGCGTCCTCGATCTGGCCGTCGCCGCGGGCACGACGGCGATGCGCGCCCACGTCGAGGTGGACCCGCTCGTCGGCCTCGCCGGGATGGAGGCGATGCTCGCGCTCCGCCGCGAGTACGCGCCCGCACTCCACGTCCAGCTCTGCGCCTTCGCCCAGGAGGGGATCCTCGGCGCGCCCGGCACGGAGGGCCTCCTGCGCCGGGCGCTCGCGATGGGCGCCGACCTCGTCGGCGGCTGCCCGTACGCCGACGCCGACGGCCCGCGGCACATCGAGAGCGTCTTCGCGCTCGCGCGCGAGTTCGGCGTGGACGCCGACTTCCACGCGGACTTCTTCGACGAGCCCGACCACCTGCACGTGCTCGAGATCGCGCGGCAGACGCTCGCCGCGGGCTGGCAGGGGCGCGTCGCGGTCGGCCACCTCACCGAGCTCGGGGCGTTGCCCCCCGCCGAGCAGGACGCGATCGTCGCGCGACTCGCCGCGGCACGGATCGGCGTGATCAGCCTGCCCGCGACCGACCTCTACCTGATGGGCCGGCGCGACGCGGTGAACGTGCGCCGCGGCCTCGCCCCGATCCGCCGGCTCCTCGCGGGGGGCGTCCCGGTGGCGCTGGCGACCAACAACGTGCGGAACCCCTTCACCCCCGTCGGCACCGCCGACCTCGCCCACATGGCCTTCCTCGCCGCGGTCGCGGCGCACATGGGGACGCCCGAGCTGCTGCGCGAGCTGGTGGCCTGCGTCACGACGCACCCCGCGCGCATCCTCGGTCTCCGCGACCACGGCTGCGCCCCCGGCGACCGGGCGGACCTCGTGCTGTGGGAGTGCGCGCGCCCCGAGGAGATCGTGACCGCGCTCCCCGCGCGGCGCCTGGTCGTGAAGGGCGGGCGGATCACCGTGGAGCACGAGCGGCGGACGGTCGAGCGCTGGCGCGCCTCGCCCGCCCTCAGTTTGAGGTTCGGCAAGGCACGCAACCCCGACCTTGGCCCATAACGCAGGAGCCAAGCCCGATCGGCGGCATGCGATTTTCCTTAGAGGACGTCGGATACCGCACCGGCGTGCACGGGGCGCGGCGAGCTGGCCCAGTGGACGAGGGCAGGCGGTCCTTGACAACCTTTCAAGCCGATCCTATATTTCCCGTGCGTCGCGCCCGTGACCGTCCTTGGGTGGGGTGTCCATGGCTCAAGACCCGGTACCCGAAGGACCTCTTGGAGTCCTCGTCAGTCGCAGAGGCCAGCGGGGGCGCGCGCGTCAGCGCCCGAAAGGCGTTCCCCCCAGATCGCTCGGTGCCCTTTGTTGTTGCTTCTTTCTCACGTTCTTCGGCTCATCATCCTTCGGCGGCGACAAGGACGCCGGAACCGCGTTCAACCTCACCCTCAGGGGGCTTGAAACCGTCGGGGGATTCCCGCCACCACCGGCGTGGGCGCCCTACTACCCCCCGTGGTGGGGCTGGGGGTGGGGCGGTCCCGGACCCTATCCGCCCCCGCCGTACCTCTCGCAACCGTACCTGCAGCCCGGTGCTCCGACACCACCTGCCTATCCGCTCCAGGTCAAGCCGGCGGGACGCCTCGTGGTCCTCACCAATCCCATCGACGCCGATGTGTATGTGGACGGTGTCCGCCTCCAGCAGCAGCCAAATCTCTCGTACGATGTGGGGCTCCTCGCGGGTCCGCATCAGGTCGACATCCGGAGGGAAGGGTTCAAGCCGTTCTCCTACAAGGCAGATATCCCGCCAGGCGGAGGGATCGTTCTCCCCGTCGAACTGGAGAAGCAGTGAAGGAGGCGAGACCGATGAGGAGGGCCCGGCGCGCGAGTCGAGTCGTGCTCATGGGGTTGTGTCTTCCTCTGATCGCGGGGTGCGCCGAGCTGATGCAGCCCACCGCTCGGGTGACCAGCTCGACGGGACCGGACATCCAACAGGCGACGCTGGAACCATACGACGGGCCCAAGGCGCGAATCGCGGTATCCCGGTTCGCCGCAAAGGCAGCCAAGGCGTCAGGCGCTATCGGGGATGGGCTTGCCGATATGCTGGCCACGGCTCTCTTCCAGTCCAACCGATATGTCGTCCTCGAGCGGCAGGCACTCAGCGACGTGCTCGCCGAGCAGGACCTTGGCGCTTCCGGGCGAGTCAGGCCGGAAACCGCAGCCGCGATCGGTCGGATCGAAGGTGCCGAGCTGCTGGTAGTCGGAACGGTGAGCGAGTTCGACCCCGGGACCGCCGGGGCCGGCGCCAGCGTCGGGGGTACGGTGGGGAGCACCGTCGGCTCCGCTGCGGGCGGATGGGGCGGTGCTGTCGGATACATCTTGGGGACGCTTGCCGGCTCGGTCCAGACCTCGCACGTTGCCATCGATTTGCGCATCGTTGATACGCGCACCTCCCGGGTCGTTGCGGCTACCAGCGTCCAGGGGAAGGCCACGGATATTGCGGGGCTGGGCGCGATCTCCGGCCCCGACCTGGGGGTCGGGTTGTCCGGCTATTCCCGAACTCCGATGGAAAAGGCGGTCCGCATCGCGATCAACGAAGGGGTGAACTTCGTCGTGAGCAAGACCCCGGCCCAATACTATCGGTATACTGAGCCCGCTTCCACGACCCAACCGCCGCCCCCAGTCACCGTGGGCCCGACCCAAGCCCCACCTCCGGTTCCTCCTATTCCTGCAGCGACGGCACCGGTCGCGCCGCCGTCTCAACCTGTGGCTGCGATCCCCCCGCCTTCAACACCGCCGCCGGCGTCCGAGACCACGCCCATCCTCTACGTGAAGACGCAGTTCGCCAACATGCGAGCCGAGCCCGGCAACACCGCGAGAGTTCTGGCCATCCTCAAGAAGGGAATGAAGCTCACCGTCCTGGACGAGAAGAGTGAGTGGTACCGGGTGAAGCTCGAGGACGGAAGAGAAGGCTGGGTGGCGCCCTCCGTCGTTTCGATTCAGCCCGAGTAATGCGCCTCAGGGCGCAACACGGTGGAGCCGGACCTATGGCAACAGGAGTCGCAGGAATCCCACGCAGCGTCTGTTACCGACCGAGGCTTGCTCCCGCTCGATTCGCGGTTCCCATCCGGCGCACCGCTGCGGCGGTGCTTCTCGTCGCATTGCCCGCGCTCGCGGCCGGCGCCCACGCTCAGGCCCCGCCGTCTCCCTATCCGCCCCCTCCCAGCCAGTGGCCCGCGCCTGTGGCCCCGCCTCCGCCTCCAGGACAATGGTCACCTGCGCTTCCATACAACGTCCCTCAGATCCCGGTCCCTGGCCAACCGCCGCAGATCCCCGGCGCTCCAACGATCCCGCCCGGCACCTCGTGGCCTGCTGGATCAACCGGCGCGCCACAGACCCAGCCGCCGTCCCAACCTTACGGTCAAGGCCCGGAGTGGTGGGAGCGGGTACGCCAGCCGACGACGGTGACGCCGAGTACGCCACCTGCCCAGTCACCCGGCCGGGTCCCGTCGACGTCCCGTCCGCCGGGGACAGCCCCTCTCTCCACTCCCACCATTCCGCGCGTCACCGACCCAGACTGGGGGAAGCCCCTTGAGGAGTACCGCGGCGTTCGGGCGTTCTCGCGCGGCAACTGCACTGGAAACCGGCCGGGCATGTCGCCGAACAATGTGCCGTGCGAGGAGGATCTGCAGTGGCAGTGCGTCGACTACGCAAAGCGCTTTTACGAAGAGGCCTACCGCCACGTGCCACAGGTCGTGTCTGAGGTGGTGAAGACGCAGTGGGACACCGCCTGGGCGTTCTGGCTTCGCCCCAACTACATCACGCTCGATCGCTTCATCAACGGCAAAAGCGTCGAGCCGCCGCAACGCGGCGACATGCTCTTCTTCGCGGAATCGAAGTCGAGGCCGGGTGGACACGTTGCCATCGTCACCGGCATTACCGGCGCCGCGGTCAACGTGATCCAGCAGAACGTGAGCCGGGACTCGGCGCTAGGGAGCGTCAGCCTCACGAAGGAGGCCAGAGGGTACGTGGTTGGCAGCGTCGCCGGAATGCCGGCGGTGGGGTGGCTGAGGCCGGCAGTAGCACACGCGAGCCAGGCCGTAACTGTCCGTGTCGAGTCGGCCGAGACGGTGCCGGGAAGTGCAAGGGTGGGGCAAGCCGTGACGCTGCGCCTACGGTTCACCAATACGAGCACCACCCTGCACACGTTTATTGCCGGGGCCAGCCTCTGGCGGCCCAATGGGGGGCGCCAAGATTTTGAGAGACCGGTCACGCTTTCGCCCAATCAGACCACGGAGGTCACCTGGAGTTATCAGGTAGCTCGACCTGGGAACTGGAGCTATCAGTTTGCGGTCTGGAGGCAGAAGCCTTTTGTCGCAGGAAACCTCCTCACCAAGATTCCCTCGCCCGTGGGTTCCTTCTCTGTAAGCGCGGCCGCAGCGCAGCCGCAGCCTCAAACGCCGGATGTCCGGCTGCCACTTCTGCACTGGCCTCTTCTGGGGAGCCGCGCCTCTCGAAACGTGGCGCTCGGCTATGGGGCCGACTGGACGTGGACCGAGTGTGCCGGTAAGTCAAAGCAGCACACCGGAGTCGATTTGAGCGCAAAGGCAGGCGAGAGGGTCTTGGCGGCGGCTGACGGGATCATAGGAGAGACGTTCACCGTGTCGTCAACCCACGACTGGGGCCAGGGGATCGTGATGGACCACGGTTCGTTCGTTACTGCGTACCTTCACGTAGTCCCTCTCAAGGCGGGAGGCCAGGCCCGGGCGGGTGAAGAGATTGCGACCATCTATTCGATGCCAGGGCCTCATCTGCACTTCAACGTGGTGAACCGCGCGTACTTGCAGGTCGCTGGCGTTGCTAAGAGAGGCGGCCTTCCCCGTGCGCGTGGCGCGTCCGACTACGAAGCTGGAAGGTTCACGGGGTGTAAGACCGATCCACTGTTCCCAGAAGGACCCTTTGTCGATCCGTTAAATCTGGCTTATCGCGAGTCAGCGACTTCATCGCCTCTCGTCGCGCCGCCTCCTGCCGGTCCAGACCCACGGCTCCTCGCTCAGCTGGAGCAAGCCCGGACCGCTTGGCAGGGTCTCAACGCCCGGGCCAGTCAACTCCGATATCCGACGGACGCTGAGCGAGTGGCGGTGAGCCAGGCCCTCCAGCACGCAGGCAAGGCTCTGGACGCGGCGGAGGCCGCGGCGCGGCGGGGAGATCGCGCCACCGTACAAGCCGAACTGGCCAACGTGCAGCAGGTCTTGAGCGCTACGAGCCAGCGCCTCGCCCAAATCGCCCAGCGGTCGACCCCGGTGCCACAGCCGGCGCCGTCGCAGCCAGGCCGGCCAACCGCAGCGGCTTCGCCCGCGCAAACCGTCGCCCCGCGCGTCGCCGTCATTCCGGCGTCTGGCGACCGTGGCACGTTCTTCAACCAGCCCGGAGAAGGGTTCACGCCGAACAGCACCGTCAGTTTGTACTTCCGAAAGCCAGATGGGAGCCAGTACGCGGCCTTGAAGAAGAGCACCGATGCCGTTGGGCGGTACAGTCACGTGTGGACGGCTCCACCCGGGGCCGTCGCTGGCCGGTATCAGTACTGGGCCACGGACGACCGCACTGGGAAGCAGAGCAACGTGGTGACGTTTGCTGTTACCGTCGCATCCGCAAGCCCTGTCCCGCCGCCCGTGGCGGCGGCCCCACCGCGCGCCGTAGCGACCCCTGCACCGCCGCCTACCCCACCAGACGCACCATCGACCTTGGCCGTAGCGAACACGGGCGGCCTGGGACTCCGCCTGCGTGCGAACCCGACGCTGAAAGCATCTGTCGTCGCTACACTTCCAGAGGGCGCCCGAATCACCGTGACCGGTGGACCGGTCCAGGCTGACGGATACACCTGGTGGAAGCTTTCAGGTCCTCTTGGAACGGGATGGGGTGCTGTCGGAACCTGGCTCACGCCCGCGCCGGTCGTTGGCGGCACGGTTACCGTGGCCAACACGGGTGGCCTGGGGCTTCACCTTCGCCGCGATGCGTCAGCCAGGGCTCCTGTTGTCGCGACGCTCGGGGAAGGAGCGAGCGCAACGGTGGTTGGCGGCCCAATTCAGCGCGACGGCTACACATGGTGGCGGATCAGGAGCGCCTCCGGAACCGGGTGGAGCGCGATCGGCAACTGGCTCGTGCCCTGACGAGCAACAGAAGGGCGGCCGCGGTTGGCGTGGACCGCCGCTCACTCGCCGCGGGCCTCGTCGGCTACCGCGAGCCGCTGACGCCCGCGCGCCCGCGCCTTACTCCCGCGACTTGTCGGACACGCGGCACTGGGGGACGCGATCCCAGTCGTCGCGACAGTACTTCCACCGTACGCGCTCCCCGCACACGATCCGGCTGAAGAAGTCCTTGGTCTCGCACGCGGCCAGCTCGCGCGCCATCGCGGCCCACCGGCCCTCGGGCGCCGCCGATGGCGCCGCTTCGCGGGGCGGTGCGGGACGGCGCTCCTCCTTGCCGGCGGGCGGCGGCGCGGGCTCAGGCGGTGGCGTCGCCGGTGTGACGGCCTCGGCCGGCGGTTCCGCGGGCCGCGCCGTCTCGACCGGTCTGGCCGGTGGCTCGGCTGCCGGCGGCAGCGCCGCGGCAGGCGCCGGCGGCTCGGGCTCGCGCGTGGTCGTCGCCGGCGGCCCGGCGGGCCGGGGCCGTGCGACGGTCGGCATCGCCGGCAGTGTCGTCGGCCGTGCGGGCGATGGTACCGTCGCGGCTGGGCGCTGCGGAGGTTCCGGGACGACGACCGGGTCGGTGGGCGCCGGCAGCGGCGTCGTCACCGCGGGCGGGGTGCCGCGCTCGGGCGTCCGGGGGCGATAGCCGACATACGCGGCCGTGCCGGCAGCGACCGCCACCGCCACCCCGATCACGAGGCTCTGGGCCGGGCGCCAACGTCCCGGCGCTGGCGGCACACCGCCGACGTCGCTCCCGCGAGGCGGCGGCTCGGCTGCGCGGCCCGGCTCTGCCGCGGGCGGCAGCGGCGCAGCGGCGGCGGACGCCTCTGCCGCGGCCGGCAGCGACGGCGCGGGGACGAGGGGAAACCCGGTGGAGGGCGACGTGGGCGCAACGGCGGCGTGCACGTCGGCAGCGCGCGAGTCGTCGGCGGCCGCGGTGCCGCAGTGCCGGCAGAAGTGCGCCCGCTCGGGCAGCGCGGCGCCGCACGCCCGGCATATCAGCGCCGCCGACGCGGTGAGGGCGGCGCCGCACCGCCGGCAGAACCGGGCGCCCTCGCGATGTTCTGCTCCGCAGCGACCGCACGTCATGCCGGGCTGCCGCTCACTCCTGGTCGGCGCTGCACGCGGGGCAGAAGCGCTGGCCGGCCGGCATGCGCGCGCCGCAGGCCGTGCAGAACGTAGGGCTGTCGGTCGACCGCCCGCCCGCCGCCACTCGGCCGGTGATCGGCTGCCGCTGGTCCACCGCGGCGGCATAGGTGGGGGCTACGTGCGCCTCGACCACCGCACGATTGGCAATGTCGACCGCGCGCAGGACCTTATCGAAGTCGGCCGTCACGTTCTCGATCAGGCTGCGTTTGAAGCCGCAGCTGATGGTCGTCTTGCCCGACTCGACGGTCAGGAACATCCGCTTCCGCAGCCAGTAGACCCCCAGGCACACGGCTGCAATGGCCCAGAACCCGATCACCGCCGCCAGGTCGTAGAGGATGGACGTGCGGCTACTCGACCGCGGCCAGTCGCTGCCCGCGGATGGCCCGGCCACCAGTGTCGTGAGTCCGAACAGGCCGAGGGCGATCGCCACGAACAGGAGCCAGATCGGGCGCGCGTAGCCGCCGCGGACGACGCCGACGTGCTGAAGCGGTGCGACCTCGTACACCTCGCCCGAGAGGGCGTGCTGCTTCAGGTACGCCTCGGTACGCGTCACGCGGAGCGTCACCTCCGGGTTCCAGCCCAGGCGCGTCAACGCCCAGCCGATGAAGCCCGACTTCCGGCCGACCAAGTCCACGAGCACGCCGTCCGGGGGACGGTCGGACACGACGAAACGGCGCAGGACCAGGATCGGCCCGGGAAACCTGAACTTCATCGTGTTCTGGAACAGCGCGACCGCGAGGACGACCAGGACGAGGACGAACAGGAGAGCGGAGCCGCTGGCAACGGAGGGCAGGGTAAACATGGCCAGTCACCTCTCGGTGGTGCTTCGTATCGCCGCGACGCTGATGCGAGACTTAGCGCCAACGATGGAGCTCTGTCAATGGCCTTGCCGGCTCGCCCGCCCTCAGTTTGAGGTTTGGCAAGGCACGCAACCCCGACCTTGGCCCATTTTCAAGACCCACCTGGGCGTGCGCGGGCTGCAGTTGCGCGCCCGCGTGGCGGAACGCCTGGGACGCCTGGTGCACCGGTTACCGGTGTTTAGAGAGCTCCCGGCGAGCCCTCGGCCCTCCGCTAAACTGAGGGTGGACGAGGGGCAGGTGGTGGGCTACTTGCTACTACTACCGAGGGTCGGCGGCGGTTGACAGCGGCGCGCGCCCGCATGTAGAGTGACGTGGTAGTTCGTGCGCGCCTTTCCTTTAAGTGGGCCCCGAGAGGCCCGTAAGGAGAGCAGTGTGAGCAGCCCCGCCCGGCCCTCCCGGGAGAAGGCGCAGGTCCTCGACGAGGCCGCGCTCGACCGCGCGTTGACCCGCATCGCCCACGAGATCCTCGAGCGGAACGGCGGCGCCGCCGACCTCGCCTTCGTGGGCCTGCGCACCCGCGGGATCACCCTCGCCCACCGGCTCGCGGCCAAGATCGCCCGGATCGACGGGGCCGCCCTGCCCGTCGGCACGCTCGACATTACGCTCTATCGGGACGACCTCGCGATGCGCGGCACCCCGGTCATCCGGGGCACCGACATCCCGTTCTCCATCAAGGGCAAGACCGTCGTGCTGGTGGAC
>MGBU01000017.1 GCA_001790205.1 Candidatus Rokubacteria bacterium GWA2_73_35 | reverse complement strand
GCCCCTCGGCCAGCTCGTCCAGCGTCCGCGGCGTCCCGATCGCCCGCGGTGCGGCGGGCGCGGGCGCCGGCCGCGGGGCCGCGGCGGGCGGCGGGGCGCCGACGATGAAGAGCTTGCCGCGCGTCGCCGCGACGGCCAGCGCGCGCCCGAACGACTGGACCACGGTGTCCTCGAGCGCGGCGAACCGCTCGTCGTCGAGCTGGTCGCGGCTCTCGATCAGCTGGAGCAACGCCGTGAACGCGGGCGTGCCCCCGACGAGCGCCTCGGGATCGCCCTTCTCGAAGGCCGCCGGGTCCTCGACGACGCGTCGGATCTCGTCCGCCCTGGCCTTGCACTGCACGAGCGCGGTGAGGTTCGGGTCGTCCTGGTGGGAGATCGCGCGCACCCGGTCGAGGACCGCGAGGACCCGCCGCCGCGCCTCGGCGATCGCCCGCCGCTTCTCCTCCGCGGCGAGCGCGTCGTGCACGGCGCGGAGCAACGGCTCGAGCGCCTTGAGCCCCGTGACCTCCGCCGTCGGGGGCAGGGCGAGCGACAACGAGCGGGCCGCGTCGAGGATGCCCGCGCGCAGATCCGCCAGGTCGGCCCGGGCGGCGCCGACCTCGTCGAGCAGGGCGTCGGCGGGCGGCGTGCCGGACACCTCCAGTTCCCGCGCGGCGGCGGCGAGACGCCCGGCCAGGCCGGCGAACCGCTCCGCCAGCGCCGCGAGACGTCTGGAGAAGGCATCGACGTTCGAAGGCATGGGTGAAGCCGATTCTAGGCGTCGCGGCCGGGACGTGTCAAACGCGCCCGCCCCGGGCGGCTGCCTAGTCGGTGGTGACCCTGAGGACTTCTTCGACCGTGGTGGCGCCCTCGAGGACCTTCTGGATTCCGGCCTCGCGGAGCGTCTTCATGCCCTGCTTGCGGGCCACGTCCTGGATCTCGGCCGTGAAGCCGCTGTGGAGGATGAGACCGCGGATCTCGGGCGTGACGCGCAGGACCTCGAAGAGGGCGCTCCGGCCCTTCATGCCCGTCAGGTGACAGGTCGCGCAGCCCCGGCCGCGGTAGACCGTGCAGCGGCCGAGCCCCGCCGGCGTGTGGCCGTACGGAACCAGGCTCTCCTCGTCCAGCTCGTAGGGCTCGCGGCAGTCCGGGCACACCCGCCGGACCAGGCGCTGGGCGACGGCGAGGCGGAGGGAGGAGGACACGAGGAACGGCGGCACCCCCATGTCCGACAGCCGCGCGATCGTCGAGGCCGCGTCGTTGGTGTGCAGCGTGCTCAGGACCAGGTGGCCGGTGAGCGCCGCGCGCACGGCGATCTGGGCCGTCTCCTCGTCGCGCATCTCCCCGACGAGGATGACGTCCGGATCGTGGCGCAAGAAGGAGCGGAGCGAGGCGCCGAAGGTGCGGCCGATCTCCTCGTTGACCTGGACCTGGGTCACGCCCTTGAGGTCGTACTCGACCGGATCCTCGACGGTCACGATGTTCCGGTCCCCACGGTTGATGGCGTGGATCGCCGAGTAGAGCGTCGTGGTCTTGCCGGCGCCGGTGGGGCCGGTGATGAGGATCATGCCGTGGGGCGCGTCGATCGCCGCCTCGAACTCGCCGAGGCTCGGGGCGTCGAAGCCGAGCTGGCCCAGCTCCACCCGGAGCGCTTCGCGGTCCAGGATGCGGAGCGACACCGATTCGCCGAAGATCGTCGGCAGCACGGAGACGCGGAAGTCCACCTCGCGGTTGTGCTGGCGGAGCTTGATCCGGCCGTCCTGGGGCAGCCGCCGCTCGGCGATGTCCAGGTTCGCCATGATCTTGATGCGCGACACCACCGCGGCCTCGACCCGCTTGGGGGGCGTCATGACCTCGTGGAGGAAGCCGTCCACGCGGAACCGGATCCGGAACGACGCCTCGCACGGATCGAGGTGGATGTCGGAGGCGCCTCGCTTGATCGCGTCCAGGAGGACCGAGTTGACGAGTCGGACAACCGGCATCTGGTCGGCGGAGGAGCGGAGCTCGTTGAGGTCGAGGGGCTGGAAGGTCTCGCGTCCGTCCACCACTTCGACGTCGGCCCCCTCGGCCTCGAGCTCGGTAAGCACGTCGGCCAGCGCCGCCGGCCCGGGCTCGTAGTAGCGGCCGAGCGCCGTCCCGATGACCGACGCGGCCGCGATCACCGGCACGACCTTCAGGCCGGTCATGAAGGCGACGTCGTCGAGCGCTGAGAGGTTCGTCGGGTCCGCGACCGCGAGCGTGACCGAGCCGATCGTGCGCCCAATGGGCACCACGCCGTACTTCCGCGCGATCCGCACCGGGATGATCTTGATGATCTCGGGCGCGATCGTCTCCGGGAAGGTGACCTCGGGGATCCCGTACTGGCGCGAGAGGAAGTGGACGAGCTGGCCCTCGGTGAGGAGTCCCAGGCGGACCAGGATCTCGCCGAGCTTCTCGCTGGTGCGCTTCTGCTCGGCGAGCACGCGGTCGAACTGCTCCTGGGTGACGAGCCCGTCGGCCAGGATGAGGTCCCCGAACCGGCGCCCGACGGGCCCCTGCGTGGCCGAGCGTCCGTTGAGGGCGGCGACCTTCGCGCGTGCGTCCTCGGGGGACCCGTCCTCGCCGCGCCCCGTCTCGAACAACCGCCTGATCTCAGCCGGCCGTGTGGTTCTCATGACCTTGCGCGCGCCTGATATCGCAAGCCCGGTGCCAGTGCCGTTACGGCGCAGGCGCCTCGTAATCCCCTGAAACGCAAGGGTTCCGAATAAAGCCCCCCTGGCCAGGGGTTGACCAGCGGTCACTTTCCTGGCACATGTGGCACAACCGTGGCACAGCCGTGGCAACTTCCGTTTCGGTCGGCTAGACTCCACGCGTGAGCCTGCCCCTCGACGGCATCGTCGTCGCCGACCTCACCCAGAACGTGGCCGGCCCCTTCTGCACGCAGATCCTCGGCGACATGGGCGCCGAGGTCATCAAGGTCGAGCGCCCCGGGCGCGGCGACGACGCGCGCGCGTGGGCGCCGCCGTTCTGGGGGGCCGAGAGCGCCTCGTTCATGGCGATGAACCGCAACAAGCGGAGCCTCGCCCTCGACGTGAAGCACGAGCGCGGGCGCGGGGTGCTGCGGCGGCTCGTCGCGCGGGCGGACGTCTTCGTGCAGAGCCTGCGCGCGGGCGTGATCGAGGAGCTGGGGCTCGACTTCGCCGGCGCGCGCGCGCTGAACCCGCGCCTCGTCCACTGCTCGATCACCGCCTTCGGCGCGCGCGGCCCGCTCGCCGACCGGCCCGGCTACGACCCGCTCATGCAGGCGTACGGCGGGCTCATGTCGGTCAACGGCCACCCGGGCCAGGAGCCGGCCCGCGTCGGCACCTCCATCGTGGACATGGGCACGGGCATGTGGGCCGCGCTCGGCATCGTCGCCGCGCTCCGCGAGCGCGACGCGACCGGCCGCGCCGTCGCGGTGACGACCGCGCTCTTCGAGACCGCGCTGATGTGGGTCTCGTACCACGCGATGGGCTACCTCGGCTCCGGCGAGGTGCCGCAGCCGCAGGGCTCCGGGACCGCGATGATCGCGCCCTACCAGGCCTTTCCGACCGCGGACGGCTACGCGATGATCGCGGCCGGGTCCGACGCGCTGTTCGCGCGGCTGGCCCAGGCGCTCGGCGCCCCGGCGCTCGCCGAGGACCCGCGCTTCGCCGACAACCCCTCGCGGGTCCGGCACCGGCGCGCGCTGATCGACGCGCTGGCGGCGCTGACGCGCGAGCTGAAGGCCGCGGACCTGCTCGAGCGCCTGCGCGCGGCCGGCGTGCCGTGCGCGCCCATCCTCACCATGGACGCGGTGCTCGCGGAGCCGCAGACCCGGGCGAGCGGCATGCTCGTGCCGGCCCCGCACCCGCGCCTGCCCGACTACCGGAGCATCGGCCTGCCGCTCCTCTGGGATGGCGCGCGGCCCGGCGTGCGCCGGGTGCCGCCGCTCCTCGGCGAGCACTCGACCGACGTGCTCACCTGGCTCGGCTACACGCCCGACGACGTGCGCGCGCTGCGCGCCGAGGGAGTCATCGCAT
Organism: Candidatus Rokubacteria bacterium GWA2_73_35; assembly: GCA_001790205.1. Taxonomy (GTDB): domain Bacteria; phylum Methylomirabilota; class Methylomirabilia; order Rokubacteriales; family CSP1-6; genus GWA2-73-35. The sequence goes on along the minus strand of MGBU01000017.1, from coordinate 14,295 downwards.
GACCGCGCCCTACCGCCACCTGCTCGTCGAGCGCTCGGCCGACGGCTGGGTCGTGACCGTCACGCTCAACCGCCCCGAGCAGATGAACGCGATGAACACCGCGATGGGCGAGGACCTGCTCGCCTGCTTCGAGGGCTTCCAGCGCGACCGCGCGGTGCGCGCCGTCGTGTTCACCGGCGCGGGCGACCGCGCCTTCTGCGCGGGCGGCGACCTCAAGGAGCGCAACGAGATGACGGACGCGGTCTGGCGCGCCCAGCACGTCATCTTCGAGCGCGGCGCCTTCGCCCTGCTCCGCTGCCCGGTGCCGGTGATCGCCGCGGTCGAGGGCTTCGCGCTCGCCGGGGGGTGCGAGCTGGCGCTCCTCTCGGATTTCATCGTGGCCAGCGAGACGGCGGTCTTCGGCGTGCCGGAGACGACGCTCGGCATCTTCCCGGGGATCGGCGGCACCCAGCTCCTGCCGCGCATCCTCGGCGCGCCGCTCGCGAAGGAGCTGATCTTCACGGGCCGGCGCATGAAGGCCGACGAGGCCCGGGCCGCCGGCCTCCTCAACCACCTGGTCCCCGCGGGCCAGGCGCGCGCGAAGGCGCTCGAGATCGCGCAGACCATCGCGCGGAACGGCCCGATCGCGGTGCGCCAGGCGAAGAAGGCGATCGCCTACGGCCTCGAGACCGACCTGGACACGGCGATGATCCTCGCGATCGAGGCGTACAATGCCACCGTGGTGACCGAGGACCGCCTCGAGGGCGTCCGCGCCTTCAACGAGAAGCGCAAGCCGCAGTTCAAAGGGACGTGACGATGGCCACCATCAACCTCGCGCTCAGCGAAGAGCAGCGCGCGCTCCGGGCGGGCGTGCTCGAGATCTGCAAGCGGTACCCCGGTGAGTACTGGCGCGAGCTCGACGCCAAGCGCGAGTACCCGGAGGCCTTCGTCACCGAGCTGACGAAGGCGGGCTACCTCGCGGCGCTCATCCCCGCGGAGTTCGGGGGCGCGGGCCTGGGCATCCGCGAGGGCGGGCTGATCCTCGAGACCATCAACTACTCGGGCGGCAACGCGGCGGCCTGCCACGCCCAGATGTACATCATGGGCACCGTGCTCCGGCACGGCTCGGAGGCGCAGAAGCGGCAGTACCTGCCGAAGATCGCGACCGGCGAGCTCCGGCTGCAGGCCTTCGGCGTCACCGAGCCGAACTCGGGCTCGGACACGACGAAGCTCCAGACGACCGCCGTGCGCCGCGGCGACCGCTACGTCGTCAACGGCCGCAAGATCTTCATCTCGCGCGTGCTCCAGTCCGACCTGATGCTGCTCCTCGCGCGCACGACCCCGGTGGACCGGGTGCAGCGCAAGACGGACGGCCTGTCGGTCTTCCTCATCGACATCCGCGACCTCAAGGGGCTCGAGGTCCGGCCGCTCCGGATGATGATGAACCACTCCACCAACGCGCTCTTCTTCGACGACGCGGAGATCCCGGCCGAGAGCCTCGTGGGCGAGGAGGGCCGCGGGTTCCACTACATCCTCGACGGCATGAACGCCGAGCGTATCCTGGTCGCCTCCGACTCGCTCGGCGATGCCCGCTGGTTCATCGAGAAGGCCGTCGCGTATTCGAACCAGCGCGTAATCTTCGGCCGACCGATCGGCGCCAACCAGGGCGTGCAGTTCGCGGTCGCGAAGGCGCACGTCGCCATCGAGGCCGCCGAGCTCATGCGCGACAAGGCCGCGGCGCTCTTCGACGCGGGCCAGCCCTGCGGCGGCGAGGCGAACATGGCCAAGTACCTCGGCGCGGAGGCCGCGTGGGAGGCGGGCAACGCCTGCATCGACTGCCACGGCGGCTACGGGTACGCCGAGGAGTACGACGTCGAGCGGAAGTTCCGCGAGTGCCGCCTCTACAAGACCGCGCCGATCAACAACAACCTCATCCTCGCCTACGTCGGCGAGCACGTGCTCGGGATGCCCCGCTCGTACTAGCCGTTGAGCTCGCGCACGAGCGCGGCGAGGCGCGGGTCGTCGAGCGGCGGCTGGCAGGCGGGGTAGAACTCGACGCGGTCGCAGAGCCCCGCGTAGCGCGCGCGGAGCTTCTCCGCGACGCTCGCCCACGTCGCCGGCACCGCGAAGTGCTCGAGCATCTCGTCGCTGATCAGCGCGGCCATCCCCTGCCAGTCGCCCTCGACCGACTTCCGGTGCAGGTGCGGCAGGAGGTCCGCCCAACCGTGCGCGGCGAGCACGGGCGCGTACGTCCGTGTCGAGGCGTAGAAGGCGATCTGCTGGCGCACGGCCCCGGTGCGCCGCGCGACCTCCTCGTCCGTGTCGCCGAGGATCACCATCGCCGCCGCGCGGTAGCCGAACCCCGCGGGCGCGCGCCCGGCGCGCCGCAGGCCCTCCGCGACCGCGGGGCGGACGACCTCGCGGAGGTAGGTCGGGCTGTGGAACGAGTGCACGTGCAGGCCGTCGGCGATCTCGCCGGCGAGCCGGCACATGGACGGGTTCACGCCCGCCGTCCAGACCGGGATGCGGGGATGCTCGATCGGCCCCGGGTCGAAGAACGGCGTCATCAGGTCGAAGCGGTAGTGCCGGCCCCGGAAGTCGAGCTTCGTGCGCTGCTGCCAGCAGTCCCAGATCGCGCGGAGCGCCTGCACGTACTCGCGGAGCCGCGGGCCCGGCGCCTCCCACGCCACGGAGAAGCGGCGCTCGTTGTGGCCCTTGACCTGCGTGCCGAGACCGAGGACGAAGCGCCCGCCGGAGGCGCGCTGGAGGTCCCACGCCGTGTGGGCGACGAGCATCGGGCTCCGCGGGAACGCCACCGCGATCGCGGTGCCGAGTCCGAGCCGCGTCGTCGCCGCGGCGGCGACGGCGAGGGGCAGGAACGGGTCGTGCTTCGTCTCGGAGGCCCAGAGCCGGCCGTAGCCGAGCGCCTCCGCCTGGCGCGCGTACGCGGCGAGCGCGCGGAGGTCGGCGCTGGCGAGGCCCACGTCGAGTCGCACGCGGGCGATGATACCCTGTCGGTCCCAAGGAGGGCCAATGCCCGTGCGGAGCCGCGCCGCGGCGGCGATCGACGCATGGGAGGCGTTCCTCCGCGCGCACGGCGTGCGCGAGGCCGTGCTGGAGCCGCTCAGCCTCCGCTAGGCGTCAGCGCTTCGCGCCGAAGGCGCGCAGCATCCACGCCATCTTCTCGTGCTTCTCCATGAGCCCGGTGAGGAAGTCGCTCGTGCCCGCGTCGTGGCGCTTCATCGCCGTCTCGAGGTCCACCCGGAGCTGGCGCACGATCGTCTCGTGGTCGCCGAGCAGGTCCTCGAGCATCCCAGGGGCGTCCGGGTAGGTGGCGGGCCGCTCCTTGAGCCGGGCGCCCTGCGCCAGCTCCGCGAGCGTGCCGAGCGCCCGGCCGCCCAGCGTGCGCACCCGCTCGGCCACGTCGTCCACGATCCCGTCCAGCGCCTCGTACTGCGCCTGGAAGAACTTGTGCAGGTCGTTGAACTGCGGGCCGACCACGTTCCAGTGGTAGTTCCGGGTCTTCGTGTAGAGCAGATACTCGTCGGCCAGCAGGGCGTTGAGGATCTCCACCACGGCCTTGCGGTCGCCGTCGCCGATCCCGAGGCTCGGATTCATCGTTGTGCCCTCCCTGGACTCGTTATACTCGGCTTCCGGTCGGGGTGCGGCGGGTCCGGCGGGGCTTCCGGTCGAACGTGCTAGAGTCGTGAGCAATTCGAGGGGCGGAGGACGCCATGAAGCTGCCGGCGCGCGTGACGATCTGCGAGGTCGGGCCCCGGGACGGGTTCCAGATCGAGCCCGAGTTCATCCCCACGGACCAGAAGGTCGAGGTGGTCGACCTGCTCTCGGCCGCGGGGGTGCCCCGCATCGAGGTGACGTCGTTCGTCCACCCGAAGGTCGTCCCGGCCCTCCGTGACGCCGAGGAGGTCGTGGCCCGGATCCGGCGCCGGCCGGGCACGCGCTACGCGGCGCTCGTCCCGAACGAGAAGGGCGCGGTCCGCGCCGTGGACGCGGGCGTCGACGCGATCCACACCGTCCTCTCCGCGAGCGAGAGCCACAACCTCGCCAACGTCAACATGACGGTGGCCGAGTCGATCGAGAAGCTCCGCGGGGTCATGCAGGTGGCCGAGCGCGCGCGGGCGCACGTCGCGTGCGGCATCTCGACGTCGTTCGGCTGCCCGTTCGAGGGCGACGTGCCGCTCGCGCGCCTCGAGAGCGTCGTCGGGCGCCTGGTGGACATCGGCGCGCGCGCGATCGGCCTCGCGGACACCACGGGGATGGCGAACCCGCGTCAGGTCGGCGAGGTGCTCGGCCACCTGATGCCGCGCTTCCCGGGGATCGAGTGGACGCTGCACACGCACGACACGCGCGCGATGGCGATCCCGAACGTCCTGGCGGCGCTCGCGTGCGGCGTCACGCACGTCGACGCGTCGATCGGCGGGCTCGGCGGGTGCCCGTTCGCGCCGGGCGCGTCGGGCAACGTGTGCAGCGAGGACCTGGTCCACTGCCTGCACGCGATGGGCGTCGAGACCGGCATCGACCTCGACCGGCTCCTCGCCGTCTCCCGGCGCGTGCAGGAGATCGTCGGCCGGACGCTGCCCGGCCAGGTCGTCAAGGCCGGCACGTTCCGGCGCCGCTACCCGCTGCCCGACGGCGTCGGGGCGCGGCTTCCCGCCCGCGCATGACCAAGACCGCGCGGCGGATGCTCGCGCTGATGGACCGCGCCACGACGCTCTGGCACATCCCGGTCGTCGGGCGGGCCAAGGGCCGCGTGATCCGCCGCGTGATCGAGCGCCACGGGTGCACGCGCGGGCTCGAGATCGGCTCGCTCTTCGGCTACTCGGCGATCCTCATCGCCGGCGCGATGCCCCCCCGCGGCCGCCTCACGTGCATCGAGGCCAACGCCTACCTGGCCCGGTTCGCCGGGAGCAACGTGGCCATCGCCGGGCTCGGCCCGCGCGTGAAGATGATCGTCGGCGACGCCCTCCGCGTGATCCCGCTGCTGGCGGGCCGCTTCGACTTCGTCCTGATCGACGCCGCGAAGGAGGACTATCTCGACTACCTCCGCCAGGTCGAGCCGAAGCTCGTCCCCGGCGCGGTGGTCGTCGCCGACAACACGGGCATCTACCGCCGCGACGTCGCGCCCTACCTCGAGTACGTGCGCCAGCCCGGCGGGCGCTTCGCGTCGCGGGCGCACGCCTTCGACGACGACGCGATGGAGGTCTCGGTCCTCCGTGGCTGACGCCGCGCGGCGCGCCGCGTACGTCGTCCCCGGGCGCGACCTCGGCGTCGCGGTGGACCTCGCGCGCCGCGCCGAGGCCCTCGGCTACGAGAGCGTGTGGGTCACCCACGGGCTCGGCCGCGACGCGTTCCTGGTGCTCGCGGCCTACGGCGCCGCAACGACGCGGCTCGGCCTCGGCGTGGGCGTGCTCCCGATCTACCCGCGCCACCCGGTGGCGACGGCCCAGGCGGCGCTGACCCTCTCCGAGCTGACGGGCGGCCGCTTCACGCTCGGGCTCGGCGTGAGCCACCGCGCCTCGATGGAGCAGATGCTCGGGCTCGCCCTCACGGCGCCGCTCGAGGTCATGCGCGAGTACGTGGAGGTGCTCCGCGGCGCGCTCGGGACGGGCGCCGCCTTCGCGGGGCGCCACTTCAGCGTCCGCTGGAGCCTCGGCGTCCCCGTGCGCCCGCCGGCGCCGCGGATCGTCCTCGCCGCGCTCTCGCGGCGGATGTGCGAGCTGGCCGGCGAGATCGCCGACGGCGCCGTGCTCTGGCTCTGCCCGCCCGCCTACGTGCGCGACGTGGCGCTCCCGGCCCTCGAGCGCGGCCGGCGGCGCGCGGGCAAGACGCTCGAGGGCTTCGAGGTCGTCGCGGCGGTGCCGCTCGCGGTCACGGGCGACCCGGCGGCGGCGCTCGGGGCGTTCCGCGCCGAGCTCACGCGCTACGTCGCGCTGCCCTTCTACCGCGCCATGCTGGAGGCGAGCGGCCTCGGCGAGGGGCTCGCCGCCTGGGACCGGAGCGGCGAGGTGCCCGAGGCGCTCGCCCACGCGCTCGGCGCCGTCGGCGACGCCGCGTCGGCGCGGGCGTACGTCGACGCCTACCGGCGCGCCGGCGTCACGCTCCCCGCGATCCGCCCCATCACGTTCCCGGACGCGCCGTGGTACCGCGCGACGCTCGAGGCCGCCGCGGCGTTCTGATCCGCGCGGCTCTGGCGCTCGCGCTGCTGCTGGGCGGCTGCGCGTGGGGCCGGAGCGAGGCCCCCCGCGCGCTGCCCGCCGACCGCGACGCGCCGCTCGTGTACGTGGCCCTCGGCGACAGCACCGTGGAGGGCGTCGGCGCGTCGAGCCCGGAGGCGAGCTACGTCGGGCGCCTGCACGCGCGGCTCCGCGGGGTCTACCCGAACGCGCGCCTGGTGAACCTCGGCGTCGCCGGCGCCACGTCGGCCGACGTGCTCGCGGGCCAGCTCGAGCGCGCGATCGCGCTCGGCCCGCACCTGGCGACGCTCTCGATCGGGCCCAACGACGTCACCGGGCGCGTCACCCTCGAGACGTTCGAGCGGAACGTCGGCGCGATGCTCGGCCGGCTCGCGCGCGAGACGCGGGCCGTCCTCGTCGTGAACCTGCTGCCCGACCTGGCCGTCACGCCGCGCTTCCGCGCGAGCGCCGCGCGCGACCTGGTCGGCCGGCGGACGGTCGAGTTCAACGGGGCGCTCGGCCGCGCCGCGCGCGCGCTCGGCGTCGAGCCGGTAGACCTCTACGGGCCGAGCCGGGAGGAGCTGCCCCGGCGGCCGGAGCTCGTGTGGTCGGACGGGTACCACCCCTCGGACGCGGGCTACGCGCGCTGGGCGGAGCTGCTCTGGACGGGCGTGGCGCCGAGGATCGCCGCGCGGTGAATGCCGGGCGGCGCCGCGGCGTCGTAGGAGGCAAGATGACCACCACGGTCGTGCTCGCGCTCGCCCTGCTCGCCGCGGTGCTGGCGGGGCGCCCCGGCGCCGCGGAGGCCGGCGGCGTCAGGATCGTCATCGGCGGGCCGCCGTTCGCGGGCCGCCCCCACCACGTCGTCCGCCCGCACCCCGGCAGGGTGATCGTCGTGCCCCGGCCCGTGTACCTGGCGCCGCGCCGCTGCCTGGCGCCGGGGGCCTGGACCTACCAGTGGGTCCCGCAGAGCCAGGTCGCCTACGCGTGGGTGCCGGCGCACTACAACACCGACGCCCTCTGGGTCGAGGGCCAGTACGTGCCGCAGGTCTTCCAGTCCGGCTACTGGCAGCCGATCTGGATCGAGGGACGCTGGGTCGACTGTTGACCCGCCGCGCCGCGTGCGGCGGGAGGGAGGGAACGCCGCGATGCCGGACGACCGCGTGCTGCTGACCGTGCTGCTGCGCCACGACCAGTCCAAGACGCTCGACGAGATCATGGCGCACGTGAAGACCACCGGCTTCTACCGCGACTTCCCGCCCGAGGGCGTCGAGGTGGTCTCGTGGACCGTCGCGATGTCCTACGGGTTCGTCATCCTCGTGCGCGCCCGGCCGGACGCGCTCCGCGCGATGAACCGCTGCATCGAGCAAAAGGCGTGGGGCGCGTTCCGCTACGAGGTCTTCCCCGCGTACGACTTCGCGCCGATCGCCGCCCAGCTCAAGCGCGACCACGCCTAGGCCGTGATACAACTGTAGGCCCATGCGGGCCTACATCGCCTCGCGCCTCGCCCAGACGGCGCTCGTCGTCTTCCTCTCGCTCTCGGTCGTCTTCGGCATGGTGCGCCTGTCGGGCGACCCGGTGCTGCTCTTCATGCCGATGGACATCCAGGCCAAGGACGTCGACGAGTTCCGCCAGCGCCTGGGGTTCAACGATCCGCTCGCGGTCCAGTACGCGCGCTTCGTCGCCGGCGCGGCCCGCGGCGACTTCGGCGAGTCGCTCCGTTACCAGCAGGACGCCATGGGCCTGGTGCTCGAGCGCGTGCCGGCCACGCTGCTCCTCGGCAGCACGGCCCTGCTGCTGACGCTCGTCGTGGCGGTGCCGCTCGGCGTCGTGTCCGCGGTGCGGCGCGACAGCCTCCTCGACCACCTCGGCACCCTCGCGACCGTCCTCGGCCAGGCGACGCCCGGCTTCTGGCTCGGGCTCATGATGATCTACCTCTTCTCGGTCCAGCTCCGCTGGCTGCCGACGGGCGGGAGGGGCACGCTCGCGCACCTCGTGATGCCCTCGATCGTCCTCGCCGCGTTCTTCGCCGCGCGCATCGCGCGGCTCACGCGCTCGGCGGTGCTCGACGTGCTCGGCGAGGACTACGTGCTGACCGCGCGGGCCAAGGGGCTCGGCGAGGGGCGCGTGATCGGCAAGCACACGCTGCGCAACTCGGCGATCCCGATCGTCACGCTGGCCGGGCTCGAGGCAGGCCAGCTCCTCGGCGGCGCCGTCATCACCGAGACGATCTTCGCCTGGCCCGGCCTCGGCCGGCTGACGGTCCAGGCCCTGCTGAACCGCGACTTCCCGGTCGTGCTCGCGGCGGTGTTCCTGATCTCGGTGCTCTATACGCTCATCAACCTGGTCGTGGACCTCCTCTACGGCTGGCTCGACCCGCGCGTGCGCCTGCGGTGAAGAAGTACGCGGGTGTGGGCCTGACGCTCGCGGTGCTCCTCGTCGCCGTCCTGGCGCCGTGGCTCACGCCCGACGACCCGCTCCGCGCCGACCTGGTCCAGAGCCTCAGGCCCCCGGGCACGCCCGGCCACCCGCTCGGCACCGACCAGCTCGGGCGCGACCTGCTCGCGCGCGTCCTCCACGGGGCGCGCCTCGCGCTCTTCATCGGCGTCTGCACCGTGCTCCTCACGGCGGTGGTCGGCGGCCTGCTCGGCCTCGTCGCGGGCTTCGTCGAGCGCTGGCCCTCGGCCGTGCTCATGCGGATCGCCGACGTGCAGCTCTCCTTTCCCTTCATCCTGCTCGCGATGACGATCAACGCGATCGTCGGCCTCGGGCTGCGCAACATCATCCTCAGCCTTTCGGCCGCCGGCTGGGTCGTGTATGCTCGCGTCGTGCGCGGCGAGGTGCTCTCGGTGAAGCAGCGCGAGTACGTCCAGGCCGCCGCGGCGCTCGGCGTCGGCCGCCCGCGGCTCCTGTTCCGCCACGTGCTGCCCAACGTCGCGCCGTCCATCATCGTGGTCGCGAGCCTCCAGTTCTCGCAGTTCATCGTGGCCGAGGCGGCGATCAGCTTCCTCGGCTTCGGCGTCCAGCCGCCCACACCGGCCTGGGGCAGCATGCTCTCGGAGAGCCGCGACTTCCTGTACGTCGCGTGGTGGCTCGCCGCGTTCCCCGGCGCCGCGCTCGCGCTGACCGCGCTCGGCGTCAACCTGCTGGGCGACTGGCTGCGCGACCGCCTCGACCCCAAGCTCAGGGTCTGACCGGAGAGAAAAGGAGATCCGTATGCGTGGCCTCAGAGCCGCCCTCGCCGCCTCGCTGGCCCTCGCCCTGCTCGCCGCGGCGCCCGCCGGCGCCCAGGACCGCGCCAAGAGCAAGGAGATCGTGATCGGGCTCGGCGCCGAGCCGCGCACGATGCTGGCGGTCACGATCGTGGACTGGACGACCAACACGCAGCTCGAGCACATCTACGACCGGCTGCTCGACCGCGACGCCAGGACCTTCAAGCCCAAGCCGATGCTGGCGGAGAGCTGGCGGATCGTGAACGACACGACCTGGGAGTTCAAGCTCCGCCGGGGCGTCAAGTTCCACAACGGCGAGCCCTTCACCGCCCAGTCGGTCAAGGCCACGATCGACTACGCGCTCGACCCGGCCAGCAAGAGCCACTTCGCCTCCGCGGCCTACTGGGGCCTCGTCAAGGAGGTGCAGGTGGTGGACGACTACACGGTGCGCTTCGTCACGAAGCAGCCGTGGCCGAACCTGGTCGACAGCGCCTCGCTCACCAACTCGCTCATCATGCCGGCCAAGGCGCTCCGCGAGCTCGGGCCCCAGAAGCTCGCGCAGCAGCCGATCGGCACCGGCCCCTTCAAGTTCGTCGAGTGGAAGCGCGACGAGCGGCTGGTCCTCGAGCGCAACCCCGACTACTGGCAGGGCCCCGCCGACGTCGCCCGCGTCACGTTCCGCTTCATCCCCGAGTTCAGCGCGCGCATGGCGGCCCTGCTCTCCGGCGAGATCGACATCATGAAGGACGTGCCGCCCCACGTCGTCGAGGCCGTCGAGCGGAGCGGCCGCGCGAAGCTCCGCGCCACGGTGTCCTCGCGCATCAACTACCTGGCGCTCGTGAACCTCAAGCCGGGGCCGATGCAGGACGTGCGCGTGCGGCGCGCCCTGAACCACGCGGTGAACGTGGAGGAGCTGATCACGCAGGTGCTCAAGGGGCGCGCGACGCGCATGTGCGGCCCGCTCGCGCCCGCCAACGTGGACTACGCCCCGGCCGAGTGCTACAAGCACGACCCTCAGCGCGCCGTCGCCCTCCTGAAGGAAGCCGGCGTCGATCCGGCGAAGCTCCAGCTCACGCTCGACACGCCGTCGGGCCGCTACCCGCTCGACAAGGACGTGTCGCTCGCGATCGCCGCGCAGCTCGGGCGCCTCGGCCTCAAGGTCAACGTGGTCGTCAACGAGTGGGGCACGCACCTCGACAAGATCAAGAACCGGAAAACGGGCGACATGTTCTTCCTCGGCTGGGGCCCGGCGCTGCACGGCCAGGGCACGGTGCAGCCGCTCTTCCTGGCCGACCAGACCTACTCGTCGTACGGCAACAACCCGGTGCTCAACGAGAAGATCAGGCGGGCCAGCACCCTGCTCGACCCCAAGGCGCGCGCCGAGGCCTACGCCGAGCTGCAGCGGCTGATCCGCGACGAGGCCCCGTGGGTGTTCCTGTGGCAGCAGCACGACCTCTACGGGGTCGCGAGCCACATCGAGTGGACGCCGCGCGCCGACGAGAAGGTCTGGATGTACGAGGCGAAGGTGGTGGCGCGCTAAGGAAGAGCGAGGGCGAGAACGGGTCTCAACAACCCCTGAACTGAAGAGGGGTTTATGCCAGCATGCCGTTAGTGGCTCCCACTGCGTAGTGATGTCTATCTTGATCCTACCAAACGGCGAAGATTTCCCGGCCGCCGCAAAGAAACATCTCGATGATGTAACCGCGTTAATCGCCGCTACGCGCTTCGACGGCGCAAGCTATCTTGTGGGCTATGTTGTCGAGTGCTGCCTGAAATCCCTGATAGTTCTTGAACTCGGGAGTCGAAACTGGGGTCCGAGGGAAGGGCATGATTTTCATTGGCTCTCCAGCGAAGTTCGGCGCCTCGCACTCATTTCGGGTTCTCGCTCAGCCCGATATCTAAGCGGTCCAGTTTCTTCCATCCTAACAGCCAGCGTCGCCACCTGGATGCCTTCGCTTCGATATCGAGCGGACGGGACCTCAAACGCCGTGACCACCAACACCTGGTTTACTGAAGCGCAGAACTTGTTCAAGGCAACGATAAGCGAGATGATTCTCAACGGAGAAGCTTAGTGTCTCGCCAATTCGTTCACTTTGACGAAGCTCGCCACCTTGCCCATACTCTTCTGAAGTCCCTTGTGGAAACGCATACGCCTATTGAGCGCGCTGTTCTAATCGCGGATCTCTTCGGTAAGCTTCGGGTCGTTCTCTGGGGCCCTGAGACCGCCGTAAATCCCGTTCGAGAGCGTCTCCTCGAACTCAAGGAGAGCGCTGCGCCATGGTGGTCGGGAGACGTCTGGCTGGGGGACTCCGGCACCGACACAGATCGCCTCATATACAGACGAGCCTGGGACGAAGCCGAAGAAGTTGGTGATTCTGGGAGGTTTCGTATCTTAGAGCGCCATAGGACCAGGGGCGCGTGGTCCATTGACATAGAGGAAGTCATATGGAGCGCTCCTGGCAGCGAGAGCCCTAGCGGGCCTCCTGTTGTCGTGTTCTATTCATTCAAGGGAGGCCTGGGTCGTAGCACCGCTCTTGCGGCCTTTGCGATCCAGAGGGCTCGCCTCGGCGAACGCGTAGTGGTCGTCGATTTCGATCTCGATGCGCCCGGCATCGGCGGTCTACTCAGCGTTGATGGCGAGGGACGAACCGCGGCATGGGGATGTATTGACTACCTCCTCGAACGGCCCTTTGGCCCAGTACCCATTGATGACTACTATCATGTGTGCCGTAGGGAGCCGATCACGGGGCGTGGGGAGATCTTCGTTGTCCCATCAGGCAGGCTCAACGACGATTACCTGCCGAAACTAGCGCGTCTCGATCTTGAACCGCCGCCTGAGACTAATCGCCTTCCACTGCTAACGATGCTGGACGACCTCCGGCATCACATTTCACCAGCATGGATCCTTCTCGACGCACGAACAGGTTTTTCTGAATCGGCCGGCCTGCTCTTGAGTGGGTTCGCCCACCTCCATGTACTCTTCGCTGCACTTTCTGAGCAGAACTGGGAAGGACTGCGCCGAATCCTACGCAGGCTCGGTGCCTCCCGTCTCCTTCGTGAGAGATCACAAGCTGAATGCTTGCTTGTCCAATCTATGGTCACGAATCATCCGGAGCTTGCGAAAATGGCTGTTGAGAGGTTCCGATCCAAGGCTCAGGATGAATTCTCCGAGAACTATTATGCTGAAGCACCGTCGCCGCCAGAGGAGGATCGTCTCTGGCATGTTGGGGACCTCGACTCCGAGGATGCCCCACACGTCCCGATCTCTCTAACCTACGAGCCTCGATTGACTACCTTCGGCGATTTGGCTGATGTAGCGGACTTCCTTGCTGAGTCCCCTGACTACCGGAGGTTGGGCGATCGAATTTCAAGTCGATTCGCTGACATATCTGAGGAGGATCCCGCTTGAGTGCGCCCGTCCAGGAAACGCGCCTCTCTCTCCTTCGAGATCTTTCTCAAATCGGGGGCCGGGGCAGAGCTGAGCATGAGTCCGTGACACGGATTCGTGAGGTTTTTCACCCGGTGGCGGAACACCTCCGTGCGCTCGACCCTGAAGTGGTTCTAATTGTCGGACCTCGCGGTGCAGGAAAGTCTCAACTTTTTAAGGCCATTACGGACGCTGGCCTTGTGCCAGCGATCGCCCGTCATGCACCTAGCCTCCAACGGCTCCCATCGGATCCTACTAAATCCAAATGGCTGAGTGGCTATCGGCTCGAAAAGCAGGACTTCGATCCACGCGGTCTCCGGCGGTTTCTCGACAAGTTCGGCCAAGAATCCGAGACTGTCGCAGACCTTTGGTTCTCATACCTCGTGCGCGTTCTCGCAGAACGACTTGACGAACATGCAACCGAAAGGCTTAAGGGCGTTCTTCTCCCTCAAGCCGGCGACCCAGAAGCGGTTTTTCTGGCGTTTCGGCAGACAGAAGGAGACCCCTTGCTTGCTCTCGACCGACTAGATGACGCCCTTGAGAAACGGGGCGAATACGTTTTTGTCGCCTACGACGAACTCGACACGCTTGGAGGAACAGACTGGAACGCGATGACCGTAGGCATCCAGGGCTTGGTTGCCCTGTGGGCCACTTACTCGAGGAGATGGCGCAGGATACGCGCGAAGATCTTCCTAAGGACTGACCTCTTCGAGCGCCATGCAACGTCTGGAGGCGCGGACCTAGCCAAACTCGCCGCTGGCCGTGTTGATCTCTTCTGGAGCGAGCGAAGCCTCTATTCGATGCTGCTCAAACGCATCGTGAACGCGAGCCCGAGATTGGAGGAGTATCTCCTAGGCGCTCGGCGTAATTCTTGGTCGCATGATTCAGATCTCGGGTGGATCCCGACTCTCCAGCGCTGGGAGGATGCCCGTCCGGCCATCGAGCGGATAATCGGCCCGTACATGGGGGTCGGAGTAAAGAAGGGCCGGACGTATCGATGGCTGATCGATCACGTCAGGGACGGCAGAGGTCGGGCTCTGCCAAGACCTTTCGTGAGGTTGATTGAGGAGGCCGCATGGATCGAAGCGGACGCGCCTCGCAGCGTGAGGTGGCCGAGGATTATCCATCCGACCTCACTACGCAGTGCTCTTGACAAGGTATCGGATGAGTACGTTGAGCACGCCAAGGCCGAGTGGCCGTGGCTCCAAGGGATCAAGGAACGCGTCAAGGGCGAGCAGGTTCCTTGGGAGCGGAGGCGCGATCTGGAACGACTCCTTGAGCCAAGCAGGGGTGGGGGTGAGAACCGGTTGGGAAGACCTCCCTTCGACGATCCGCGGGAACTAGTCGAGTATCTCGTCGAGGTTGGCGTCTTTCGGCGAAGGCCCGACGAGAGGATCGACGTGCCCGATCTTTTTCTTGGTTCATCCGGGTATTCCGTGGGTCGCCGGGTAGAGATCGAGGCCTCCACAGTGAAAGTAGATGG
>MGBU01000016.1:2492-13301 GCA_001790205.1 Candidatus Rokubacteria bacterium GWA2_73_35 | reverse complement strand
CCCCTTCCGAAGCCTCCCCCCAGAAATCGGTTGCGCGGGCAAAGCCCGCGCCCGAAGCGGAACACCCAGTGGTCGGCGATCGGTCATGGACGTCGGCCGCGGTTACTCAGACACGCTCCCCGCGGCGCGCGGCGCGAGGAGCGCGAGCGCGCCCGCGCGGTCCAGGGCGGCGAGCCGAAGCGGCACCTGCTCGGCGAGCGCGACCGCGCCCGGCTCGGCGTCCGGCCCCTGGAGCACGAGCGTCCGGTAGCGGGTGGCGAGGCCCCGCGCCGCGTCGAAGCGCCCGCCGGGCGCCTCGAGCTCCGCCGCGCGCGTGGCGCTCGCGAGCAGGCGCTCGAAGTGGGCGACCATGCGGCGGCGGACGTCGCCGTAGCCCTTCACGAGCTGCGCGGCGCGCGCCACCTCGAGCGCCAGCGCGCGGTCCCAGCCGGCGCACCGCTCGACCGCCGCGAGCCAGCGGTCGATGCGCGCGTGCTCCCGGCGCGCGCGGTGGGACACCGGGCGCAGCGGCCGGAGCCGCGCGAGCAGCCACACGCGCAGGTAGCCGCTGACGGTCGTGGTCCGAACGTGCTGCGCGAGCGCCGGGCGGCCGTGCGGCCAGCGGCGCTCGGCCCAGCGCGCGAGCGGCGCAACGAGCCGGTCCGGGAGCACCCCGAGGATCTCGTCGAGGTCGGGCTTGAGGTAGTCGGTAACGACGATCTCGCCCTGCTCCGCGCGGCTCTCGCGCCGGATGCGCTCGAAGCGGCTCGCGCGCGTCTTGAGCTGGGCCACCCGGACCGCGTCCTCGTAGGTCATCAGGACGGCGAGCCAGCGCGCGAGCGTCTCGACGAGCTCCGCGTCGCCGGAGGCCGCGAAGGGCCGGAGCCGCTCGAGGTAGCGCCGCGCGTACGCGGGGCCCTGGTAGTCCACGAGCCGCGCCACCCCGCGCGCGAGCGTGGGCCGCACCGCCGCCGGGAACTCCGCGACCATCCGCGCGACCTCGTCGCCGGCCACCGGCGTCGCGGGGGCCGCGGGAGCGGGGGTGGCGGCGGGGTCCCGGGCGAGTGGGGTTCCGAAGCCCGGCGACCCCGCCGCCGCCCCCGCCCCCTCCCGCATCCGGACGACGGCGGCGAGGCCGGCGTCGAAGCCGCGCAGGTTGGCCTCGACCTGGATCCCCTTGCGCCCGATCGCCGCGCGGAGCGCCTCGACCCGCACCGGCAGCGCCGCCGCGCCGGCGAGCGCGCCGAGCAGCACCGCGTTCGCCTCCGTGCCGTGCGCGCGGGCCAGCGCGAGCGCGTCGAACGCGTAGAGCGCCCGCGAGAACGCGCGCGCCGCCGCGAGGAGGTCGGCGCTCGGGTACGTGCCGTCGCCGGTCGCGATCTTCTCGTGGATTGAGTACAGGCGGTGCGTGCTCGCGATGATCGTCGTCCGCGCGGGCGAGGGGAAGCCGAGCTCGATCGAGCGCCCGACCTCGAGCAGCTCGGGGACGAGCAGGACGTCGAGCGCGCCCGGGACCGGGTAGAGCGAGAAGACGGGCGGCGTCGCGTCGGCGGCGCCGTCGCGCGCGGTGTCGAGCTCGAGGTAGTAGGACGTCGAGCCCGTCCGCTGCGCCACGCCGGGGATCGACGTGCCGTGGACCGGGTAGCCGTCCGCGTGCGCCGCGTCGACGAGCCAGTCGAGCAGGACGCCGCCGCCCTGCCCGCCGACGGCGGGGATCAGGACGCTGAGGAGCCGCTCCTCGCTCACGCCGTGACGGCCGCGAGCCGCCGGATCACCGCCCCGCGCACGCGGCCGACGAGCCGCGTCCAGCGGGTCGGGTTGGCGATGACGCGGACCTCGTAGAACGACGGGCAGAGCGCCGCGGCGTGGGCCACCTCGCCGCACACGCCGCAGCCGACGCACGTGTCGTCGACGTGCGCGACCGGATCGGGGCGGAACGGGTCGGGGCTCGCTCGGAGCGTGAGCGACGGGCACCCGTTGAGCCGCATGCACGAGTGGTCGCCCGTGCACACGTCCGGATCGACGCCGAAGCGCGGCCGGACCACCTGCGCGCCGGCGGCCTCGAGCTGCCGGAGGCGCGGGCGCTCGCGCCGCTGGCGCTCGAGCATGCACTCGTTCTTCGCGATGATCACCTTGAGCCCGGGCACGCGCGTGGTGAGCGCCTCGCGCAGCGTCGCCATGACCTCCGCGATGCGGTACGAGTTCACCGTGCGCACCCACGGGACGCCGAGCCCGCGCAGCGCCTCGGGGATCGTCATGCGGATCGGCTCCCTCCGCGCGTTCGTGCCGGTGGACGGCAGGTGGTGCTGCCCGGTCGCCGCGGCGTAGAAGTTGTCGAGGATCACGAGGACGGAGTCCTGCTTGTTGTACATCGCGTTGGCGACGCCGTTGGTGAGGCCGTTGTGCCAGAACCCGCCGTCGCCCATGAACGAGACGACGCGCTTGCCGAAGAGCGGGGCGACCGCGCTCGACGAGGCCAGGCCCATGCCGTAGCCGAGGACCGAGCTGCCCACGTTGAAGGGCGCCTGGGTCGAGAACGTCGAGCAGCCGATGTCGGCGGAGACGTGCGTGTCGCCGACCTCCGGCTCCCGCTCGCGGAGGATCTTCATCGCGCTGAACACGGGCCGCTCGGGGCAGCCCGTGCAGAAGGACGGCGGGCGCCTGGCGACCGGCTGCGGGAGCACCTCGCGCACCCGCGCCTCGTGGGCCGTGAGCGCGCGGTAGCGCTCCTCGAGCGCCGCCGCCGACACCGACCGGACCCCCGCGTCCGCCAGGAAGCGGCTGAGTCCGCGCAGCACGAGCCGCGGCACGTACTCGCCGTGGGGCGCGAAGACGTCCTTGCCGGAGATCTCGACGTCGAGCCGCGCCTCGTGCGCGAGCGCCTTGAGCTCGCGCTCGATGTAGTCCGGCATCCCCTCCTCGACGACGAGGACCCGGCGCTTGCCCCGCAGGAACGCGATGAGCTGCTCGGGCACGAGCGGGTGGATCGCGTTCAGCACGAGGAGCGGCACCGGCGTGCGCCCCCGCGTGTCGGCGAGGCCGAGCACGTGCAGGCTCCGGAGCGTCGTGTTCCAGAGGCCGCCCTGCATGACGATGCCCAGGTGGTCCTCCGCGCCCGGGTGGTGCTCGTTCAGGCCGTGCTCGACGATGTAGCGGCGCGCCGCCGGCAGCCGCCGCTCGAACTTCTGCGCCTCCATCGCGTAGGTGAACGGCGGCAGGTTGATGCGCTCGAGGCTGAAGCTCGGCGCGCCGAGCGGCGAGAGCATGCTGACTCGCGGCCGCACGTTGTCCTTGCAACGGAGGGTGCCGCGCATGTGGCAGGCGCGGATGCGGATCGAGAAGAAGACCGGCTCGTTGCACGCCTCCGAGAGGCCGAAGCCCTCCTCCACGAAGCGGGCGAAGCTGTCGAGGCTGTTGCGCGGGTCCAGCAGCGGGATCGACGACTTGAGCGCCGCCGAGTGCGTGCGCTCCTGGAGGATCGAGGCGCCCTCGCCGTAGTCCTCGCCGATGATGATGACGCTGCCGCCGAGCACGCCCGCCGAGGCCACGTGCGAGAGCGCGTCGGAGGCCACGTTGGTGCCGACGACGGACTTCCACGTCACCGCGCCCCGCACCGGGTAGTTGATCGACGCGCCGAGCAGCGCCGCCGCTGCCGCCTCGCTCCCCGACTGCTCGAAGTAGACGCCGAGGGGCCTGAGGACCGGCTCGTTGGCGTCGGCGAGGACGTCGATCAGGTAGGAGACGGGCGCGCCCGGGTAGCCGCCCACGTAGCTCACGCCCGACTGCAGCAGGGCCTTTGTGATCGCGAGGATCCCCTCGCCACGCAGGATCTCGCCCTCGCCGTACGCGAGCTGCTTGACGTCTTCGACGAAGGAGAGCTCGCCCATGAGACTAGGGCAAGTGTACTACGTCCCCGAGCCTCCACACCTTTCCGGCGGGTCTTCGCGCGCCCCCCGGCGCGGTCGCCGCCTCGCTGTCTGAAAAGTTGGACATTGACTGGTGCTGATCGAGGGGGAGGCTGAGGAGGGGGAAACCACGCAATGCGCCCGTCGTACGTGCCTGTCGAGGCCGAGACGCTGAGGCGGCTCTACGTCGACGAGCGGCTGACGGCGGAGAACATCGCGCGTCAGCTGGGATGCACTCCGACGACCGTCCTCCGTCGTCTGCGGCGGTTCGCGGTTCCAGTCAGACCCCGAGGATCGCGGCCCGGCGGTGCGCCACCCCTATCCCGGCGAGGGCTCGCCTCGCCACTCGGGTGGTCCGCCGAAATCGCTTGGGCCGTCGGTGTAGTCGCGACCGACGGCAACCTGGGAAGGGATGGTCGGCATCTTACGGTCACGTCCAAGGACTTCGACTTCCTGGAGACGATACGCGACTGCCTCGGTGTACGAGCCAGGGCTACACGATCTCGAAGCGGCTCTGGGCGCTTCACTTTCCGCCTGCAATGGAGTGATCGTGAGCTGCACGCATGGCTGCGGGGCATCGGCCTGACACCAGCGAAGAGTCTTACGCTCCAGCCTCTCGCGATACCGGACGCCCTGTTTGCGGACTTCGTGCGAGGCTGCATCGACGGTGACGGGTCGGTGACGGTATACGTGGACACGTACAACACGGACAAGAGTGAGCGTTACGTGTACGAGCGGCTTTACGTAAGCCTCGTCTCGGCGAGCCATGCGTTCCTTGACTGGATGCAGGCGACAATCCACCGAATCATCTCACTGAATGGCTCGATCACCGTAAGGCGAATAGAAGGTCGATCGCCGTTGTGGAAGCTTTGCTACGCGAAGAGCGAGTCGATCGAACTCCTTCGCCGGCTTTACCATTCTCCGGCCGTTCCCTGTCTCGCGAGGAAGCGCGTGATCGCGGAGCCGTTTCTCCGCCCGCTCGGGCACGCTCCTTCACGACCCGTGGGAAGACCCAGGGCGGGATGGGTGTACAATCGCCAGGTACCGCGCCCTTCATGAATGTGCCGGGGTGGTGGAACTGGCTTTACACGACGGCCTCAAAAGCCGTTGCCCGCAAGGGCGTGCGGGTTCGAATCCCGCCCCCGGTACCACTCCACCCCATTCCTTGACAAGCTTCCGCGCCCGCCTGTACCGTGATTCTTCACGTGGGGCTGTAGCTCAGCTGGGAGAGCACAAGGCTGGCAGTCTTGGGGTCAGGGGTTCGAATCCCCTCAGCTCCACCATTCCTCCCCGCCTCACTCCGCTCACTCCAGGCGCCCCGTCGTACGCACGTGGTCATACGTACGGGCTCATCCGTACCCGCTCATCCGTACGCGATCATCCGTAGAGGGCCATACGAACGCCGTCGCAGGCAGTGCATCCTTCCGCATGAGGCGGAGCCGCCTCAACCTGGGGCGCGCGGGCGCAGGCCGCTCGCCGCCCCCCGGCCGGAACGCGCCGGATTCACGACGCTCCCACCCTGGTCCCCCGATTGCACCGTCTCTAGGCCGATGCGCCTTCAGTCCTCCTTCATGTCCTGGATGCCCTACGCAGCGACCCGGTGCATTTCGAGGAGGCTTCGATGAAGAAGGCGGTGATCCTCGCGGTCGTGCTCAGTCTCTCGCTGGTCGGCGCCGCCTCGGCGGCCCGGATGGGGCCGGGCCCCTCGAAGGACCCCAACACCGGCAAGGCGTACGCGGGCTCGGAGACCTGCAAGACCTGCCACGCCGCGCAGTACAAGGACTGGAAGAACACGATCCACGCGTGGATGGTGCGCCCCATCGCCCGAGGCGACCTCAAGAACGCGAAGGCCGACCTGACGGTCGCGGGCGCGCCAAGGGCGGACCAGTACGACTGGGCGTACGCCATCGGCGGCTGGTACAAGGAGGAGCGCTACACCTTCTGGGACGACAAGGGCAACATCATCGACGGCGAGTTCGAGTACACGAAGCCGAAGAACCACTTCTCCCTGCGCAAGAACAAGGACGGCAGCCTGTCGCGGCTGGACTGGTTCAACGAGTGCGCGAACTGCCACGCCACCGGCGTCAACTACAAAGAGCGGACGTTCGTCGAGTTCAACATCGGCTGCGAGTCGTGTCACGGCCCGTCGGCGGATCACGCGAAAGCTCCGAAGAAGGTCAAGGGGGTCGTCGACAGCACCACCGAAAGCTGTAGCCGCTGCCACATCCGCGCCCGGATGAAGGGGAATCTGAAAGCGTTCAACTACCCGGTCAACTACGTGGTCAACCAGCCCCAGACCATGATGAAGGACGTCGACCCCGAGCCGTACACCGCCCCGGGCTCCTTCTGGCCCGACCAGAAGAACGCGAACCGGCACCGCCAGCAGTACCTCGACTGGGTCAAGGGGCGCCACAGCACCGTGAGCGGCCTCACGTGCGCGACGTGCCACGATCCGCACAAGGGCAGCCTCGACTACCGGACCGGGCAGCTCCGGGCCGACCCGCGCGCGCTCTGCGGGAGCTGCCACGGCGAGATCGTGGCCAACCCGAAGAAGCACTCCGGGCACCGGTACGAGGTGGCGTCCTGCACCTCGTGCCATCTCCCGAGGACGATCGCCTCGGGAACGGTCTCCAACCACACCTTCGAGGCGATCCCGCCGTCGAAGTCCCTCCGGTACGTCGACGCCCAGGGCAAGCCACGGATGCCGAACTCGTGCGGGTACTGCCACACGAAGGACTCCGCCGCGGACCTCGACGCGAAGTACAAGGTGATCTTCAAGAAGAACTAGCGCCGGGGACGATCCGCGAGCAGGCGACGACGCCCGGCGTTCAGCCGGGCGTCGTCGTTCTCGGGGACTCGGGGCGTCCCGCGCGGAGGCCTAACGGATCGTCGCGGTGACCCTCATCAGGGTCTCGGTCGCGCCCCGCGCCACCCCGTAACCGAGGATCTGGCGCAGAACCTCGTGGGTCTCGGTCGTGCTGCCGCCGAGAACGACGCGCCGGCCGGAGGGCACGACGATCTCGGTCGAGGCCTCGTTGACCTCGATGGCGCCCGAGCGATCGGCCGCGAACCAGCTGATCGACGGCGTCAGCCGGAGCCTCACCTGGTCGCCGGGCAGGATGGTCGCCCGCACCCTGAGCGAGGTCCCGACGTCGCGGAACGCCACACCGGCGGCGACGTAGCCCGCGCCGGTCAGATAGTTCTGGTAGTAGGCGACCTGGGGGTACGGGACCTGGCTCGCGACGAGCAAGGTCGACTCGCCGCCGTCCTGGACCAGGGTGAAGATCCCGGTGGTCTGCCGCACGCGCCGCTCGGTGCTCTCGACGCCGGCGCGCCCCGACGAGCGGACGCCGCCCCGCTCGGTGATCACGACACGCCCGCTCGCGCCGGCGGCGTCGCGGCTCGCCGTGGCCTCCTGGCGGAACTCGAAGACGACCTTCACCGTGCGCGGCGCCTGGGCGAGGGCCTCCCCGGGCAGGCCCGCGGCGGCGAGCGCGAGGGCGGCGGCGGACGCGAGCGTCCTGCGCATCGCCCCCAGCGTAGCGCCCGCGCGCGGCCCGCGCAAAGGGCTTGAAATCGCCGGGCGGGCTGACGCACCCTCTTGGGGGACGCCATGGCCAAGCGGGACCTCTACATCGTCGCCGCCAACCGGAAGGACCTCTACGAGCAGCTCCGCAGGCAGTTCGCGGGGAACGCCGGCGTCGAGATCATCCTGGACCGCCGCAAGGCCGAGCGGCGGCGCGGCGGCGGCGTTGCGAACGACCCGCGCAGGGTCGACCGGCGCGTCCGCGACGACGCCCACCTGCTGAAGACGCTCGGCGTCGTCCTCGTGTCGATCGAGCGGGACGAGCCCGGGCCCGCCGCGCCCGGGCCCGCCGCGACGGCCGGGTCCCGTGCGCCGGCCAAGGGCCCGGCGGCCTCCCGGACCGCCCGGGGCGCGACGGCGCGCCGGCCCGCGAAGCGCAAGGCGAGCCGCGGGAAGCGCGCCGGGTAGGGCACGGCGGGTCGCGCGCGCTCAGCCGCCCAGGTAGAGGCGCTTCACCTCGGGGTCCGCGAGCAGCGCGGCGCCGGATCCCTCGAAGCGGTTGCGTCCGAGCTCGAGCACGTAGCCGCGATCGGCGATCGCGAGCGCGCGCGCCGCGTTCTGCTCCACGACCATGAGCGTGTAGCCCGCCCGCTTCATCTCGACGAGCTTGTCGAAGATCAGGGTGACGAACTTCGGCGAGAGGCCGAGCGAGGGCTCGTCGAGGAGGATCAGCGTCGGCCGGGTCATCAGCGCCCGCGCGATCGCGACCATCTGCTGCTCGCCGCCCGACATCGTGCCGGCGCGCTGCCGCCGGCGCTCGGAGAGGATCGGGAACAGCGCGTAGACGGCCTCGAGCGCGTCGGCGATCCGGCGCGCGTCGCGCACGGTGTAGGCGCCCATCTCGAGGTTCTCGAGCACGGTCATCTGCGGGAACACGATCCGGCCCTGCGGCACGTAGGCGAGCCCCCGCCGCAGCACGAGGTCCGGCCGGAGGCCGGTGATGTCCTGGCCGTTGAACAGGACGCGCCCCGTCCGCGGCCGCAGGAGGCCGATCATCGCCTTGAAGGCGGTGGACTTGCCGGCGCCGTTCGGGCCGATGATGCTCACGATCTCGCCCGCGCTCACGTCGAGCGAGACCTCGTGCAGGATGTCCATCCTGCCGTAGCCGGCGGTGATCGTGTGCGCCACGAGGAGCGGCGCGTTCACGGAGCCCCTCGCTTGGCGCAGACGTAGAGCACGTGCGGGTACGGCAGGAAGTCGAGCATCGCGTGGCGCCGGACGCTGAACCCCGCCGCCCGCAGGGCCGCCGTGAGTTCCTCCGCGCTCCAGTACCGGACCGGCGTGGCGGGCGCGACGAGCCGGTCGAGGAGCCAGGTGACCCACCGCTTCGGCGCGGGCCGCGTGTCCACGTCCTTCACGAGGAGCACTCCGTCGTCCGCGAGGCAGCGGTGGAGCTCGCGGAGGAGCGGCCCGACGTGCGCCGGCGCCACGTGGTGGACGATGTCGAGCATGTACGCCGCGGCGACCTCACCGTCACCCTTGAAGTCGCGCGCGTCGCCCTGCTCGTACGCCACGTTCTCGATCCCGAGGCGGGCGGCCGCGCGCCGCGCCAGCGCGATCCGGCGCGCGCTCAGGTCCACGCCCCGGACGAACCGCCCGGTCCCGGTCGCCGCGTAGTAGAGCGAGAAGAGGCCGAAGCCGCAGCCGATGTCGAGCACGCACCCCGACTCGGGCAGGTACTGGCCGATCTCGTCGAGGAACCGCTGGCGCAGGATCCAGAACCGCGCCCAGCAGTAGGCGCGCACGAGCGGGTCGTCGTACGCGCGCACGATGCACCGGATCGCGTCAGCGCGCATACACGATGTAGCCGGGACCCCGCCGGTCCACGCGGTAGGTCGAGAGCCGCAGGCGCAGGCTGCCGAACTGCTGGACGCGCGCGTAGCCGCCCGTGGGCCAGCCGCGCTCGAAGAGGACGACGAACTTCGGCGGACGCCGGTCGAACTCCTCGGCGAAGTACGCGCGGAGCCTGTGGACGATCGGCGTGTCGGTGTCGTGGTAGAAGGGGAAGTCGTAGACGAAGCGCGTCGGCTGCACGATCCGCAGCCGGAGCAGCGCGGCGATGCCGCCGTCCGTCGTGTCGAGCACCTGGACGTACTCGCCCGGGCCCACCCGCCCCGCGAGGTCGCGGACGAGCGCGCGCACGCGCTCCTGCTTCTCCGCGATCCACGGCGTCGCGGACGCCTCCACGCCCTTGACCCCGAGCAGGCCCGCCGCGACGGCGACGCTCGCGAGGGCCAGGGCCGCGGGCGCCCAGCGACGGGCGCGGAGCAGCGCCTCGACCTCGGCGAACAGGAGGACGGCCGCGAACGCGGCCAGCGGGTAGAGGTGGTACTCCCAGCCCTTGCCCTGGGCGACGAAATGCACGAGGCCGTAACCGAGCCCGATCGCGACCACCGCGTGGCGCGCGCCGAAGCGCCGGTGGGCGGCCGCGCTCGCGAGCGTGACGACCACGCCGACGGCGATCGGGATCCAGGCCTCCCAGCGCCAGACCGTCCACTGCGCCGGCCGCCCGAGGCGCGAGTAGAGCGGCAGCAGGTACTCGAAGACGATCTCGCGCCACGCGCCGAGCGCGCCGCGCGCGGCGATCCAGACCGTCGTCAGCATCGGCACGACGAGCGTCGCGAGCGCGAGGATGGCGAGGGGGACCCACACCGCGCCGCCGCGCCGCCGCGCGACGACCGCGACGAGCGCCAGCAGGCCCGCGGCGAGCAGCGCGGCGTGCGGCTTCACCATGAGCCCGGCGCCGAGCGCGAGCCCGCCCCAGAGCAGGCCCCACTCCGCGCCGGTCTCGGCCCAGCGCGCAACGCCGAGCGCGCCGAGCAGCAGGAACGGCACGAGGAGGAAGTCGCGCTGGCCCGCCTGCCACGCGCCGCCCGCGACGTGGTAGCTCGCGAAGAAGAGCGCGGCGCCCGCCGCCGCGACGCGCCCCCACGGCCGGACGAGCGCTGCGACGCACAGCGCGACGGCCAGGAGCCAGAGGAGGTCGAACGCGCGCCAGCCGGCGTCCGACGCGCCGAACACGGCCAGCACGACGAGGTGGATCAGGTACACGCCCGGGAAGTTCATGTCGAACAGGTCCCGGTACGGCGCGGCGCCCTCGCTGATCCGCCAGGCGAGGTACTGCATGATCGGCGCGTCGTGCACGAGCGGCCAGGCGCGCGAGCGCCAGACGAGCCCCGCGGCCAGCGCCGCGAGCGGCGCGAGCAGGAGCCAGCTAGCGGCCGAAGTACGCTTCAATGACCCGCTCATCGGCCTGGATGGCGCCGGGCGGCCCCTCGGCGATCTTCTCGCCGTGGTCCAGCACGAACACGGTCTCGCAGAGCCCCATGACGACCTTCA
>MGBU01000016.1:0-2415 GCA_001790205.1 Candidatus Rokubacteria bacterium GWA2_73_35 | reverse complement strand
ATGGCGCCGGGCGGCCCCTCGGCGATCTTCTCGCCGTGGTCCAGCACGAACACGGTCTCGCAGAGCCCCATGACGACCTTCATGTCGTGCTCGACGAGGAGCACGGTCTTGCCCTCGTCGCGCAGCCGCGCGACGGCGGCCAGCAGGTCGTTCAGCAGCGTCCGGTTGACGCCCGCGGCCGGCTCGTCGAGGAGGATCAGCGCCGGGTCGCGCATGAGCACCCGCGCGAACTCGAGCAGCTTCTGCTGGCCGTACGAGAGGTTGCCGGCGTACTCGCCCTGGAGGCGCTCGAGCGTGACGAACCGGAGCAACTCGAGGGCGTGGGCGCGGGCCTCCTCGATGGCGCCGCGCGTGACGACCAGGAGGTTCTCGAGCGCCGTCAGCTCCGGGAACACGCGGATGATCTGGAAGGTGCGCCCGATGCCCCGCTGCGCGATCTGCCAGGGCTTGAGCCCGTCGATCCGCTCGCCGCCGAAGAGAACCTCGCCGCCGTCGCGGCGCTCCACGCCGGTGATGCAGTTGAAGAGCGTGGTCTTGCCGGAGCCGTTCGGGCCGATGAGCCCGTAGATCCGGCCGGGCTCGAGGGCGAGCGAGACGCCGTCCACGGCCGTCACACCGCCGAACCGCTTGGAGAGCCGGCGCAGCTCGAGCACGGGCGCCGGCATCAGATCGTCCTCGGCAGGCGGTACTTCACCTGGAGGATCCCGAGCACCCCGCGGGGCATCAGCAGCACGACCGCCACGATGATCGCGCCGAACAGGAGCTGGTGGACGTACGGGAAGCGCGCCCAGACGAGCTCCTGGGCCACGAAGAGCACGGCGGCGCCGAACACCGGCCCCCAGACGGTCCCCTTGCCGCCGAAGAGGGCCATGACGATCATCGTGATCGTGGTCGCGAGCGGGAAGACGCTGATCGGCTCGATGTAGCCCTGGTCGCGCGCCGCGAGCGCGCCGGCGATGCCCGGCCCCGCCGCCGAGAGCAGGAAGGCGTAGAGCTTGTGCCGCGCGGTGTCGATGCCCATCGCCTCGGCGGCCAGCTCGTCCTCGCGGATCGTCATCAGACGGAGGCCGAAGCGCGAGGTGATGATCAGGAACGTCAGGAGCGTCACCGCGGCCGCGGTCCCCGCCATCGCGTAGTAGATCGGCACGGTCGCGTGGAGCGTCGGCAGCGACAGCCCCGAGCCGCCGCCCGTGAGCCCCTCGAAGTACGAGACGAGCGCGCGCAGCACCTCGTTGAGGCCGAGCATCGCGATCGCGAAGTACGGCCCCTTGAGGCGGAGGCAGGGGTAGCCGATCACCAGCGCGAGCGCGCACGCCGCCGCGCCGCCCGCCGGCGCCGCGAGGACCCAGGGCCAGCCCGCCTTGGCGATGAGGATCGCGCCCGCGTAGGCGCCGGCGCCGAAGAAGGCGACGTGGCCGAACGACACGTAGCCGGTGAGGCCCGAGATGATGTTCCAGGAGCCGGCGAGCGCGATCCACATGAAGATCTGGAGCATCGCGCGCACGCCGTACCCGGTCCCGAAGGCCGGGTAGACCGCGAGCGCCGCCACGAGCACGCCGAGCGCCGGGAGGAGCGCGCGCTTCAGGTCTGCCGTCCCCCGAGGAGCCCGGTCGGGCGCACGAGGAGCACGACGACGAGCAGGAGGTAGGCGACCACCTCGGAGAGCTGCGTCGTCAGGAAGAGGGACGCGCCCTGCTCCACGAGCCCGAGCAGCATCCCGCCGAGGAGCGCGCCGGGATAGTTCCCGGCGCCGCCGAGGACGATGACGAGGAAGGACTTGAACGTCCAGACCTGGCCCATCTCCGGCTGGATCGCGACGATCACCGCGAGGAGCGCGCCGCCCGCCGCGGCCAGGGCGGTCGCGAGCCCGAAGGTGAGCATGTGGATCCGGCGGACGTCGATGCCGCAGACCATCGCGACCTCCGGGCTCTGCGACGTGGCCCGGATCGCCTTGCCGAGCCGGGTGCGCTGCAGGAAGAGGAAGGCGAGCGCCGTGACGCCCGCGGCGAAGGCGAACGCGACGAGGCGCGTCTTCGACAGGGCGAACGGGCCCAGCGGGATGGAGCCGGTCAGGTATTCCACCGCGCGCAGGTCCGACGTGAAGGCGAGCTGCGCCAGGTTCACGAGCCCGATCGAGACCCCGAACGTCAGCAGCAGCGAGGAGAGCTCCGGCGCGTCGACGACGCGGAAGACGAGCGACCGCTGGAGCACGACACCGACGACGAACAGCGCCGCCATCGTCACCGGCACCGAGAGGTACGGGTTCAGCCCGAAGGCGCTGTAGAGGAAGAACGTCGTGTAGGCGCCGAGCATCAGGAGCGGGCCGTGCGCGATGTTGATCACGCGCATCACGCCGTAGATCAGCGCGAGCCCGAGCGCGACCATGGCGTAGAGCGCGCCCGCCAGGATGCCGGA
>MGBU01000015.1 GCA_001790205.1 Candidatus Rokubacteria bacterium GWA2_73_35 | reverse complement strand
GCCGGCGAGCGTCCAGGCCATGGCGCCTCCCTCCCCCGGGCGAATGCCCCGGACGCCGAGTCTAGCGCGGGCGCCGCCCCATCTCCAGGCTTCCCGCGTCAGCTGCCTCCCGTCATTCCCCTCGCGGCGTCGTTGATTTCTCGCCTGCCACATGGCACGATACGGCTTGCCATCTTGCAGGACGGAGGTCTTGATGATTTCCTCGGCACGGCTGGTCACGGCCCTCGGAGGTCGCAAGGTCTTCCGGGGGCGACAGGCGAGCTACAGCACGGTCGTCGACCGGGTGCGCGCCGGGCTCCCCTACGCCGCGCTCGAAGCCCTCGCGGCGCGCTTCTCGATCCCCCACGAGGCGGCGTGCCGGCTCCTTCACATCCCGCCTCGCACGCTGGCACGGCGAAAGAAGGACCGGCGGCTCCGGGCCGACGAGTCCGATCGCTTGCTGCGCCTCGGACGCGTCGCCGCCCGGGCCGAGGAAGTCCTGGGCACCGCCGACAAGGCCGCCCGCTGGCTCGGGAAGCCGAACCGGGCGCTCGGAGGCAAGGTCCCGCTCGCGCAGCTCGACACCGACATCGGGGCCCACCAGGTCGAAGAGATCCTCGGCCGCATCGCGCACGGGCTCTACTCCTGATCCGCGTCTGGCGGATCGCGAGGGCGGCCCATGCCGCCTTCGACGGCGAGGGCGCGAAGGCCTACGGCGCCCGGTGGCACCGGGCCGGCGTTCCGGTCGTCTACACCGCCACGTCGCTGGCGCTGGCGGCCCTCGAGATCCTGGTGCACCTCGACACCGAAGAGGAAGCGGCGGATCTCGTGGCCGTCGTGGCGGCGATCCCCGCGTCGGTGCGGGTGGCTCGCGTGCGGCTCGCGCAGCTCCCGCCCGACTGGAGGGCCTACCCGGCGCCGCGGGCGTGCGCCGAGCTCGGCACCCGCTGGATCGCCGCGCGCTCGACGGCCGTGCTCGCGGTCCCCTCGGCCGTCGTCCCGAGCGAGCCGGACTACCTCCTCAACCCCCTGCACGCGGACTTCCGGCGGATCCGTGTCGGGCGCCCGCAGCCGTTCAGCTTCGATCCCCGGCTCTGGAAGCGAGCTTGACCCGCGCGGCGTGGACCGCCTATCATTTCGTCAACTGCCGAAGTGAAGGAGACATATGGCCCGGCCTCCGCGTGCGCCCCGTCCGTCGGTGAGGCAGGTCGTCGGCGTCGCCAAGGCGCTCGGCCACCCGGCCCGGCTTCGGATGCTCGCGATGCTGGCACGGGGAGCACCGCTCTGCGTGTGCCAGATGACCTCCGTCCTCGAGTTGGCGCCCTCGACGGTCTCCGGCCATCTCAACGAGCTGCGGCGCAGCGGTCTGGTGAGCGAGGAGAAGGCCGGCAAGGTGGTGTATTACCGGCTCGACGAGCGCGGTGAGGCGGCCGACGCCGTGCGCCGGATGGTCGCCCTCGCCGCCAGCGACGACCACGTCCGCCAGGACCGCATCCTGATCCGCCAGGTCCGCCGGGTCCCGATCCCGACGCTGACGCGGGCCGGCCTCAAGCTCGAGCGCGTCGGGATCAAGCGTCCGCGGCTGCGCGCCTCCGCGGGCGCTTAACGCGCGTCGCCCCCTCTCTCCCCGGCACCCGCCCGGCCCGTGGGCTCCCTCGTCCGCCCGGCCCTTGACTCCGGTACGTCATTTCGGTATATTCCGAAATGACAGAACTCGCGGCGCGGGGAGCGTCGGTCGATGGACTGGACTCGCGAGTGGAAGTGGCTGATCCTGCTGGTCGGGGGCTTCCTCGCCGTCGTCGCCCTGCCGGTCGGCTCGCCGCGCGTCGACGGCGCCGTGCTCGAGGCGCTCCAGCTCCTCAGGTGGTATGCGCGCGAGCACGTGCTCCTCTGTCTCGTCCCGGCGCTCTTCATCGCCGGCGCCATCTCCGTCTTCGTCGGCCAGGCGTCCGTGATGAAGTACCTCGGGGCACGGGCCGGCAAGGCGCGCGCGTACGGGGTCGCCTCGGTGGCCGGCACCGTGCTCGCCGTCTGCTCGTGCACCATCCTGCCGCTCTTCGCCGGCATCTACCGGCGGGGGGCCGGCCTCGGCCCGGCCACCACGTTCCTCTACTCGGGCCCGGCCATCAACGTGCTCGCGATCATCCTGACCGCGCGCGTCCTCGGCGTCGGGATGGGCGTGGCGCGGGCGGTCGCGGCGATCCTCTTCAGCGTCGTGATCGGGCTCCTGATGCGCGCGGCGTTCCGGCGCGAAGAAGCCGCCAGGGCCGCGGCACAGGAGGCCATGCCGGTGCCGGGCGGCGCCCGGCCCCTCCGTCAGGACGCAGCCTACTTCGCGTCGATGGTCGGCGTCCTCGTCTTCGCGAACTGGAGCGCGCCGGCCTCCTCCCTGGGGTTCTGGACGAGCGTGCACGGTGCCAGGTGGCACCTCGCCGGCCTCCTCGGCGCCGCGCTCGCGGTCATGCTCGTCGCCTGGTTCCACCTCCCGTGGTGGAAGGTGGGCCCCGCCGCGGCGCTCACGGCCACGCTCGCCGCGATGGTCCCGGACCAGCCTTTCGTGCCGTTCGCCGCGGCGGTGCTCGGGCTCTCCGTCGTGACGAGCAGCGCCCGAGGCGAGGCCGGCGACTGGTTCGCGGCCACCTGGGAGCTCGCCAAGCAGATCCTGCCGCTGCTGTTCCTCGGCGTGCTCGTCGCCGGCGCCCTGCTCGGGCGCCCGGGGCACGAGGGACTGATCCCATCCGCGTGGGTCGCGTGGGCGGTCGGCGGCAACTCGCTCGGCGCGAACCTGTTCGCCTCGATCATCGGCGCGTTCATGTACTTCGCCACGCTGACCGAGATCCCGATCTTGCAGGGCCTCATCGGGAGCGACATGGGCAAGGGGCCCGCGCTTGCGCTGCTGCTGGCGGGGCCGGCCCTGTCGCTGCCGAGCATGCTGGTGCTCCGCGGCGTGATGGGCACGAAGAAGACCGCCGTCTACGTGGGGCTCGTCGTGGTGATGGCCACCGCGAGCGGCGCGATCTACGGCGCGTGGTTCTGACGGGAGGAAGGCGCGATGAAGAAGCTGCAGATCCTCGGGACCGGCTGCGCGAAGTGCCGCATGCTGACCGACCGCACCGAGCGGGCCGCCCGGGCCCTCGGCCTCGACTACACGCTCGAGAAGGTCACCGACCTCGACGCCATCGCCGCCTTCGGCCCCGTGGCCACGCCCGCCCTGGTCGTGGACGGCGAGATCAAGGTGGCCGGCCGGGTGCCGAGCGCCGAGTCGCTCGAGGCCTTGCTGGCGTGATGTCCGAGCGTGGCGCCGCTGGCACCCAGCACGGGAAGAGGAGGACAGACCGATGAAGAGCGGACGACGAAATGCACTGAAGCTGTTTGCGGCCGCCGCCGGGGCGGCGACCCTCACGCCGTTCCTGGCAAGGAATGTGCTCGCCACGCGGGAAACGGAGAAGTCCCCTGCTGTTCCATGGCCCTACAAGAAGCTGGACCTCGAACGGGTGGCGGAGCGGGCCTACGGAGGCTACTACCAGGGAGCGTGCTGCTATGGGGCGTTCGAGGGGATCGTCGGCCAGCTCCGCGAGGATGTGGGGTATCCCTACACGCTGATGCCATCGGAGATCATGGTGTTCGGGGAAGGTGGTGTGGCCGGCATTTCGTCCCTGTGCGGGGCACTGATCGGCGCCTCCTCGGCGATCTTCCTCGCGGCCGGGGGTCTGGAGGGCAAGAAGCGGGGAGAGGCGTTTGGACTCATCCGAGAGCTCTTCACCTGGTACGAACAGGAGGCCCTCCCGAACTACCGGCCGAAGAATCCGAAGTTCGAGATCAAGACCTCAGTCGCGAATTCCCCGCTCTGCCACGCGTCGGTGACCCGGTGGTGTAAGGCGACCGGCTTCAAGTCGTTCTCCCGGGAGCGGGCCGAGCGCTGCGGCTGGCTGGCTGCCGCTGTGGCGAAGCATGCCGCGGAGCTCCTGAACAGCAGGCTCGACGGCGCGTTCAAGCCGGCCCATGTCCTCTCCTCGGAGGTGCAGACGTGCCGGAGCTGTCACGACAAGGGCGGCACGCTGGAGAACAGCCGGGGCCTGATGGACTGCGGTGGATGCCACTTCTCCAGCGCCAAGGTGAAACACCCGTAGGTGGCCGACCGAGGCGTGGGACGCGTCGCGCGCGCGATGCGGCTTGGACCAGCCGGGGCTGGCCGTCGAGACATGAGAACCGCGCGCCGGGGACTCAAGGGTCTCCGGCGCGCTGAGGCTTGCCGCCACATCTACTGTAGGTGAGCAGATGACTGCAGGCCCTCACCGGTACGCTGGCCGTGGTCGGGGCGATCGGGTCTTTCCTGGGAGCGCGGCTGACGAGCCTCTTCGTCCCCGGCGCGCGGCTCAAGCAAATCTTCGGCGTGCTGATCGTGGCGACGACAGCCTACAAGCTCTACCAGATCCCCCATCGGGCACTCCGCCACATCGACAGCTCGCCAACATGTGCGCCTCGCTCTGGCCCGCGGACGTGTCGAGCTCGATCGAGGCCTGCCTGATGCGTGCCGACGACAGCCCCCCGCCGCGGGTCGCCGCCTCGATCGTATGGCTCAGCGTGTACATCACATCAGGCCGCCATGCGCCAAGCCAGGCGCCGGAAGGAGTACCATCGTCAGGAAGCTCAGAAGTAGTACCGCACCCGCAGCTCCAGCCGGTAGTCGTTCTGCTTCTCGCCGTACTCCGTGCGCGGCTCGCCCACCAGCGCTGCGGCCCGAAACCGCAGCTCCAGGTTCGTCACCGGACTGTAGATGAGCTCGGGGATCACGACGAAACTCCGGTCCTCGACGTTGACGATCGTGGTCAGGGCCGGGGTGAAATAGAGGATGTCGAAGGGCTCCTTCTGGCTAGCGCGCGCGTAGAAATAGCTCCGCATTGGGTTCGGCCGCCCGTACGCCCCTTCGGCCAGCGTGATCGCCCGCCGGATCGCGGTCGTGTTCCCGGTGCTCCGAAAGGCGGCGTCGCCCGCCTCGACGAAGCGGAAGAAGTCCTCCATCTGGCCGCCCGTGAACCCGGGGCCGTTGTGGTAGTACTCCACGATGAAGGTCGTCTCCCGCTCCGTGAGGTAGCGGATCCCCACGAGGTAGCTCATGACGTCCGAGACCCGGCGCATCGCTTGCCCCCGCTCGTTGATGGGCGCCTGCTCGACGTCCCTGATCAGCGCCCACTCGCCGTGCACCTCGAAGTTCGTCAGGATGTTCCGGGCGAAGTCGACCCCGAACCGGGTCGTGCGACTGCCTCCCGTGAAGACCATGACGTCGAGGTCGGTGTCGAACAGGAGCGCGTAGAGCTTGGCGGCGACGTTCAGGTGGTCGGTCTCCCCGAAGTCCTCGTTCACGTCCCGGTCGACGGGGAGGGCGATGGCGGTGAAGGCCACCGTCTTGAGGGGCCCGTCGAAGCTCCGGATGGCCTCGCCGGCGACGAGGTAGAAGCCTTCGAGCGCGAGCTCCGGGTCCTCAGGGTTCTTCGGGCGGTCGATGAAGGCCACCGGGTTCCACGCGTAGCCCTTGCCCCACTTGACGACCTTCTTCCCCGCGTCCAGCGCCAGCCCGGGGACTGGCTTCAGCGACCCGAACCCCTCGAGCAGGTCGATGCGGGACTCGCTGTCGAGGTCGCCCTGGGTGGTCAGCGCGTCGGCCCGCACGAAGAGGGAGAAGATGTCCTTCCGGTAGGAGCCCTCCAGCCGCAGCCGGAGGTCGTACTGCGCGGCGGTCGCGCCCTCGTCCCGGTCGAAGAACTGGAGCCGGTAGAAGGCGGCGTCGCGGTCGAGGCCGAACAGCGTCGGCTGGAACTCGAGGAAGCCGCCGAGGTGGTAGGGTCGTTCGACGGTCCGCGCGATCTCCTTCTCGATGTCCTCGAGGCGGATCTCGTCCGTGCCCTGTGCCCGGAGCGCGCCGGCCGGCACGAGGAGCGCCCAGAGCAGGAGCGCCGCCGCTGCCCCGGGCGCCGCCCTCATCGCATCGTCTCGATCCTGGGCAGGAAGTCCAGGGTGAAGACCTCGTCCGGGACCACCCGCTTCTTGATGCGGGCGTAGACCATGTACGACCGATAGCCCTTGTACAGGGGGCTGTCGGTCTCGAGGATCGCGGGCCGGAGCCGGCCGTCGTCGAACGGCTTCGGCTCCTTGAAGTAGAGGGTCTTGATCAGGAGCCCGGTGGCGGCGTAGCACTCGATCCGCGTCGGCAGCAGCGTCTTGCGGTCCACCCACATCTTCAGGCGGTCGTAGGCCACCGCCGTGGTCTTGGCCCGGAGGTCCAGGAAGTAGGCCCCGGCCTGCTCCTCGATCGTGCGGACGTCGTACTCGGTGTGGTAGTCGAGCCGCATGATGTCGGCGTTGTTGAAGACGCTGCCGGTCACCGACTGGAGGTTGGTGATCCGGATGGGCTTACCCACCCCCGGGATGTACAGCCACATGTTGTCGCCGAGCCGGAGGGTCGCGCGCCCCTTCTCGCTCGCGGGCTCCAGGAACAGCGCGGCGATCTTGTCCTTTCCCTTCTTGAGGGTCCAGAGCAGGAACTCTCGCCGCGCGCCGCTGGGCTGGACATCGATGAGCTTCCGGTAGGACTCGAACGATTCCGGCTGCAGGTTGGCGTCGACCTTCCTCAAGATATCGGCCCCGTCCAGGGCGGCGGCCGGCGAGGCAGCGAGGAGAAGCGCGATCGCGAGGAGAGCGATCGTCGTCATCATGGCTCACACGTGCCGGAGCGCGTCGATCGGCTCCATCCGGGAGGCCCGGACGGCGGGCTGGACGCTGGCCAGAGCCGAGACCGCGATGACCATCACGCAGGCGAGCACGACCTCGAACAGGTCGACGCGGGGGCTGAGCGCGAACAGTTGCAGGGAGCCGCCGAAGCGCACCGAGACCTTCCAGACGTCCAGGACCAGGATGATCGCCGCGCCGACGAGGACGCCCGCGGCGGCGCCCGCCACGCCGAGGAGGACGCCCTCGACGAGGAAGAGCGAGAGGATCCGGCTAGGGAGCGTGCCGATCGCGGCGATCGTCCCGATTTCCCGCACTCGCTCGTACACCGCCATGATCATCACGTTGAGGATGCTGATCAGCACGATCGCGATGAGCATGAGCTTCATGAAGAGGGCCATCATGTCGATCAGCCTCGCGACGCTCGAGAAGGGCGAGAGCTGCGACCACGTGTGGACCTCGAGCGCCTCTCGCCCGCCGCCCCTGCCCTCCAGCCGCTCGCGAAGGGCAGCACCCAGGCGCTCGACCTGCCCGAAGTCCCGAAGCCGAATGGCCACCTCCATGGTCTCCCGGCCCGGCATCCTCAAGATCTCTCGCCCGTCCTCGAAGTGGATGTAGCCGTCACGCCCGCCGGGGCCGGTGGCGCTCTCGAGGATCCCGCTGACCAGCAGGGTCTTGCCGTTGACGGAGCCGTCCTTGTTGGTCGCCACCACGACCACGGTGTCGCCGACCTTGATGCCCATGCCGCGGGCGAGCAGCTCGGGCACCAGGATCTTCCCGCGCGCCAGGCCGGCCGGGGTCCGGTCACCCTGCACGATGCGCGCGGGCAGCTTCGGGCAGACGGCGAATTCCCGCTCCGGATAGACCGCGGTGATGCGAAGCCCCGTCGTCTCCACGAAGGTGCTGAACATGGCGTTGAACTTGATGCGCTCGGAGGCGCCCGCCACGCCGGGCTCGCTGCCGAGGGCCTCCTGGATCTTGGCGAGCTGGGTCGGCTCGAGGCTCAGGTTGAGGGGGAGACTCTCGATCGACGCCACGTACCCCCGCCGGTGCACCTGCACGTGGCCCAGATAGGAATCGGTGATCGACGCCACGATGGCCTCCTTGAAGGAGCCCGTCATGGCGACGAAGACCAGCACGAAGACGACACCGAAGGCGATCAGCGAGACCGTGAGCAGGCTGCGCCGGGTGTAGCGGAGAAGGTTCCGGACGGCGATCTTGACCACGTTGCCCATCAGGCCTGCCGCTCCTGGCGGCCCGTCAGCCGCCCGTCCTCGAGGGTGTAGACGATCTCGGCCGCGCCGATGATCCGCGTGTCGTGCGTCGCGAAGAGGAAGGTCGTGCCGACCTCGTCGCGCATCTTCTTCATGAGCGCGATGATCGTGTAGGCGGTCTCCCTGTCGAGGTTCGCAGTGGGCTCGTCCGCCAGCACCAGCTCGGGGTGCGTGACGAGCGCGCGCGCGATGGCCACGCGCTGCTTCTGGCCGCCCGAGAGCTGCTCGGGGCGCTTGTCCCGCTGGTCGGCCATGCCGACGGCCTCGAGGAGCTCGAGCACCCTGGCGCGCCGTTCGCTCGGGGGCCGGTCCTGCACCATCACCAGCGGGTATTCGACGTTCTCGAGCGCCGTCAGTACGGGAATCAGATTGAAGCTCTGGAAGACGAAGCCGATCTGCGCGCCGCGGAAGGCGGCGGCTTGCCGGCGGTCGAGGCGCGTGACGTCGGTCCCGACGACTTCCAGGCGCCCGCTGCTCGGCTTGTCGAGGCACCCCAGCAGGTTGAGCAGCGTCGTCTTGCCGCTTCCCGACGGGCCGATGAACGCGATGAAGGAGCCGGCCTCCACATCGAGGCTGACATCCCTCAGGGCCCTCACCTCCACGCCGTCGGCGGCATACGTCTTGGTCAGGTCCGTGGCCCGGACGACGTTCGCGCCTCGCGCCTTCGCGCCACCACCAGCTCCCGGCGCTACCGAGTGCGCTGTCATCCCGCTCGCCCTCCCGGTTTCGGTCCGCTGAGCAACATGCATCACGCGAGCCACAAAGCATTCGGCGGGTTCACGGCTGGAATCTCATGGTGTTAGGGATGGCGTGGAACGCAGCACGCCGCATGGGCGCGCCCCACTGGGGCGACGCTGCCACACGGTCGTCCGACTACGGCGGTGAGTGACTGCCGGGTTCGCATCCGTCGCCTCTTCAGTGTGTGTGACCGGGGGAAGTTTCGCCTCTCGCCATGGCCACAGTGTGGAGAGCGCGGACTGGCTGAATCTATGACTTACGTCACACCTTCGCCGCGTAAGGCGTCCTTGCGCGGAGCACCCGAGCCGGGATCATAATCGGTGGCCGCCCATGACGATCAGAGCCGGGTCCCGTGCCGCCGATGTCGAGACCCTCACGCGCGTCCCGTACTTCGGCTCGCTGCCGCCGCGCGAGATCCGCCGGCTGGCGACCCGCTGTGTGCCGCGGACGTTTCGCCCCGGCGCGTTCCTCTTCGAGGAGGGCGAGCCGTGCCGTGGCCTCTTCATCATCGCCGACGGCGAGGTCGAGATCCGGCAGGTCTCCATCCGAGGTCGCGAGCACGTCTTCCACACGGAAGGCCCCGGCGCGGCGCTCGGGGAAGCGCCGCTGTTCGACGGCGGCGGCTACATCGCCTCCGGCGTCGCGACCGAGCCCACGCGCGCCCTCTTCCTGCCGCGCGCCGACCTCCTCCGCCTCTGCCGCGAGCAGCCCGGCGTCGCCCTGGCGATCGCGGAAACGCTGGCGCGGCGACTCCGCCACTTCGCGGAGATGGTGAGCGATCTGGCGTTTCGGCCGATCCCCGAACGTCTGGCCCGCTATCTCGACGGGCTGGCTCGCCCACCCGGGGGTGCCCGGACCGAGATCGAGCTCGGATTGACTCACGCCCAGCTGGCCGCGAGGCTGGGCACGGTCCGCGAGCTCGTCGCCCGCGCGTTCCTCCAGCTCGAGCAGAGCGGCGTCATCACGCGAAAGCGGGGGCGGGTCGTGGTCCGCGATCCCGCCCGGCTCGCCAGCCTCGCCCGCGGGGAGCCCTGAAGCTCCTCCCGCGCCTGTGACTTAAGTCATCGCCCGCCGGCCCAGGCGTTCGCCATACTGCACGGTGGAGAGGCGAACCAGGGGAGGCGGCATTGGAGAAGGCAGACGTTGCGGCGAGGGGCGCGATCATCCTTTCCTTCATCGTCGCCCTCGAGATCGTGATCATGATCAGCCCCTTCGCCCTCTTCTTCTACGCGGTCTTCAACCCGATCCTGTTGGCGCTCGATCGCTTCGCGGCAACGCGCTGGCTCACCGCGTTCTTCCTCCCCCACATGGTCGTGTCGCCCGATCCGGCACTGAAAGCGATCCGGGTGCTCGGCTCCGTGGCG
>MGBU01000014.1:3948-20225 GCA_001790205.1 Candidatus Rokubacteria bacterium GWA2_73_35 | reverse complement strand
CGCGGCGCTCCTGGATCTGGATCGAGTGCAGGAAGGCCGTCGCGGGGAGCCACGGCATGAACGCGGCGTTCTCGACCGGGTCCCAGGCCCAGTAGCCGCCCCAGCCGAGCACGTGGTAGCTCCACCAGGCCCCGACGAGATTGCCGAGCGACAGGAAGAACCACCCGGTCAGCGTCCACTTCCGGGTGGCCACGACCCAGCCGTCGTCGAGCTTCCCGGTGACGAGCGCCGCGATGGCGAAGGCGTACGGCACCGTCAGCGCGACGAACCCCGTGTAGAGGAGGGGCGGGTGGGTCAGCATGTTGGCGTCTTCGAGCAGCGGGTTGAGCCCGCGGCCGTCGGCGGGCACCGGGCTCAGCGCCTCGAAGGGGTTCGAGGCGAAGGACATCACGCCCAGGAAGAAGACCGAGACCGCCGAGAAGACGAAGAGGACCCAGGGGAGGAGCTCGCGCTGACGGGTCCGGTACTGCCAGGCCACGAGGGCGGCGAGGATGACGAGGAGCCACTCCCACAGGAGCAGCGAGCCCTCGAGCGCGCCCCAAAGCCCGGTGACCCGGTAGTAGATCGGCGTCGCGCGCGTGGTGTTCATCGCAACGTACCGGATGCTGAAGTCGGTGGTCACGAGCGCCCCGACGAGCGCCAGTCCGGCCAGCGTGACCAGCGCGAACTGGGCGAGGATCGCGCCGAGCGTCGCGGTGAAGAAACGGTCGCGGCCCGTCCGCGCCCAGAGCGCGGGGGCCACCATGCCCGAGGCTGCGAAGAGCAACGCCAGGAGGAGACTCCCGTGCCCGACGAGCGCGGTCACAGGCGAGCCCCCGGACGCACCGGCCGACGAGCAATCATCACGCGCACCCTCCCACCGGCTCGCATCGGCAGGGCCGACGCCGAGCGGACGATCAGCGATCAGACGTTCGTGGATGCTTCGAAACGGGGCTGGGTCGGGCTAGGTCAGCGGCGGCGCGCGCGGGACGGGGACGTCCTGGGGAATCCGACCCGAGGCGCGCACGGGCGGCGAGGCCGCGTCGCCGACGGGGGTGCGATCGACGGCGGGGACCACCGCCCGGGCGACGGTGACCGCCGGCTGGGTGGTCTTCGACGTCGGCAACCCGAGCCCGTCGCCGGTCGCCGCACCACACGCCGGCATCGCCCGCGCGTGATCGGCGTCGGTGATGCGGGGCGGTGACGTGGTCGCGTCGGCCGCGGGTCGCTCGGGCGCGCAGAGGCCCAGCACCACCAGGATCAGCAGCAGGCCGAGCGCGCGCGCCGTCGGGTGACCCATCACCGGTGACGCTAGCATGGCGCACGGGGCGCGGCAACTCGTCGGGGCGCGCCCGGTCGCGGGCGACGCTCGGGCGAGGCGCTCCGCGGCGGGCCGTGCGCCCGATTCCTTCACGCCCACTGACGAAAAGTCAGCGCGATCCGGGGAGGGGGCCCGGCCGCCGACAAGATGGCAGCCAGCCCGGCGCCGCCCTCCCCCCGGACGGCCGCAAGTCCTCCTGTCTTCGCCGCCCAGGGGTGTTGGCGCGGTTCTTGGATACCCGGCGAGGGTATTGAGCCGTCCGACATTCGGGAGGCCGCGCCGGCCGCGCGGCCGGGAGGACACGCGCATGAGTCCGGGTGACACGACGGTCACGCTCACGGAGAAGGCTGCGTCCAGGCTCCGGGACCTCATCGGCGCGGGAGACGAGCGCGCTCGCAGCTTGAGGATCGCGCTGGTGCGGACCCACTGCATGGGCGGCAGGGGCTTCACCTATCACCTCGCCCTGGACGACCTCCCCTCGGCGAACGACGAGGTCTTCGAGGACAGCGGGGTCACCGTGTACATCGACCGGGCCACCTCCGGCTACCTCAAGGGCGCGGCGCTGGACTACGTGGAGACCCGGGAGGAAGCCGGGTTCAAGCTCGAGAACCCGAACGCGGTCGCCAAGTGTCCCTGCGGGCATCACGACATCTTCGAGTGACCGGCGCGGCGTGAACTATCGTTGACGACCGCCCCGGCGCGGTTTAGCGTGGGACGGGATGCCAGAGGCGCCGCCCCGCGTGATCCTGGTCGTGGACGACGACGCCCGCTTTGCGGACGTGCTCCGTGACGTCCTGGGCGAGGGGGGCTACGAAGTCGTGATCGCCGCGAACGGGGCCGAGGCGCTCGCGGCGCTCGAGCGGCGGCCGGCCGACCTCATCCTGGTCGACGTGCGGATGCCCAGGCTCGACGGGCCGGGCCTCTACCGGGAGCTGGTGCGCCGCGACCCGGACCTGGCGCGCCGGGTGATGTTCATGACGGGCGCCGCGGTGGATCCGGAAACGGCGGAGATTCTCGCCACCGTCCGCACGCCCACGCTGCGCAAGCCCTTCGAGATCAAGGACATCCTGGCCGCCGTCCAGCGCTTCTTCCTCGCCTCCGAGAGCTTCCGCGGCGTCCGGTTCCCCCGGCCGGGCGAGCGGACCTGACTTGATGGGGGGCTCCGGGCGCCCCCCATGCCCCCCACCGCTCGCACACGCCCCGGGGGACCCGGGGCGCGGCTCGACGATGCGATGCGTTCACAGGACCTGACGCTCCGCGAGCGGCTGCGCGCGCTCTTCCCGGGCGCCTCGGGCCGTCGCGTCAAGGTGTGGATCGAGGCCTCCCGCGTCCGCGTGAACGGCGTGGTCGTGCGCCGGGGCGACGTGAGCGTGGGCCCCGGCGACCGCGTCGAGCTCGGGCCGCCGCCGCCTCCCGCGTTCCCCGCGCCGCTCCGGCTCGTGCACGAGGACGCGCACGTCGTCGTCGTGGACAAGCCGGCGGGGCTCCTGACGATCGCGACCGCGTCCGAGCGCGGGCGCACGGCGCACCGGCTGCTCCGCGACTGGGTCGCGGCCGGGGGGCGGGGACGGATCTTCGTCGTCCACCGGCTCGACCGGGAGACGAGCGGCCTGCTCGTCTTCGCGCGGTCCCCGGCGGCGAAGGCGGCGCTCCAGGCCCAGTTCCGGGCGCGGACGCCGGAGCGCGTCTACGTGGCCCGCGTCGAGGGCGCGCTTCGCGGGGACGAGGGCACGCTGGCCGGGCGGCTCGCGGAGGACCGGGCCCTGCGCGTGCGCCCCGCGCGCGGGCAGCAGGGACGCGAGGCGATCACGCGCTGGCGCGTGCTCGCGCGCGGGCGGGACTCGACGCTCGCGGAGCTCCGGCTCGTGACCGGGCGGCGGGGTCA
Source organism: Candidatus Rokubacteria bacterium GWA2_73_35 (assembly GCA_001790205.1). Classification (GTDB taxonomy): domain Bacteria; phylum Methylomirabilota; class Methylomirabilia; order Rokubacteriales; family CSP1-6; genus GWA2-73-35. Next base: position 17,040 of record MGBU01000014.1, on the reverse strand, counting down.
GCTCCGTGCCCAGCTCGCGGCGCTCGGCCACCCGATCGTCGGCGACCGCGCCTACGGGAGCCGGCGCGACCCGCTCCGGCGCGTGTGCCTGCACGCGACGCGGCTCGGCTTCGTGCATCCCGACGGCCGGCGCGTGGTCTTCGAAAGCCCGGCGCCCGCGGCTTTCCGGCGCGCGTAGTTCACCGCCCGCGACGTCACGTTGCCGATCGCCCGGCACCCCGCGGGCACGTGGCGGCGGGGGGTCCCCGGGGACCCGTTCCCTCCGCGTGGAGAGCGAGCCCCGCGCGCCCGGATGGAGCCCAGCCGCAACGGGGCAAACGGACGCGTGCCGCGTGGTCCCGGGACTCCCCGCCGCCACGTGCCCGCGGGGTGCCGGGCACGCGGACGGAGGATCAGCCGGGGATGAGGAGGGCGAGGCCGGTCAGCGCCGCGCCGGCGAGCAGCGCCTCGACGTGGACCTCGCGCGCCTGCCGGCGGAGCTGGGCCAGGAGGAAGGGATCCTTCACAACCTCCTCCCCGCCGTCGAGATCGCGCCGCCCGCGCGCCGCGAGGCGCACTCAGGTGCGGTGGCGCGCCTGCCCGAGGCCGAGCGCGCCGAGCCACGCGGGCAGGAAGAGCGCGAGCCGCGGCGCGCGCCCCGCGTCGAGCGCCCAGAGGAGGGCGAGCGCCAGGACGCCGAGGGCGAGGGCGACGATGCCGATGAGCCGGCGATGCGCGCAGCCGCGCGGGCCGATGTTGGGGACGCGGGGGGCGGCGGGGGCGCGGGTCACGCGGCAATGCTATCATTCCGCGTCCGGAGACGCCTCCGGAGACGCATGACGGACCCCGCGCACCCGCCGAGCACCGAGCCGCCGCGCCCGCCGCCGCGGCCGTGGGCGGTGCTGGGGGCGTACCTGCTCGCCTTTGCGACGATCGTCCTGTTCTCGCTGCTGGCCGGCGCGATCGTGCGTGACCTCTATCCCGAAGAACCCACGCGGCTGGTCCTCGTCGGCCTGCCGGGGCTCATCGCCGGCGGCCTGGCCTCCTCGGCCGGGCTCGCGCTGACCGTGGCGCTGGTGACCCGGCCTCTCGCGCCGGCGACGCTCCGGCTCCTGCCGGGCCGGGAGACCGGGCCCGCGCTCGCCGTGATGGTGGCGGGGATGCTGGCGCTCGGCCAGGCGCTCGACTCGCTCACGATGCTCGCGGGCCTCGGCCAGCAGGGGACGCTGGTGGCGATCCGCCGGGCGCTCGAGGGCGCGGTGGGGCCCGAGCTGTTCCTCGCGGTGCTCGTCATCGGGGTGCTGGCCGGGACGGCGGAGGAGGCGTTCTTCCGCGGCTACATGCAGACGCGCCTCGCCGCGCGCCTCCGCCCCGCGGCGGCCGTGGTGCTGACGAGCGCGGCGTTTGGGCTCCTGCACCTCGAGTGGCTGCACGCGCTCCTGGCGTTCCTGCTCGGCCTCTACCTCGGCTGGATCACCGAGCTGTCGGGGAGCGCGCTTCCGGCGATCGCCTGCCACGTGATCAACAACGCGCTCTTCACCCTGCTCACCGCGCTGTTCGGCGCGGTCGAGGGCGCCGGCGCCAACGCGGCGCTGCTCGCGGCGAGCGGGCTCGTGTTCGTCGGCTGCATCGCGTGGTTGCGCCGCACCGCCCCGGCGCTATAGTGTTGACGGCACGTGGGGATAAGGAGGGTTCCATGAGCCTCGGCGGGAAGGTCGCGATCGTCGGCAGCGGCGTGATCAAGTACGGCGAGAACTTCCACCAGAGCCTCACGGACATGATCTACGAGGCCGTCACGCAGGCACTCGCCGACGCGCGCCTCGAGCGCCAGCGCCTGCAGGCGGCGTGGCTCGGCTGCTACGAGCCGATGCTCTACGGCTTCGAGGGCAACTCCGGCACGTTCGTCTCGGACCCGCTGAACCTGTTCCCGATCCCGGTCACGCGCGTGGCGGCCTACTGCGCCACCGGCATCGAGGCGGTGCGCAACGCCGCGCTCGCCGTGGCCTCGGGCGAGTACGACGTGGTGCTCGCGGTGGGCGCCGAGAAGATGCGCGAGGTGCCCTCCCGCGGCTCCCTGGTCGCCCAGGCGGTGAACCGCGGCCACCCGGTGCTCTCGAAGGGCCGGACGGCGCCCGGCATGTTCGCGCTCCTCGCGACGCGCTATTTCAAGGAGTACGGGGCCGACGAGGAGGCGCTCTGCGCCGTCGCGGTGAAGAACCACTACCACGGCTCGCTGAACCCGAAGGCGCACTTCCAGAAGGAGATCACGCCGGAGCAGTACCGGCGCGCCCCGAAGGTCGCCGAGCCCCTCGGGCTCTTCGACTGCTGCCCGACGACGGACGGCGCGGCCGCGGTCATCCTGGCGCGGGCCGACCTCGCGCCGCAGCTCACCGACACGTACACGATCCTCCGGGGCATCGCGTTCGCGGTGACCGCCGGCTACTGGAACACGCAGTTCGACCCCTCGTGGTCGTTCACCTCGTTCCGCTCGACCCAGGAGGCCGCGAAGGCGGCGTACCGGATGGCGGGCGTCACGAACCCGGCGAAGGAGATCAAGGTCGCCGAGTGCCACGACTGCTTCACGATCACCGAGATCGTCAACTACGAGGACCTCGGCTTCGCGCGGCCGGGCGAGGGCTGGAAGTGGGCGACCGGCGGCGTGACGCGGCTCGGCGGCGACCTGCCCGTCAACACGTCGGGCGGGCTCAAGTCGTGCGGCCACCCGATCGGGTCGTCGGGCATCAGGATGATCGCGAACATCCACGACCAGCTCCTCGGGCGCGCGGGCCGGATGCAGGTCAAGGGCGCGACGCTGGGCCTCGCGCACAACCTCGGCGGGCCCGGCGCCGTGTCCGCCGTCGCCGTCCTGTCGCAGCCGTGAGCCGCGGCGGGGGCGCCGCCGGCGCCCCGCCCGTGCTTGACGCTCTCGTCCACGAGCTGCTCGCCGCCCGCGCCGAGCGCCGGGCGCTCCCGCCGCCGAGCGCCACGCACCCGCTCGACGCCGCCCGGGCCTACGCGGTGCAGGACCGGCTGCGCGAGGCGCTGGTGGCCGGGGGCGAGCGGGTCGTCGGCTGGAAGGCCGGTCTGACGAGCAAGGCCGCGCAGGCCGCCTTCGGCTACGACGCGCCCGTGTGCGGCTTCCTCCTCGCCTCCGGGATCCTGCCGAACCGGAGCGAGGTGGAGGCGGCGCGCTTCGTCGGGCTCGCCGTGGAGGCGGAGGTCTGCTTCGTCCTGGCCCGCGACCTCGCGGGCCCCGGCGTGACCGCCGCCGCGGCGCGCGGCGCGGTCGCCGGCGCCCTGCCGGCCCTCGAGCTGATCGACGTCCGCTACGCGGGCAAGCCGACGGGCACCGACCTGATCGCCGACGACGTCGCGAGCCACGCCGTCGTGCTCGGGGCGCCGCTCACCGACGTGGCGCCGCTCGACCTCGCCCTCGAGGGCCTCGTGTACGAGCTGAACGGCGCGGTGGCCGCCACGAACACGGCGGCCGAGGTGATGGGCGACCCGCTGAACGCGCTCGCCTGGGTCGCCAACCACCTGGGCGCGCGCGGGCTCGGCCTCGCCGCGGGCGACCTCGTCATGTCGGGCTCCGTCTCGCTCCTGCTGCGCCCGAAGGCCGGCGACACCGTGCGCGCCCAGTTCACCCGCCTCGGCTCGGTCTCGGCGCGGTTCGCCTGATGGCGCCGCCCGGCGAGCGCCTGCGCGGCCGTACCGCGGTGGTCACCGGCGCGGCCGGCGGGCTCGGGCGCGCGGTGGCCCGCGCGCTCGCCGCGGAGGGCGCGGCGCTCGTGCTCGGCGACGCGAGCGAGGCGGTGGGCGACGTGGCCGAGGCGCTCGGCCGTGCCGGCGCCCGCGCGGTGGCGCTGCGCGGCGACGTGACGCGCGGCGCGGACATGGAGGCGCTCGCGGCGCGGGCCGCGGCCGAGGGCGGCGCGATCGACGTGCTCGTGACGTGCGCGGGCGTCGGCGACGCCGGGCTCCTCGCCGAGCAGGACGAGCGCGCCTGGCTCAGGGTGATCGACGTGAACCTCGGCGGCACCTACCGCGCGGTCCGGGCCGTGCTGCCCCGGATGCTGGCGCGCGGCCAGGGGCGCATCGTGACGATCGCCTCGGTCCTCGGGCGCTGGGGCGGATTCGGCTTCGTCACCGCCTACGCCGCCTCCAAGCACGGCGTGCTCGGGCTCACGCGCGCCCTCGCCGCCGAGGTGGGCGCGCAGGGCTGCCCGGGCATCACGGTCAACGCCGTCTGCCCGGGCTACACGCGCGCGGGGATGGGCGTCGCGCTCCAGGCGACGCCCCAGGGCCCCGTGCCGGGCGCGGAGATCTTCGAGCGCCACTACCGTCGCCTGGTGCCGCAGCGGCGCATGCTGGAGGCCGAGGAGATCGCGCACGCGGCGCTCTTCCTCGCGCTGCCCGAGTCGGCCGGGATCACCGGCCAGGCGCTGAACGTGGACGGCGGCTTCCTGATGTCCTGAGGTCATGGGGGGCTCCGGGCGCCCGCCAAGCCGGAGGAGCGAGCGAGCATGAGCACGGTACTCTATGAGCAGCAGGACCGGATCGTGACGATCACCATCAACCGGCCCGAGGCGATGAATGCGGTCGACCCGGAGACGCAGGAAGCGCTCGTCTCCGCGTGGACCCGGTTCCGCGACGACGACTCGGCCTGGGTCGCCATCCTCACCGGGGCGGGGGAGCGCGCCTTCTCCGCGGGCGCCGACCTCAAGAAGCTCGTCCCCGGCCTGTTCGCCCGGGGCGGCGCGGCGCCCCACAACGCCGACGGGCTCGGCGGGATCACGCGCGGGCTCGAGATCTGGAAGCCGATGATCGCCGCGATCAACGGCTTCTGCCTCGCGGGCGGCCTCGAGCAGGCGCTCGCGTGCGACCTGCGCATCGCCACGCCGAGCGCCACCTTCGGCCTCACGGAGGTGCGCTGGGCGATCATGCCCGGCGCCGGCGGCACGCAGCGGCTCCCGCGGGCGCTGCCGCTCGCGAAGGCCCTCGAGATGATCCTGATGGCGCGGACGCTCACCGCGGAGGAGGCGCTGCGCTGGGGGCTCGTCAACGCGGTTGTCCCGCCGGCGGAGCTCCTGCCGACGGCGCGCGCGTGGGCGCAGGAGCTGTGCGAGCGCGGGCCGCTCGCGGTGCGCGCGGCGAAGGAGGCGGTGGTGCGCGGGCTCACGATGCCGCTCGCCGACGGGCTCCGGCTCGAGGCGTTCCTCTCGGGGACGCTCCGCGGCACGGAGGACGCGGTGGAGGGCCCGCGCGCCTTCGCGGAGAAGCGGAAGCCCGGGTTCAGGGCGCGGTGACGGGATGGGCATGACGCTCGATGAGCTGGTCGGGCTGACGCGGGCGCGGCTCGCCGCGCGCGCGCGGCGGGTGGTGCCGCCGGGGCCGCTCGTCCGGGCGTCGGTGCTGGTGCCGCTCGTGGACCGGGGCGAGCCCTGCGTCGTGTTCGCCAAGCGGACGGACCAGGTCGGCACCCACAAGGGCCAGATCTCGTTCCCCGGCGGCACGCTCGACCCGACCGACCCCTCGCTCCTCGACGCGGCGCTGCGTGAGTGCGAGGAGGAGGTGGGGCTGCCCCGGGCGGCGGTCGAGACGCTCGGCGCCCTCGATGACCAGGAGACGTTCGCGACGCAGTTCGTGATCACGCCGTGGGTCGGCGTGGTCCGCGAGCGCGTCGTCTGGCAGCCGGACGGCGCGGAGATCGAGAAGGTGATCGAGGTGCCGTTCGCGGCGCTCACCGCGCCCGCGAGCTTCCGCGTCGAGCAGTGGGAGCGCGACGGCGTGGTCCGGCCGGTCTACTTCTTCGAGCACCAGGGCGAGACGATCTGGGGGGCGACGGCCCGGATCCTCAAGGGCTACCTCGACCTCCTCGAGGACGCCCGATGAGTGCGGCCGTGCGAGCCGCAGCCGGAAGCGAGGCGAGCCGATGAGTGCGGCCGTGCGAGCCGCAGCCGAAGGCGAGGCGAGCCGATGAGCTATGAGACGCTGCTGACCTCGCGCCAGGACGGCGTGGCGCGCATCACCCTGAACCGGCCCGACGTGCGCAACGCGCTCTCGCGGACGATGGTCGCCGAGCTTGAGGCCGCGCTCGGCGCCTCGGAGGCCGACCCGGCCGCGCGGGTCATCGTGCTCTCGGGCGCCGGCGACAAGGCGTTCTGCGCCGGCGCCGACCTCAAGGGCGCGGGCGACCGCGGCTCGACGCTCGAGGCGCGCGAGTCGTTCAGCGCCCTGCCCCGGATCCTCGAGCGGCTGGCGCGGATGCGCACGCCGGTGATCGCGCAGGTGCACGGCTGGGCCCTCGCCGGCGGCTGCGGCCTCGCCGTCGGCTGCGACCTCGTCGTCGCCTCCGACGACGCGCGCTTCGGCCTGCCCGAGATCACGGTGGGCCTGCTCCCGCTGATCGTGATGGCGCCCATCCTGCGCGCCGTCGGCCGCAAGCGCGGCATGCTGATGGTGCTCTCGGGCGAGCCGGTCACGGCGCAGGAGGCGTTCGAGATGGGGCTCGCGAGCCTCGTCGTGCCGCGCGCCGAGCTCGCCGCGCGGACCGACGCGCTCGCGGCCCGGCTCGCGGGGCTGAGCCCGACCGCGCTGGCGCTCGCGAAGGAGGCCGCGTTCAGCCTTCAAGATATGGACTACGCGGGCTCGCTCCGGTACCTGCGCGAGCTGACGACGCTCGTGTTCCTCTCCGACGACGCGAGGGAGGGGATCGCGGCGTTCTTCGAGAAGCGCCCCCCGCGCTGGACCGGCCGGTAGCCCGGCTCAGAGCCCCTGAACGAATCGCGTGATCGAGGAGCGCCACGGGTTCCCCGGGGCGCTCCGAGCGTTTGGGGGGCTTGGGGCGCCCGGAGCCCCCATGACTTCAGCCCACGGGCAGGCGCAGGCGCACCGTCGTGCCGCGGCCCGGCTTGCTCTCGGCCTCGAGCGTCCCGCCGTGCATGCGCGCGATGCCGAGGCTCACCGGCAGGCCGAGGCCGGTGCCGCGCCCCTCGGGCTTGGTCGTGTAGAAGGGCTCGAAGATCCGCTCGAGCCGCTCCGGCGGGATGCCGGGGCCCGCGTCGACCACGGCCGCGACGGCGACGGGACGTCCCTCGTCGTCGTGCGTGAGCTGCGTCTGGACGAGCAGCAGGCCGCCGCGCTCCTCCATGGCGTCGATCGCGTTCGCGAGCACGTTGAGGAACACCTGGGTGAGCTGGTCGCGGTCGCCCAGGATCGCGGGGAGCGCGGGGTCGAGGATCCGCTCCACCTCGAGGCCGGCGCGCGCGATCCGCGCGGCGAGCAGGTCGAGCGCGCGCTCGATCGTCTCGTGCAGCGACAGCGGCACCCGCGCGGGCTCCCGGCGCCGCGCGAAGTCGAGCAGGTCGCGGACGATCTTGCCCGCGCGGTTGGCCTCGGTCTCGATCGCCGCGAGGCGCGCGTGCGCCGGCGAGCCGGCCGCCGCCTCTCTCAGAAGGAGGCCACTCTGGCCGAGGATGACCATGAGGGGGTTGTTGATCTCGTGGGCGACGCTCGCCGACAGCTCGCCGATCGCCACGAGCTTGGCCGACTGCACCAGCGACTCCTGGGCGCGCCGCAGGTCCTCCATCCGGAGCTTCAGGTCCTCGTAGAGGTGCGAGTTCTCGAGCGCGATCGCCGTCTGGCCCGCGAGCATCTCGAGCAGCTCGATTTCGTGACCGTCGAAGATCTCGCCCGAGAGCTTCTCGCCGACGGCGAGGAGGGCCGCGACCTCGCCCGCGACCACGACGGGCACGACGAGCGCCACGCGCCCGTGCTCCAGGCGGGCGATCGCCGGGCGCAGCCGCTGGTGCGCCGTGCCGTGGAACGTCGTCTCCTCCACGACGAGGACGCGGGCGGTCGCGCGCAGCCAGAGCGCGAGCGTGCCGTCGATGGCGGGCCCGGCACCGGCCGCGTCCCCCGCCTCCGCCGCCGCGCCGGCGACCGGCAGGAACGCCCCGGTCGTCGCGTCGTACGCGTGCAGGCTCGCGTGCAGCACCGGGACGCGGCGCACGAGCCCGTCCGCGAGCGTCCGGCCGAGCGCCCCCAGCTCGAGCTGGGAGCCGAGCTCGCGGTTGAGCGCGACGAGGGTGTCCCGCACCCCGTGCCGGCGGCGGAACATGACGCGCTCGAGCCCGGCCTCGAGCTTGCCCAGCAGGGGCAGCGCCACGGTGAACGCGAGCAGCAGGACGAGCGTGTCGCGCGCGAGCGGCTCGAGCTCCGCGACCGGCACCGACGCGCCCCCGCGCCCGGCGAAGAGCTGGTCGAGCGCCCAGCGCGCGACGAAGAGGAGCGGCGCGAGGGCGGCCGAGGCGAGGAGGTAGAGCAGGGTGCGCTTGACGAGGAGGCTCACGTCCATGAGGCGGTAGCGGACGATCGCGACGCCGAGGGCCAGGGCGAAGATCGCGTTCGCCGGGATGCCGATCGGGTAGAGCCAGTCCCAGCTCAGGATGAAGCGCAGGAAGTCCACGAGGCCGCCGAGGAGGCTCACGCTGACCCCGAGGATGACGAGCATCGTGCGGTTGCGCCGGAAGCTCGAGGCCTGCCGGCGGTAGGCGCGGAGGAGGTGGACCAGGCCGAGGCCGAGGTAGCTCTGGAAGTAGACGAAGAACGGGGCGTACAGCGGGCCGGCGGCGGGCATGAAGCCCCACATCGAACCGTCCACGCCGCGCAGGAACCAGCGGGTCGGGCTCACGGCGAGGAACACGGCGGCGAGCGCGTACCCGGCGACGAGGGTCGGCCGCGAGCGCCGGACGTCGAGGAAGGCGAGCACGTAGTGGTAGAAGAGGACCGGGATCGGGATCACGCCGAGGTGGAGGAACTGCTCCCACGCCACCGCGGTCTCGACGCTCGTCGCCGCGCGCAGGCCGAAGACGCCGAGGTTCCAGACGGCGAGCCCCGCGGTGAGGTACACGAAGAGGAGGTTCCGGTGGCTGCGGCGGTCGGACACGAGCGCGCTGCCGAGGAGCAGCAGGTTGAGGCCGAGCGCGAGGAGCGGCACGAGCTTATGGACGAGCACCGGGCTCCCAGAGGCCGAGATATGGGAAGGCGTCCCGCGCGCGCTGCGCCAGCATCTCCTGCTCCAGGATCGCGAAGACGAGGATGTCCCAGCGCTGCCCCGCGTAGGTCCGCGCCTCGCGCAGGCGGCCCTCGAGCCGGAAGCCGTTGCGGCGCAGGGCGTTGACGCTCAGGACGTTGTACCGGTACACCTTCGCCTCGACGCGGCGGATCTCGAGCGCGTCCATCGCGTAGGCGAGCGCGAGGCGCGAGGCCTCGATGCCCCAGCCCGCCCGGAGGCCGCGGACGGTCGCGACCGCGGTCTCGAGGAACGCGAACCCCTCGACGAGGTTCACGCCGTAGAGCCGCACGAAGCCGACGGGCGCGGCGCCCTCGGTCGCCGGCTGCACGAGGAGCGTGAGCGCGGTGGGATCGTAGAGCGCGCGGGCGACGAACTCCGGGTCGTGGGCGCGGATGTGGCGGCCGAGCTGCAGGAGCGGGCTCCCCACCATCTGGTCGAGCAGCGGATCGCTCGCCCAGCGCTCGAAGATCTCGAGCTCGTCCCACGCCGGCGGGCGCAGGAGCAGGCGCGCCGTCCTGGCCACGACGGCCGCCGGCGCGGACGCCGGCTCCGGGGCCGGCGGCGCGGCCGAGGCGGGGGCGGCGCCGGGTCCGTCGAGCGGCAGCTCGTCGAGGAGCCCGGCCGTGAGGAGGGCGCGCCAGAGCCCGGCGCTCGGAAGCACGGAGACCGGGACGCCCGCCGCCTGGGCCCGGCGCACGGCCTGCAGGACGGCCGCGAGTCCCACGACGTCGGCGGCCTTCACCCCCTCGAGGTCGAGCCAGAGGCGCCCGGGCGCGGCGTCGAGCGCGGTGCGCACGCGGCGGCAGAAGGCGTTTGCAGTGAAGCCCGTCAGCGGGTCGTCCGCCCCCAGCGCGATCTCGCGTCCCGTCAATGCCATGGTTTTCCGGGGAGAGGCGGGTGCAAGGAGGGCGCCACCCGAAGGCCGGTCCCCGGGTGGGCGAAACGACCCAGGTTCCGGGGCGAAGGGACCAGGCCGCGCGCGCTTCCGGCGTCGGCGCGTGACACGCGCCGCGTCAGCTTGGTCAGGCTGTGGCCAGGGCCGGGCGGGCGACCCGACTTCGAGCCCGTGAACGAATCGTGTGATCGAGGAGCGCCACGGGTTCCCCGGGGCGCTCCGAGCGTCGGGGGCATCGGGGGCCCTTCGAGGCCCCCGATGAACTCAGGCCCGGCGGCTCAGGGCCACCAGAGATAGAGGAACTTCGGGCCCGTACCGGCGAGCGCGGCGAAGCGCTCGAGGGCGGCGTCGAGCGCGGCCGGCGGCGCGTCGGCGCGCGCGTAGTAGGTCGCGCGGTACTCGCGCGGGCGGTGATAGACGATCACGCGCGCCGCGTCGACGCCGGCGGCCCGCCGGGCGGCGGCGATCGCGTCGGGCATGTAGCCGACGCGGTCGATCAGGCGGCTCGCGAGCGCCTGCTCGGCCGTGTAGATGCGGCCGTCGGCGAGGGCCAGGGCCTCCGCCGGCGGGAGCCCGCGGCGCTCGACGAGCTTGGCGACGAACTGGCGATGGAGCGCGTCAATCACGCCCTGGAAGATCCGCCGCTCGTCGTCGGTGAGCGGGCGGAAGGGGCTGCCCATGTCCTTGCGCTCGCCCGACTTGATCGCCACCGTCGAGAGCCCGAGCTTCTGCATGAGCCCCTCGGCGTTCAGGCTCACCATGATGACGCCGATCGAGCCCGTGACGCTCGTCGGGTGGGCGACGATCGTGTCCGCGGCGAGCGCCACGTAGTAGCCGCCCGAGGCGGCGACGTCCAGCATCACGGCCACGACCGGGCGCTTCGTCTGCTGGCGCCACTCGCTGATCTCGCGGTAGAGGACGTCGGAGGCGGTCACGGTCCCGCCCGGGCTGTTCACGCGCACGACGAGCGCGCGCACGTCGTCGTCCGCCGCGGCCTTCTTCAGCTCCTCGCGCACGCGCGCGAGCAGCGGGACGCGCGGCGGCGGGGTGCCGATCGTGAGGCTCGGGCGGAGCCCCTCGTCGGCGAGGAAGCCGGAGACGTCGAGGAGCAGGACCTTCGCGGCGCCGCTGCCCTCGACGACCTCCTCCTCGAGCGGCTGGAGGCGGGGCGTGAGGTCGAGCGTGATGAGCGAGCAGCCCGCGAGGGCGGCCGCGAGCGCGAGCACGAGCGCCGTCCGCATGGCACGAGTATACCGGAGGCGCGATGGTGGACACGGGGCGCTATACTCGGTGTGCCCGTGACGCCGCCCGCAACGCTCACCCTCGACGACGTGGAGGCCGCCGCGCGGCGGCTCGCCGGCCGGATCCACCGCACGCCCACGGTCCGCTCCGACGCGCTGGACGAGCTGTCCGGCTTCCGCGTCTTCCTCAAGTGCGAGAGCCTCCAGCGCGCGGGCTCGTTCAAGATCCGCGGCGCCCTGAACAAGCTGCTCACGCTCGACGACGCCGAGCGGGCGCGCGGCGTCGTCGCGTACTCGTCGGGCAACCACGCCCAGGGCGTCGCGCTCGCCGCCCGCATGCTCGGCACGCGCGCGATCATCTGCATGCCCAGGGACGCGCCCGCGGGGAAGCTCCAGGCCACGCGCGCGCTCGGCGCCGAGGTCGTCTTCTACGACCGGTTGACGGACGATCGCGCCGCGGTCGCCGCGCGCCTCGTGGCCGAGACGGGACGCGTGCTCGTGCCTCCCTACGACGACCCCGCGATCATGGCCGGGCAGGGAACCGCCGCGCTCGAGCTCCTGGAGGACGCGCCGGACCTCGACGCGCTGCTGGCGCCCGTCGGCGGCGGCGGGCTCATGGCCGGGGTGAGCACGGTGGCGCGGGCGCGGCGGCCCGGCATCGCGATCTACGGCGTGGAGGCCGATACCGCGAACGACACCTACCTGTCGCTCAGGAAGGGCGAGCGCGTCACGATCCCCCCGCCCCCGACGATCGCCGACGGCATCCGCATCCAGACGCCTGGCGCGCTGACCTTCCCGGTCCTCCGGGCGAACCTCGCCGACGTGCTGCTCGTGAGCGACGACGAGATCCTCGCCGCGCTCCGGGTGCTGGCGCTCCGCGCCCACCTCGTCGTCGAGCCGACGGGCGCCGTGGCGCTCGCGGCGGTGCTGGCGGGCCGGCTCCCGGCGCCGCGGGGCGCGCGCGTGGGCGTGGTGCTCTCGGGCGGCAACGTCGATCCGGCGCTCCTCGGCGAGATCCTCCGGGCGGCATGAGCTTCAAGATCCTGGTCGTCGACGACGAGCCGGACATCGTGGATTACCTCGTGACGCAGCTCGCGGAGCGCGGCTACGCGACGCTGACCGCGCGCGACGGCCAGCAGGCGCTCGCGCAGGTCGCCGCGGAGGCGCCCGACCTGATCCTGCTCGACTGGGTGATGCCGGTCATGGACGGCCTCGAGGTGTGCCGGCGGCTCAAGGCCAGCGAGGAGACACGGCTGATCCCCGTGATCATCGTGACCGCGCTCGACGGGATCGACAGCCGGATCAAGGGGATCGAGGCGGGCGCCGACGACTTCCTCACGAAGCCCCTGAACGAGCGCCAGCTGCTCGCGCGGGTGCAGACGGCGCTCAAGCTCAAGCACGCCGTGGACCGGCAGCTCGGCGAGCTGCGGCGGATCCGCGACCACTTCGCGCGGTTCGTGCCGGAGGCCGTCCGGCGGCTCGTGGCGTCGGACCCGACGGCGCCCGCGCTCGCCAAGCGCGAGCGCGACGTCTCGGTGCTGTTCGTGGACCTGAGCGGCTACATGACGCTGAGCGAGCTGCTCGCCCCGGAGGCGCTGAACGGGCTCGTCGAGCGCTACTTCTCGAGCTTCCTCGACGGGATCCAGGAGGGCGGCGGCGACGTCAACGAGACCGCGGGCGACGGCTTCATGGCGATCTTCGAGGACCGGGATCCCCGCGCCCACGCCGTGCGCGCGATCGACACCGCGCTCGACCTGCTCGCGCGGGTGCAGCGCCTGAACCGGGAGGCTGGCCCCGCGCCCCTCGCGATCCACACGGGGATCAATTCGGGCCCGGCGCTCGTGGGCGCGACGCGGTTCGAGGGCGCCCACGGGGCCCGCTGGACCTTCACCGCGAGCGGC
>MGBU01000014.1:0-3904 GCA_001790205.1 Candidatus Rokubacteria bacterium GWA2_73_35 | reverse complement strand
CCGCTAGCCAGCCGTCGGCGGATGGGCTCGGCGATCGCCCGGGGGTGCGCAGCCGCGGGCGGCGGGGGGTCCCCGGGACCCGTTCCCTCCGCGTGGGAAGCGGGCCCCGCGCGCCCGGATGGAGCCCAGCCGCGACCGGGCAGCGGACGCGGGCCGCGTGGTCGCCGCGACCCCCCCTGGCCGCACGTGAGCCGGGAGCCCCGCGCGCGCCGGCCGCGGCGGCTAGCGGGCGTGGAAGGCGGGGACGACCTCGGCGGCCAGCCGCGCGACCTGCTCGAGCATCATCTCGGGCGGACACATCGGGCGGGCGATGAACTTCGAGCCGCCGCCGCGCACGTACTCCTCCAGGCGCTCGGCGAGCACCGCGGGCGGGCCGAAGGCGGTGCAGCGGGCGAGCGTCGCCTCGTCCACGCGCCCCTTCGGGATGAACGGCGCCGCGAGCGCGCGCGCCCGCGCCGGGTCGGGGTCGAAGCAGAAGTAGACGAGCGCGCCGAAGTGGTCGCCGGGGACGCTGCGCCCGGCCTCGGCGGCGAAGGCGAGCGTCCGCTCGATGCCCGCGCGGAAGCGGTCGGGCGCGATGAACGAGGGGATCCAGCCGTCCCCGAGGCGCCCGGCGCGGCGCATCGCGGCCTCGCTGCCCCCGCCGATCCAGAGGGGCAGCGGCTGCTGCACGGGGCGGGGCAGGACCGTGATCCGGTCGAGCGTCCAGAACTCGCCCGCGTGCGTGACCTCGTCCTCCGCCCAGCAGCGGCGCATGATGCGGATCGCCTCGTCGGTGCGCCGGCCGCGCTCGCGGAACGGCACGCCCGCGGCGCGGAACTCGCGCTCCTGCTCGACGCCGACGCCGACGGCGGGCAGGCAGCGGCCGCCCGAGAGGTAGTCGAGCATCGCCAGCTCGCGCGCGGCGAGCACGGGCGAGCGGAACGGCGCGACCAGCACGCTCGGCCCGAACTTGAGCCGCCGCGTGCGCGCCGCGACGACCGCCATCGTCGTCAGGGGCTCGAGGACCGGCGAGGGCGAGGAGAGGCGCTCGGAGAACCAGAGCGAGTCGATGCCGCCGCCCTCGCAGAGGTCGATGAGGCGGTAGAGCAGGTCGCGCCCCTCGGGCCCCGCCGGCCACGGGCCGGGCATCGCGCCGATCCGGTACTTGATCGTCACGCGCGGATGATACCGTGGGGCGATCCGGAGGTGAGGATGAATCGCGTACGCTTGGCCTCGCTGGTCCGCGTCTTCTTCTGGACGGGGCTCACGAGTCTCGGTGGCGGGCGGAGCGCCTACTTCTTCGACGCGGTGGTCACGCGGCGGCCGTGGGTCAGGACCGCCGAGTTCGTCCAGGACCTGACGCTCGCCCAACTCCTGCCGGGGCCGAACTTCTCCAACCTCGCGGTCGCGCTCGGCTGCCGGCTCGCCGGCTGGCGGGGCGGCGCCTGGGCGCTCGCCGCCGTCGTGGGCCCTGGCGCGCTCATCCTCGCCGCGCTCGCCGCCGTCTACTTCCGCATCGGGTTCGCGCCGACCACGGCGCACCTCATGCACGGCATGGCCGCGGCGGTCATCGGGCTCCTCGTCGTGACGACGACCCGCATGGTGCACGCCTCGGTGCGGACCGTCCGGGCCGCGCTGATCGCGGCGCTCGTCTTCGTCCTCGTCGGCGTGCTACGCGTCAACACCGTGCTGGCGATCGCGGTGGTCGTCCCCGCGAGCCTGTGGCTGCACCGCCCGCGATGACGCTCGACCTGCTCTCACTGGCCTGGACGTTCCTCTGGCTCAGCTTCCTCGCCGTCGGGGGCGGGCTCGCGGTGATCCCGGAGATGCAGCGCCAGGTCGTCGGCCGCTTCGGCTGGGTGACCGCGCAGCAGTTCGTGGACGGCTACACGCTCTCGCAGCTCACCCCCGGGCCCAACATGCTGATCGCCGTCTTCGTCGGGTACCGCGCCCACGGCGTCCTCGGCGCGGCAGTGGCGGGCGTTGCGATGTTCCTGCCGACCTCGCTGCTCGCCGCGTTCGTCTCGCGCCGCTGGAGCCTGCTGCGCGAGCGGCCCTGGGCCGCCGCGGCGGAGCGGGCGCTCGCCCCCGTGGGGATCGGCCTCATGGCCGCGGGGGTCTACACGCTCGCGCGCTCGGCGATCCACGACTGGGCCACGGGGGGCCTCGCCGCCGCGGCGACGGCCCTGCTCTGGGCCTTCTCGCTCCCGCCGATCGTCGTCGTCCTGGCCGGCGGCCTCATCGGCTGGCTCGCGAACCTCTAGGCCGCATCCCCTCGCGACCGCGCGCCGCCCGATACGCGCCGGAGTCTCGCGGGGGTTGATCTCGATGGCGGGCAGCTTGTAGAATGAATGGCGGTTCAGTCACTTGTGATGCGTGACCCCGACAAGCCGCAGCAGATCATCGAGGCCGCGATCCGCGTGTTCGCGCGAAGCGGCTACTACAACTCGCGCGTGTCGGACATCGCGCGCGAGGCCGGCATCGCCGCCGGCACGATCTACCTCTACTTCAGGACGAAGGACGAGATCCTCGTCACGCTCTTCCGCGAGAAGATGGCCGAGTGGGTGGCGCTCGTGCGCGAGGCGATCGCGGGCGAGCCCGACTCGCTCGCGAAGATCCGCAAGATCGTGGCGCTCCACTTCCGGATGATCGAGGGGAACCCCGCGCTGGCCGAGGTGCTCCAGGTGGAGCTGCGCCAGGGCCACAAGTTCTTCCGCGGCGCCTCGGCACAGGAGGTCTCCGCGTACTTCGACGTGATCGCCGACGTGCTGGAGGATGGCGTGCTCGCCGGCCAGATCCGCAAGGAGCTGCCGGTGAAGGTCGCGACGAAGGTGCTCTTCGGCGCGATGGACCAGCTCGCGACCTCCTGGGTGCTCGGCAAGCGGGAGCACTGCCTGAGCGACGCGGCGGAGCCGGTCGCCACCATCTTCCTCAAAGGAGTCTGTCCCGATGGCGTTTGAGACCCTGTTGTTCGCGCGCGAGGAGACCTTCGCCGTCATCACGCTGAACCGCCCGCCGGCGAACGCGATCAACGAGAAGCTCGTCTACGAGCTGAACGACGCGCTCGCCTCGGTCGAGCACGACGACACGGTGCGCTCGGTCATCGTCACCGGCGCGGGCGACCGCATCTTCTGCGGGGGCGCCGACCTCGGCTCGGCGTTCGCGGGCGGGAGCGTGGACACTTTCATCCGCTTCGGCAACACCGTCATGCGCCGGATCGAGCGCTTCCCCAAGCCCGTGATCGCGGCGCTCAACGGCCACGCGACCGGCGGCGGCTGCGAGATCGCGATGGCGTGCCACCTCCGCCTCATGAAGGAGACGGCGCGGATCGGCCAGACCGAGTCGAACCTGGGCATCATCCCGGGCTTCGGCGGCACGCAACGCCTGCCGCGCCTGATCGGCCGGACGAAGGCGCTCGAGATGCTGATCCTCGGCAGCCTGATCACGGCCCCCGAGGCGCTCGCGCTCGGCCTCGTCACCCGGCTCTCCAAGGAGGGGGCGACCCTCGACGACGCCCGGGCGCTCGCCCGCCAGCTCGGCCCGCGCCCGCCGATCGCGACGCGGCTCCTCATCGAGGCCGTGGACGAGGGGCTCGACGCGCCCATCGACAAGGCGATCGACGTCGAGGTGCGGGCCTTCCTCGAGACGCTCCGGACCGAGGACGCCGCCGAGGGCATCCAGGCGTTCTTCGCGAAGCGCGCACCCGACTTCAAGGGGAGGTAGCGATGGACCTCGGAATCCGCGACCGCGTGGCGGTGGTCACGGGCGGCGCCCGGAGCCTCGGGAAGGCCGACGCGCTGGCCCTCGCCGCCGAGGGCTGCAAGGTGGCGATCGTGGACCTCAACGCCGAGGGCGCCGCCGAGACCGCGGGGGAGATCGAGAAGGGGGGCGGCCGGGCGCGCGGCTACGCCTGCGACATCCG
>MGBU01000013.1 GCA_001790205.1 Candidatus Rokubacteria bacterium GWA2_73_35 | reverse complement strand
TCCGCAACCGGGAGCACTTCAAGACGGCCATCTACTTTCACTGTGGAGGCCTCGATCTCTACCCGGCGACCCACGGAATACCCGGATGAACCCTATTATAGAGGCCGGGCAGGGATCGCTAGGGCATTCGCTCCACCCGGCCGGGCCGGACCGCGGCCTCGGCAGTCATCCCGCCGACTTCGCGGGCGGCCTCGTCCCGGCCGGAACGTTCGGGGCCCCACGGGGGCATGCCCCGTGAGGCCCCGGGTCGGTGGAGCGGGCGACCGGATTCGAACCGGCGACGTCCAGCTTGGGAAGCTGGCATTCTGCCACTGAATTACGCCCGCGCGTCCCTCCTATCTTACCCCCGGTCGCGCCGCTACTTGCCTTCCTTGAGCGACATGTCGAACGCCTTGAGCCGCTCGTCGCTCCGCGCCTTCCAGGCGAGCCGCTTGCCGACGCCGTAGAGGTCGAGCTGCTGGTAGAGCGGCGCCGCGGCGGCGTCCTCGATCCAGAGCTTGTTGATCCGGCGGTACTGCTCGAGGCGCTTCTTCTCGTCCATGATCGTCTGCGCCTCGTCCGCCATCCGGTCGAACTCGGGGTTGTAATAGTTCGCCAGGATGCTCCCCGAGCGGAAGAGCGGCACGTAGACGGTCTCGGCGTCCACGGTCGGCGTGCCCCAGCCGATGAGCCAGACCGGCCCGGCCTTGTGCACGTAGACGTAGTTGTTGAGGTACGCGACGAACTCGTGCGCGCGCACGGTCGTGCGGATGCCCGCCTTGGTGAGCTGGCCGCCGGCGGCCTCGGCGACCTCCTTGTCGCGCACGTACCGGCCCTGCGGCGTGTTCAGCACGATGTCGAGCCCGTTCGGGTAGCCGGCCTCGGCGAGGAGCTTCTTGGCCCGGGCGACGTCCTGCTTGATCGGCTTGAGGGCCGGGTCGAAGCCGAAGTGGAGGCTCGTGAGCATCGTCGCCACCCGCATCGCCTTGCCGTCGAGCACGCCCTTGACGATCTCGTCCACGTCGAGGGCGTAGGTGATGGCCTGGCGAACGCGCTTGTCGGCCGTCGGCCCCTGGTAGGGGCCCACCAGCTTGTTCTTCGTGTCGAACTCGTGCGTGTAGAACATGAGCTGGATCGTCCGGATGGACGGCGCCGTGGACAGGAAGAGCTTCGGGTGCTTGTCGATGATGCTCCCCAGGTGCGGCGGGATGTTGACCGCGATGTCGATCTCGCCGTTCTGGAGCGCCGCCACGCGCACGGCGTCGTCGGGGATGGGCTTGAACACGACGGTCTTGATCTTCGGGGCGCCGCGCCAGTGCCCGGCGAACGCCTCGAGGACGATCTCCTCGTCCTTCGACCAGCGGACGAACCGGTACGGTCCAGTGCCGATCGGGTTCTTCGAGACGTACGCGGTGTCCTTGTCCTTGTAGGCCTTCGGCGGGTACATCGACGCCTGGTTGAACGTGAGCGCGTTGACCAGGGTCGGCCAGGGCTTCTTCGTGTGGATGCGGACCGTCGACGCGTCCACGATCTCCACGCGATCGAGCGGTCTGAACGGCGACGACCCGCGCGGCTGCTTGAGCAGCCGCTCGAGGCTGAACTTCGCCGACTCGGCGTCGAACGCCTCGCCGTTGTGGAACTTCACGCCCTTGCGCAGCTTCACCTCCCAGACCGTCGGCGCCACGAGCTTGGGCAGCTCCGCGGCGAGCGCGGGGACGATCTTGAGGCTCGCGTCGCGCTCGACCAGCGTGTCGAAGAGGTTGACGCCGAGGTTCGACGCCGGCGTCTCCTGCTGGTTCATCACGTCGAGCGTCGTGGGGTCGACACCCTGGGCGATGACGATCTTGCCCGACGGCGCGGCGGCGGCCGCCAGCGGCAGCAGGAGGGTGACGGCCAGGACCGCGAGGGTTCGCCAGACAATCATCGGAAGCCTCCTCGGATGGGGGAGATGGATGTTGAACGGCTGGCCTACTCTAGGGTCCGCCCGGGAGAGAGTCAAGGTACGCGAGCGCCTCCTCCCGCGTCCGCACGAGCCCGAGCGCCTGCGCCTCCCGGGCGCGCCCGAGCAGGCGCCCCACCGCGGGCCCCGGCGGGAGGCCGAAGCGGGCCATCACGTCCTCGCCGCGGACGAGCGGTGGCGCCGCGGCGGCGGCGTGCTCCTCGGCGAAACCCCCGAGCAGGTCGTGGAGCAGCGCCGCCCGCCGCCACGTCGCGAGCGGCGAGGCGCCGGTCACCGCCGCGGCGTCCACGAGCGCGAGCAGCAGCAGGTCGCGGGCGTCCTCGCCGAGGTCGCGGTAGAAGCGGTGGCGCGCGCGGCGCGTCAGCCGGCCCGAGGCCGCGAGGTGCATCGGGCGGAGGTGCTGGCGCACGAGCCGCTCGAGCACGGCGGCGGCCCGCGCCGGCAGCCGCCAGCGCGAGGCGAATGCCCGCGCGCGCGTCGCGCCGACGACGTCGTGCGCGAAGAAGCGGACGCGCCCCCCGATCTCCCGGCGCGTCTCGGGCTTCGCGACGTCGTGCAGGAGCGCGGCCAGCTTGAGGACCGTGCCCCGCGTCACGCCGCCGCCCAGGTCCCGGGCCAGGTGCGCGCCGAGCTCTCCGCCCCAGGGCCGGAGGCTCGCGAGCCGCGGCAGCAGCCGGTCGGCGCCCGCGACGGCCCGGAGCGAGTGCTCGAGGACGTCGAAGCGGTGGGGCGCCGGCTGCGCGCAGCCGCGCATCGCCTCGACCTCGGGCAGGACCACCGCCAGGAGCGCCAGCGCGTCGGCGCGGCGCAGCGCCCGCGCGGCGGCGGGCAGCCCCAGGAGCAGGAGCAGCTCGTCGCGCACGCGCTCGGCGGACACGCCCCCGAGCGCGGGCGCCACGGCGCGGATCGCCGCCGCCGTCGCGCGCGTCAGCCGGAGGCCGAGCGCCGCCTCGAGGCGCACCCCGCGGAGCGCGCGCAGCGGGTCGTCGGCGAGGACGCGCCGGTCGGGCGGCCGCAGGCGGCGCGCCGCCAGGTCGTCGAGCCCGCCCGTCGGGTCCACGACGCGCGCGCGGCCGTCGCGGAGCAGGTCGTGGAGCGGCACCGCGAGGGCATCCACCGTGTAGTCGCGCGCCGCCAGGTCGCCCTCCAGGGTCGGCGCGCGGAAGTCCGAGAGGTCGAGCCGCAGGGGGCCCGCGACCACGCGCGCCGTGCCGCGCTCCGGGTCGAGCGGCACGAACGCGGCGCCGACGCGCGCAGCGACCCGCCGCGCCAGGTCGAGCGCGCCCGCCTCGACGGCGACGTCGAGGTCCGCCGGCGCCGGCCGGCCGAGCCGGCAGTCGCGCACGACGCCGCCCACCAGCGCCAGGCGCCGCCGCGGCCCCGCGACCCGCGCGAGCGCCCGCAGCAGCGCGACCTGCCCGCGGCCGAGGCGGTCGAGGCGGAAGCTAGCCACCGGGGGCCGGCGGCAGGCCGAGGAAGCGGGCCGCGTTGTCGTGGAAGATCTTGCGCCGGACCTCCGGCGGCAGCCCCCGGTCCCACGCCCAGCGCCGCTCCTCGTCGTAGTCGTAGGGGATCAGCGGAAAGTCCGAGCCGAAGAGGATCCGGTCCTGGTGCGCGAGGAGCGTCGCGTCCGTGATGCCCCCGGGCTCGGCGCCGACGAAGGGCACCGCGCTCGGCGCGAGCGCCATCGTCGTGTCCACGTAGAGGTGCTCGAAGCGCTCGGTGAGCGCGAGGAACGCCTGGCTCTCGAAGCAGCCCATGTGCGCCACGCAGACCCGGAGCCGCGGGTGGCGCTCCATCAGGCGCCGGAACCCGGCGACGCCCGTGAACCCATCGCGGTAGGGCATCGTGCCGACGTGGAGCATGAGCAACCGCCCGGAGGCCTCGAGCCGCTCGTAGATCGGGGCCAGGCGCGGATCGTCCACGTGGAAGCGCTGGACGGAGAGGTGGAGCTTGAAGCCCGCGAGCCCGAGGTCCTCGAGCGCCTCGCGCGCGAGGCCGTCGAGGTCGGCGTCGTCCGCGTGGAGGGTGCCGAGCGCCACCGCGTGCGGCAGCCGCGCCGCCGTCTCCGCGAGCCAGCGGTTCAGCGCGCGCGCCATCCCGGGCTGGTGGGCGTAGCTGAAGAAGCAGAAGCGGCTCACGCCGCGGGCGGCGAGGGTCTCGGCGACGGCGGCCGGGTCGAAGGGGTGGGCGTTGACCCACCGGGTGCCGGCGAACCAGCGCTCGATGGCGCGCGCCAGCCGCTCCGGATGCAGGTGCACGTGCACGTCGATGCACGGCAGCTCCGGCGCCAGGCGCGCTCGCCGCTCGGCGCTCGCCACGCCGCCGCCGCTAGGTCAGCTCGAGGCCGGCCGGGCCGATGCGGTACTCGACGATCTCGTCGCTCATCACGCTCCCGCGGTGCTTGACCACGCAGAGCCGCCGCGCGAGCCGGCTGCCGGCGCGCTCGCTGCCCATCACGAGGATCGTGTTGGCGGTGGCGCCGACGTCGCCCATGGCGACCTTGCGCGCCAGCAGGTCCTCGAGCCGCGTCTCCTCCGTGGTGACGAGGAGCACCGTCGTGATCGCCTCGTGGTCGTAGCGGTGCGCGTCGATGAACGCGCGGTGCCGCCACACCGGCAGGCAGATCTCCATGCCGAGCGTCTCGGCGTCGCGGTGGACGATCTTGCGGTAGCACTCGTCGAACATGAAGAACTGGATGGAGTCCGCGGGGGTGTCCATGGGCTCCACGCCGTCGACGACGACCCGCCGCGTGCCCGCGGCGAAGTGGAAGTACATGAACGGCCGGACCGTGTAGAGCGCGTGGTTGTACATGGCCTTCCAGTTCCAGTCGAACTCGAGGCTGCCGTCGGGCGTCGGCACCTGGAAGTCGCGCACGCGCCCCACCCACCGGAGCACGTTGCAGTAGAACGCCTCCAGCTGGTCGGGCGGCGGGTACGGGTCGCTCATCGGCGTGACCGTATGGGTCCAGGGGCGGAGCTTCCAGTCGAAGAGCCGCGCCGCGTACTCGTCGTGCTGCTGCGAGTCGCCGCGGCCGTTCAGGTCGAGCAGGATGCCGCGCGCGGCGTCGGCCGCCGCACCGTGGTTGGCGACGGTGAGGCCGAGGTGGGTCTTGCCGATGCCGGTGGCGCCGTAGACCACCGTGAGGGTGCCCGGCAGGAGGCCGCCCCCCAGCATCGCGTCGAGCTTCGGCAGGCCGGTCGAGACGCGTTCCGTCATGACCGTGAATTCTACACCACGGGCCGCGACGCCCGGCCCTTGGCCCGGAACTGGCGCTCGTAGAGCGCCCGGAGCTCGGCGAGCGTCGTCGCCTGCCCCGGCCCCTTGTCGTCGCGGATCCGCGTGATGCGCGCGAACCGGAGGGCGAGGCCCGAGGGGTACGTCGGGCTCCGCTGGATCTCGTTGTACGCGACCTCGACGACGATCAAGTCGCGCACGCGCCCCACCCACCGGAGCACGTTGCAGTAGAACGCCTCCAGCTGGTCGGGCGGCGGGTACGGGTCGCTCATCGGCGTGACCGTATGGGTCCAGGGGCGGAGCTTCCAGTCGAAGAGCCGCGCCGCGTACTCGTCGTGCTGCTGCGAGTCGCCGCGGCCGTTCAGGTCGAGCAGGATGCCGCGCGCGGCGTCGGCCGCCGCACCGTGGTTGGCGACGGTGAGGCCGAGGTGGGTCTTGCCGATGCCGGTGGCGCCGTAGACCACCGTGAGGGTGCCCGGCAGGAGGCCGCCCCCCAGCATCGCGTCGAGCTTCGGCAGGCCGGTCGAGACGCGTTCCGTCATGACCGTGAATTCTACACCACGGGCCGCGACGCCCGGCCCTTGGCCCGGAACTGGCGCTCGTAGAGCGCCCGGAGCTCGGCGAGCGTCGTCGCCTGCCCCGGCCCCTTGTCGTCGCGGATCCGCGTGATGCGCGCGAACCGGAGGGCGAGGCCCGAGGGGTACGTCGGGCTCCGCTGGATCTCGTTGTACGCGACCTCGACGACGATCTCGGGGCGCACGCGCACCGTGTAGCCGTCGTCGGCGGTGGCGAGCGCGCGCAGGCACTCCGTCATCTCGACGAACTGGCGGTCCGTGAGGCCCTTGAACGTCTTGCCGACGTCGGCGAGGCCCGCGCCGTCCGCTACAGCGAGGTGGTAGTTCGAGAGCCAGCCGGTGCGGCGGCCGGAGCCCCGGTCCGCGGCGACGATCACGCAGTCCACCGTCTCCGCGGCCTTCAGCTTCAGCCAGCGCTTGCCCCGCCCGCCCGGCTCGTACGCGCTCCGGAGGTCCTTCGCCATCACGCCCTCGTGGCCGGCCGCGAGGGCCCGCTCGAGGAACGCGCGGGCGGCCTCCGCGTCGTCGACGACCGCGCGCTCGACGAGGTGGCGGCCGCCCGTCAGCGCCGCGAGCGCGGCCCAGCGCTCCGCGTACGGCCGGTCGATCAGCGAGCGGCCGTCCGCCACGAGGCAGTCGAAGAGGCGGAGCGTGAGCGGCAGCTCCCGCGCCAGCGCCGCGACGCCGTGCACCCGCCGGAAGCGGCGCATGAGCTCCTGGAAGGGCAGCGGGCGGCCGGCCCGGTCGAGCGCCAGCACCTCGCCGTCGAGGATGAGCGGACCGGGCCCGAGCTGCTCGCGCGCGAGCTCGACCACGTCGGGCAGGCTCCGGGTGACGTCGCTCAGGCGGCGGCTCCAGACGCCGATCCGCTCGCCCTCGCGGTGGAGCTGGATGCGCGCGCCGTCGTACTTGTACTCGAGCGCCGTGCGCCCGCCGTGCGCGGCGAGCACCTCGTCGAAGCCCTGCGCGAGCTCGGCGAGCATCGGCAGCAGCGGCACGCCGACGCTGGCGGTCGCCGCGGCGAGCGCCTCAGCCCCGTCCCGCGCCGCCAGCTCGGCGACCGCCGCGAGGTCGCCGAGCAGGAGCGCCGCGCGGCGCGCGGTCGCGGCCGGGGCGCCGGCCGCCCGGGCGATCGCCTCGAGGACGAGGCCGTCGGAGGCGCCGGTGCGCATCTCGCCCGCGAGGATGCGGCCGAGGATCCGTCGCTCGGGCGGGGTCGCCCGCGCCGCGAGCTCCCGGAGGCGCGCCGCCCTGGCCTGCCGCGCCCCGGCGCCCCCGGCCTCGGCGACCGCGGCGAAGGCCTCCGCGACGTCGCCGAGCGCGAGCGCGGGGCCGGCCGGGCCGGGTGGGGCGTCGGGCAGACGGCGCACGCCGAGGACGCGGGGGTCGGAGGCGGCGAACGCCCGGCCCGTCAGGAAGACCACCGCCGCCCGGGCCTCCCCGGGCGCGAGCCCTGCCAGGAACTCCGTGAGGAGCGAGAGCTTCGCGAGCCTCCCCGGGGAGCCCTCGAGCCCATGGCACAGCTCGGCGAGCTTCCGGAAATCGGTCATGCCGCCATTCTATGCGTCCCGCCGGGGAGTTCGGTCTCCTTGACTTATCCGGAGAGCGCGACCTACCCTCGATCCATGCGCCGGCGTGTCTGGTTCGACACGACCTCGCGCGCGGCGGCGACCGCCGCGTCCTTGCTCGGCGACGACTTCGACGTCGCCCCGCTGCCCGCGGCGGCGGTCGCGGGCCCCGCCGTGGTCCTCGTCGGCGCCGACGGGGCCCCGCGGCCGCCCGACGACGACGCCCAGCTCCGCGTGATCGGGCTCGTGGACGGGGAGGCCCCCGGGCCGTGGCCCGCCCACTGGTACGCCCCGCTGCCCGCGGGCGCCGGCCGGCCGATCCTCACCCGGATCGTGCTGAACGCGTTCGCCGACCTCGACGCGGTCACCGCGGTGGCGCGTCTGGATCGCGAGCTGTCCGAGCTCAACGCGATCGGCATCCGTCTCACGTCGGAGCGCGATCCACACGCCCTGTTCGAGACGATCCTGTCCACGGCGCGCGAGATCACCTGGAGCGACGCCGGCTCGCTCTACCTCGTCGAGGAGGCCCCGGACGAGACGCGCCGGCTCCGCTTCGCGCTGGCGCAGAACGACTCGATCGACCTCCCGTTCCGCACCACCACGCTGCCGCTCACGAGCGACAGCGTCGCGGGCCACGTCGCGCTGACTGGCGCGATCCTGAACCTGGAGGACGCCTACACGCCGCCTCCGGGGGCACCGTTCCAGATCAACCGGTCGTTCGACGAGCGGGCCGGCTATCGGACGAAGTCGATGCTCGTCGTGCCCATGCGCACGCCGCAGGGCGAGACGATCGGGGTCCTCCAGCTCATCAACTGCAAGCCGGAGCCCGACCTGGCCTTCCGCTCCCCCGCGGAGATCGAGCGGCTCGTGCAGCCGTTCAGCGCGCGCCACGAGAAGCTCGCCGGCTCGCTGGCCTCGCAGGCGGCGGTCGCGCTCAGCAACAACCGGCTCTACGAGTCGATCCGGCAGCTGTTCGAGGGCTTCGTCAGGGCGTCGGTTACCGCGATCGAGTCGCGCGACCCCACGACCTCGGGCCATTCCTTCCGCGTCGCGAACCTCACCGTGGCGCTCGCGAAGGTCGTCGACGCGACGACCACGGGCCCGTACGGCGCGTTCCGTCTGAGCCGCGACGAGCTGATGGAGCTCGGGTACGCGGCGCTCCTGCACGACTTCGGCAAGGTCGGCGTGCGCGAGCAGCTGCTGGTGAAGGCCAAGAAGCTCCACGCGGTGGACCTCGAGCGCATCCGCCACCGTGTCGAGCTGCTCAAGCGGAGCCTCGAGGTCAGGTACGCGAGCCGGAAGATCGAGCACCTGCTCGAGAAGGGGCGGCGCGACTGGGCGAGCCGCGCGACCGCGCTCGACGCCGAGCTGGCCGAGCGCCTGGCAAGCCTCGACGACGGCCTCGCCCGCGTGATGCTCGCCAACGAGCCGACCGTCCTCCCCCGCGACTTCGCCGAGGAGATCCAGCGCCTCACGCTTCCCACGTTCGAGGACCACGAGGGCCGGCGGCACGCGGTGATCACGCCCGAGGAGGCCCGGGTCCTGGCCATCGCCCGCGGCAGCCTGACGCCCGAGGAGTACCGGCAGCTCCAGTCGCACGTCGTCCACACCTTCCAGTTCCTGGCGCAGATCCCGTGGACCAAGGAGTTCCGGCGCATCCCGGAGATCGCCCGCTCCCACCACGAGAAGCTCGACGGCTCGGGCTACCCCTACGGCATGCGGGGCGAGGCGATTCCGGTCCAGTCGAAGATGATGACGATCGCCGACATCTACGACGCCCTCACCGCCGGCGACCGCCCCTACAAGAAGGCCGTCCCGGTCGAGACCGCGCTCGACGTCCTCCTGGAGGAGAGCCGCGCGGGCCACATCGACGGCGCGCTCCTGGATCTCTTCATCGAGGCGCGTGTGTACAGCCGCGCCGCCGCCGACTCACGCGACCAGTAGCACGCAGACGGCTCCCCAGGCGGCGAGCCCCCCGAGCGCCGCGGCCGCCCGCGCGAGTTCGCGGGCGAGCGTCGCGCTCCTCAGGTGTTGAGTGGAGCGGGCCAAAAAAAAGGCGCGCGTACTCCGGCGGTGCAGCAGCGTCCACGTCAGCGCGTGCGAGCTCATCCCGAACCTCCTCCGTGTCCACCCCGCGCTAGAAGCCGCGGAGCAGCCCGATGACCTTTCCGAGGATCCGGAGCCCGCGCTCGGCCGGATCGACGACGATCGGCTGCATCGCGCGGTTCTCCGGCTTGAGCACGATGCGCGGGCCGTCGCGCAGGAAGCGCTTGACGGTCGCCTCACCCTCGCCCCCGGCCTCCGACTCCACGAGCGCGACCACGATGTCGTTCGGCTGCGCCGAGTCCTGGCGCCGAACGAGCACGAGGTCGCCGTCCACGATGTGCGCCTCGATCATCGACTCGCCGCGCACGCGCAGGGCGAACACGTCCTCGCCCCGCCCGGGGAGCGCGTCGGGCGCGATCGGCACCTCGCCCTCGCGGTTCTCCTCGGCGAGCAGCGGCCGGCCCGCGGCGACCCGGCCGAGGATCGGCACCGCGACGCGCGCGCGCGCGAGCCCGCCGGGCGCGAGCGTCAGCGCCCGCGACGTGCGCCCGGCGGCGCGCCGCCGCGTCAATTCCCCCTTCCGCTCGAGCGCACGCAGGTGATCGAAGGCGGCGCGCGGCGTGATGCGGAACCTGGCGCCGATCTCGCGCACGGTCGGCGGCACGCCCTGCTCGCCCGAGAAGGCGCGGATGAAGTGGAGGATCTCCTGCTGGCGCGGGGTCAGCTCACGCATGGTGGCCTCCGTGAGCCGATATGATACTCAACTGGTGTCGAGTAGTCAACAAAACTGGAGTACAAGCAGAAAACACTTGTATTCCAGGACCTTATGGATCTAAACGGGCTCCCAGGGCTCGCAGACCGGGCACCGGCCGAGCCCCTGCTCCTCGGCCTCGGTGGCGCGCTTCATGTAGACGCGATCGACCTCGGTGATGCGGGCGGCGAAGGCGCAGTCGCGCCGGTGGAACAGGCGCGCGCCGCGCTTGGCCACGAAGGGCTCGCCGTGCTCCTCGGCCGGCGCGTCGGCCGGCACGGGCTCGGGCACGGGGATTTCCGCCTCCGAGGGCAGCGTGGCGACGGCTTCGGGCGGGGCCGGCGCGGGCTCGGACGCGATCACGGGCTCGGGCTCGTTGATGTGCAGGTTGGTCTCGACGGTGGAGCGGAACTCGTCGCTCGCGCGGCGGAACTCACGCATCGCGCGGCCGACCATGCGTCCGAGCTCCGGAAGCTTCGAGGGGCCGAACACGAGCAGGGCGATGACCCCGACGAGGAGCATCTCCTGCAGGCCGATGTCGAACATGGCGCTAGCTTAGCACGCGCCGGTCAGGCCAGACCGGCCAGGGTCGCGAGCTCGGCGAACGATCGCACGACGACGTCCGCCTCGCCCGGCGCCCCGCCCGCGGGCGCGTAGAGGACCGTGCGCATGCCGACGGCGCGCGCGCCGCGGATGTCGGAGGGCACGCTGTCGCCGACCATCGCCGCGGCGGCCGGCTCGAGGCCCATGCGCTCGAGCGCCATCCGGAACAGCGGCGCCTCGGGCTTACCGACGACCACGGGCCGCACGCCGGCCGCCACCGCGACGGCCTCGACGAGCGCGCCGCAGCCGGGCACGAACTCGCCGTCCTCGAGGGGCAGGCGCGCGTCCACGTTGGGTGTGACGAGCGGCGCGCCGGCCGCCGCCGCCCGGCTCGCCGCGGTGAGGCGCTCGTAGGTCAGCTCGAAGTCGTTGCCGACCGCCACCACGCTCGCGCGCCGGTAGTCCCGCACGTCCACGATCTCGTGGCCCGCGCGCGCCACGGCGCCCGCGAGCTCCGCCGCGCCGATCACGAGCACGCGCGAGGGCCCCCAGCGCCGGGAGATCATCTCGCCGATGATCTCGAGGGGCGTGAGGCAGTGGCGCGCGGCGGTCACGCCGAGCGCGTGCAGCCTCCCCCGGATGTCCTCGCCCGTCGCACGCGAGTTGTTGGTGAGGAACGCGAGCGCGCGGCCGGCGCGGTCGAGCCCGGCCAGCGTCTCGCGGGCGCCGGGGCTCAGGACCGGGCCGTTCCAGACGCAGCCGTCCAGGTCGAAGACGAAGCCGCGCACCCCGGCGAGCACGGGCTTACGTCGTCTCCTCGGCGCGCCGGAACTCCTCGATCGCCTCGCCGTACACGCGCTCCGTGCGCTCGGCGACGCTCGCCCAGCTGAACCGCTCCTCGACCCGGCGGCGGCCGGCGCGGCCGAGCCGCCGGCCGAGCTCGGGGTTCTCGAGCACGCGGCGGAGCGCCGCGGCGAGCTCGTCGGGGCGCGCCGGCGGCACGAGCAGGCCGGTCACGCCGTCCTCGACCACTTCGAGGATGCCGCCGACCGCGGACGCGACCACGGGCGTCTCGCAGGCCATGGCCTCGAGGTTGATGAGGCCGAACGGCTCGTACACCGAGGGGCACACGAACACCGCCGCGTGGCTGTAGAGCTGCACGACCGTGTCGACCGGCACCATCGCGTCGATCCAGAGGACGTTCGGGTGGTCCGGCACGGCGCGGCGGAGCCGCGCCTCGATCTCGGGCGTGTCCGGCGCCGAGGCGCAGAGCACGAGCTGCACGCCGGGCGGCAGCGCCCGCGCGGCCTCGAGCAGGTGGAAGATCCCCTTCTGGTCGGTGACGCGCCCGACGAAAAGCGCGTACGGCGGTCGCACGCCGAGCCGGTCCAGCGCGTCGCGCGCCTCCGTGTGCCGGAAGCGGTCGGGGTCGATGCCGTTGTGGACGACGACGACGCGCCGCGGCTCCACCCCGAAGTGGGCGAGGATGTCCTCGCGCATCCGCGTGGACACCGCGATCACGCGGTCCGCCGCCTCGACGGCGGCCTTCTCGATCCAGCTCGAGAGCAGGTACCCGGTGCCGAGCTGGTCGGCCTTCCAGGGGCGGAGCGGCTCCATGCTGTGCAGCGTGACGATCAGCGGAATGCGGTGGAGCGTGCGGATCCAGAGCCCGCCCATGTCCGCGTACCACGTGTGGGCGTGGGCGACGTCGGCGTCCACCGGGTCGCGCGCCATCGCGAGCCCGATCGAGAGCGTCTCGAGCGCCGGGGCGAAGCGGGGCCCGTCGGGACCGCCGCGGAGCCGCTCCCACGGCGTGTAGCCGCGCACGGCGATGCCGTCCGTCGCGGGCTCCCGCTCGCCGAAGCAGCGCACCTCGACCGCCATGCGGCGCCGGAGCGCGTGCGCGAGCTGGTCCACGACCACGCCCGCCCCGCCGTAGATGTGCGGCGGGTACTCGCGGGTCAGCAGGAGCGCCTTCACGAGGCGCCGGCGCCCTCGGCCGGTTCGTCCTGGCGCTCGAGCTTGCGCGAGACCGTGCGCGGGTCGATCCCGAGGAGCCGCGCCGTGAGCGTCTTGTTGCCCTTGGTCACGCGGAGGGTCTCCTCGAGCAGGCGCTGCTCGACCTCGGCCAGCGGCGTGCCGATGCGCACGGACAGCACGCCCTCGGGCAGCGGCGTCGCGCCGGCGATCTCCTCGGGCAGGTCGGCCAGGTCCATCTGCGCGCCGCGGGCGAGCACCACGCCGCGCTCGATCACGTTCTCGAGCTCCCGGACGTTGCCGGGCCACGCGTAGGCCTCGAGCCGCCGGATCGCCTCGTCGGTGAACCCGTCGAGCCGGCGGTTGTTCTTCGCGGCGTAGACGCGGAGGAAGTGCTGGGCGAGCACGCGGACGTCCTCCCGGCGCTCGCGGAGCGGCGGCACGTTGAGCGTGATCACGTTGAGCCGGTAGTAGAGGTCCTCGCGGAAGCGCCGGTCCCGCACCATCTGCGCGAGGTCCTGGTTCGTGGCGGCGACGATGCGCACGTCCACGCGCATCGTCCGCGTGCCGCCAAGCCGCTCGAACTCGCCCTCCTGGAGCACGCGGAGGATCTTCGGCTGCGTCACTGCCGAGAGGTCGGCGACCTCGTCGAGGAACAGCGTGCCGCCGTCCGCCAGCTCGAACCGGCCCTCCTTGCGCCCGGCCGCGCCGGTGAACGCGCCCTTCTCGTAGCCGAACAGCTCGGACTCGAGCAGGGTCTCGGGCAGCGCCGCGCAGTTGACCGCGACGAAGGGCCCCTTCGTGCGCGCCGAGCGCGCGTGGATCGTCTTGGCGACCAGCTCCTTGCCCGTGCCGCTCTCGCCCTGGATCAGCACCGTCGCCGAGCTGTCCGCGACCTGGTCGACGAGCGTCATCATCCGCCGGAAGGCGGGGCTCGCGCCGATCGCGATGCCCTGCTGCAGCAGCACGTCGAGGCGCTGCTGGAGCTCGCGGTTCTGCTGGATCAGCTCCCGGCGCTCGAGCGCCTGGCGGATGAGCCGCAGCACCTGTGCGCGCTGGAAGGGCTTGGTCAGGAAGTCGTACGCGCCGTCCTTCATGGCGCGCACCGCCTCCTCCACGGTGCCGAAGGCGGTCAAGAGGATCACGTCCACGTCGGGCGCGATCGCCTTCGCGGCGCGCAGCACCTCGATGCCGGTGAGGCCGGGCATCTTGAGGTCGGTGAGGACCAGGTCGATCCCGCCGCCGCGCAGCCGCTCGAGCGCCGCGTTGCCGTCGGAGGCCAGGACGACGTGGTAGCCCTCGCGCGTGAGCGTGCGCTCGAGGCTCTCGCGCAGGCCGGGGTCGTCGTCGGCGATCAGCAGCGTCGCGGGCTCAGGCACTCGCGGCCCTCTTGACCGGGAGCCGGATCGTGAACGTCGCGCCGCCGCCCGGCACGCTCTCCCAGCGGATCTCGCCGCCGTGCTCCTCGGTGATCTGCCGGGCGATGCCGAGCCCGAGGCCCGTGCCCTGCGGCTTGGTCGTGAAGAAGGGCTCGAACAGGCGGCCCGCCACCTCGTCCGGGATCCCGGGGCCGCTGTCCGAGACGGAGATCTCGACCGCGTCGCCGTCGCGCCGGCTCGCGAGCGTGAGCGTCCCGCCGCTCGAGAGCGCCTCGAGCCCGTTCTTGACGAGGTTCAGGACGGCCTGGCGCAGGAGCCCGCGGTCGATCTCCATCAGCGGCATCGCGGGGTCCACCGCGACGCGCAGCGTGAGCCCCTGGCGCAGCACCACGGGGCGGATGAAGTCGGCCAGGTCCTCGACCAGCTCGTTGATCGACTCCTCCTCGAAGTGCGGCCGCGGGAAGCGCGCGAAGGCGAGGTACTCCTCCGTGAGGGCGTCGAGCGTGTTGACCTGGTCGCGGATCGCCGTGACGAGCCCCTTGGCCTCCTCCATGTCGGCCCCGTCCCGCTCGCGCACGATGTCCTCGAGCATCTCGGCGTTCAGCTCGATCGCGCTGATCGGGTTGCGCACCTCGTGCGCGACCTTCAGCGAGAGCCGCCCGACCGTGGCCATCCGCTCGGCGACGAGCAACTCCTCCTGGGCGGCCTGCAGGCGCGAGAGCGTCCCGGTGAGCTCGACGTTGAGCCGCTCCACCTCGCCGCGCGCGCGCCGCTCGCGATCCGCCACGAGCCCGAGCGTGACCGCGGGCAGCCCGACGAGCGCGACGAGGATCAGGGGCGGCGTCCAGCCGACCCACGGCGGCACGAGCGCGGCCGAGGCCGCGTAGAGGCCGCCGGCGACCACCGCGGCGCCCAGCCCCAGCCACGGGCCGAAGTAGTAGGCGTTGACCGCGACGAGCGGGAAGAAGAGGAGGTAGAAGAGGCTCTCGCCGCCGCCCGTCAGCGAGAGGAGCACGAACACGAGCAGGAGGTCGATCGCGAGCGCGCCGACGAAGATCGCGCGCGTCGCGCGCGGGTTGACCGTCACGAGCGCGAAGATCCCGACCTTGTAGGCGGCGAACCAGAAGACCAGCGAGTAGATGTCCACCCGCTGCCGGGGCCGGAGCGGCACGAGGCCGAGCGTGGCGAGGCCGCCCACCATGACGACGGCGAGGAGCACGGCGAAGACGCGCTCGTCCCGCTCGAGCAGGCGGAAGATGGCGGGCCACGGCTTCCGTTCGCGTCGGCTCACGGGCACCCTCGGTGACTATATAACACCCCGGGCGCGCGGGCCCGCGGCCGCCCCGCGCGCGATCGGGTCCGGACCGGCCGGCAAGTTTCGGCTCGTACAGGTGGCGATCAGTGTATACTCCTGCCGTCTGGCTTGGTCGTCGGTTCGCCGTGAACCCTCCTCCCCGTCAGGCCGCGCCCCCGCTCTCCTTCCGAGTCCGGGGATCGCGCAAAGGGTCGGAAGCCAGAAGGAGTCCTCGTCATGGCGGTCAAACTGTTCGTCGGCGGTCTGTCATTTTCCACGTCCAACGAGCGCCTGCGGGAGGTCTTCGCCGCTGTGGGCGCCGTCGAATCCGCCAGCGTCGTCACGGACCGGGACACCGGACGGTCCCGGGGCTTCGGGTTCGTCGAGATGGCGACTCCAGAGGAGGCCGAGCAGGCGATCAGCCGCCTGAACGGCTCGAGTCTGGACGGCCGGACGATCCAGGTCGAGAAGGCGAAGACGCCCGGCGCCGGCGGCGGCGAGCGGCGCGGCGGCGGCGGTCGCGGCGGCTTCGGCGGCGGCGGTGGTCGCGGCGGCTCGCGTCCCGGTCGCTGGTAGCACACCTCCGACTCGCTTCTTCTTCTCCGCCCACCAAGGGCGGTAGTCTGTCGCCGTGCCCCTCGTCCTCCACACCGAAGCCTCGACGGGCCTGGGCGGCCAGGAGCGGCGCGGGCGACGTGCGGGCGCTCCTCCGGCTGCGCCGCCTGATGCGCGCGCGCGGCGTCGCGCTCGTCCACACCCATAGCTCGGCGGACAGCTGGCTCGGCGCCCTCGCGGCGCGCTCGCTCGGGCTGCCCGTGGTCAGGAGCCGCCACGTGTCCATCCCGATCTCGCGGCGCGGCGCGCTCGTCTACCGCCTGGCCCACCGCGTCGTCACCAGCGGCGAGGCGGTGCGGGCGATCGTGATCGGCGCGGGCATCCCCGCCGCGCGCGTCGCCTCGATCCCGGCGGGCGTGGACACGCGGCGCTTCCACGCGGGCGTCTCGGGCCGGGCGGTGCGCGAGGAATTCGGGCTCGCCGGCGGTCGGCCGGTCGTCGGCCTCGTCGCCAACGTGCGCGGCTCCAAGGGCCACAACGTCTTCCTCGAGGCGGCCCGGACGGTGCTCCGGGACGTCCCCGACGCCCGCTTCCTGATCGTCGGCGACGGCGTCGGCTTCGACGAGGTCCGCCGCCGCGTGCGCGACGCCGGCCTCGAGCCGCACGTGATCATGACGGGGTTCCGTCGCGACGTCCCGGAGGTGATGGCCGCGCTCGACGTGCTGGTGCTGCCGTCGGTCAAGTCGGAGGCGGCCTCGCAGGTGATCCCGCAGGCCTTCGCGGTGGGCACGCCCGTCGTCGCCTCCACCGTCGGCGGCAGCCCGGAGCTCGTGCGCGATGGCGAGACCGG
Organism: Candidatus Rokubacteria bacterium GWA2_73_35; assembly: GCA_001790205.1. Lineage (GTDB taxonomy): Bacteria > Methylomirabilota > Methylomirabilia > Rokubacteriales > CSP1-6 > GWA2-73-35. The sequence continues at coordinate 6,226 of MGBU01000013.1, read as the reverse complement.
CCACCTCGTCCCGCCCGGCGACGCGGGGGCGCTCGCGGCGGCGATCGTCGCGCTCCTGCGGGACCCGGCGGCCGCCCGCGCGATGGCCCGAAGCGGCCAGGCGATGGTCCAGGCGCGCCTCACGCTCGACGCCGCGATGGAGCGGACGACCGCGGTCTACCGCGCGCTGTTGGGGTCGGCTTGACGATATAAGAATATTCCTATATAAAGAGATGCCGTGGCCCAGGCCCCGGCGTCCCCCGAGTTGCAGGCGTTCAAGGCGGAGTTCTTCAAGGCGCTCGCCCACCCCGTGCGGATCCGGATCCTCGAGACCCTCCGCGGGCACGAGCGGAGCGTGCAGGAGCTGCAGGCCGCGCTCGCCCTCGACCAGCCCGCCGTCTCCTCCCAGATCGCCGTCCTGCGCCGCAAGAACATCGTCGGCGCGCGCAAGGAGGGCACGACCGTGCGCTACGCGCTGCGCGACCCGCTCGTCGGCGAGCTGCTCGACGTCGCCCGCCGGATCTTCAACGGCCAGCTGATCGACGCCCAGACGCTGCTGCGCGCCCTCCGCCGCGAGGCGCCCCGGCCCGGCCGACGCTGACCCGTGCTCCGCCAGCTCCGCCTCGCGCTCCAGACCGGCTGCGTGACCGAGCCCCCGCCGCGCGCGGCCGAGCTCGAGCGCGTCGGCGAGCGCGTCCGGACCGAGGTCGCGCGGCGCTTCGGCCGCTCGCTCGCCATCAGACAGGTGGACGCGGGGCGTGGATTGGGCCACCGAAGCTCACCAAGTCTGCTTGCTCACCCCTAGCGGCCAGCGGCTGGAGGAGCCGTTGGTGCCGCACACGGGTGCCGGGCTGGCGGCGCTGAGGACTCACCTGCAGCAGCGGGTGAGCGAGCCTAGCCGCATCGCGGTAGCCATTGAAGTACCGCATGGCGCGGTAGTCGACGCGCTGCTGGACCACGGCTGTCATGTGTACGCGATCAATCCCAAGCAGCTGGACCGCTTTCGCGATCGCCACACCGTGGCCGGCCAAGGACGATCGGCGGGACGCCTTCGTGGCCGCCGACGCCCTGCGCACCGACTGGGGAGCGTTTCGCCGACTCCACGCCGAGGACCCCCGGCTGCTCCAAGTGCGCGAGCTGTCCCGCGTCCACGCCGAACTCATCGAGGAGCATGGGCGTTTGACTAATCGGCTGCGCGAGCAACTGTGGCGCTTCTATCCCCAGCTCCTGGCGCTCAGCCCAGCGGCCGACGAGCCCCGGCTGTGGGCGCTGCTGGAGCGGGCCCCGACGCCGGTTCAGGGGCGCCGGCTCACGCTGAGCGCCGTGCGCGCGCTGTTGGCCCGCCATCGCATCCGCCGCCTCGCGGCCGAGGCGGTGCGCGGCGCCCTGCAGGAAGCTGCTCTGCCCGTCGCGGCCGGCACGGTGGAGGCCGCCAGCGAGCATGTCGGCTTGCTCTTGCCACGCCTGCAGCTCATCCACGCGCAGCGGATGCGGTGCGAACGTCGGCTCGAGCTGCTGTTGGAGCAGCTGGCCACGCCGACGGCAGGCGAAGATCCAGAGGAGCATCGTGACGTGACTATCCTCCGGTCCTTGCCGGGAGTCGGGAGAGTCGTCGCCGCCACGATGCTCGCCGAGGCGTCGCGGCCTCTGGCAGCCCGAGACTATCAGACTCTGCGAGCGCATGCCGGCGCGGCCCCTGTCACGCGCCAGAGCGGCAAGTCGCGGATTGTCTCCATGCGCCGCGCCTGCAACCGCCGCCTCCGCTCGGCCATCTTTCATTGGGCGCGCAACAGCATCCGGCTCGATGCTCACAGTCGCGCGCACTACCAGAGGCTTCGGACACGCCACGGTCACGCCCGGGCCCTGCGCGGGGTCGCCGATCGTCTGCTGGGCGTCCTCATCACCATGCTGAGAACCCGGACTCTCTATGACCCGGAGCGGCGGCAACGAAATGCCGCTTGACAACACGTGGGGAGTCCATCCCCCTCCGGGGGCGGCCCGAGGGCAGCCGACCTGCGGCGGCGCGCTCGCCCCGCCCTGCGCTTCGCGGGGCGACACGGCTCGCCAGACGGTGCTCCCGGGGCCCCCGCGCTCCGGGCTCGCGCCCATCGCCGTCGACGTATTCCACGAGACTCATGAGCGCGCGACCCGCGCCCTTGCGAGCCGTGAGCGCGTGCGCTAGGGTCGAGACGGGAGGAACGGAGCCGTGGACGACGACCTGCGACCCGAGCTCCGGCGGCGGGCGGGCGACCTCCTCGCCCGGCTCACGCCGGCGGCGCGCGAGGCGGTGCTGGTCCGGAGCTGGATGTCGCACGACGCGCGTTGGTTCAACGCGGTCGCGCAGGAGTACGGTCTCGAGGCCGCCAACCGGCTGAACAAGGTCGCGGCGCGCGCGGTCGGCCAGGCCGAGGCGCCGCGCGTCCTGCGCGCCCTCGCGCTCACACCCTCGGCGGCCCTCGACGACTGGCTCGTGGCCCAGGAGGCCCTCATCGGCCTGCTCGGCCCCGACCTCCTCGAGTATCGCGTCCGGAAGCTCGACGCCCGCGCGTATCGCGTCGAGGTGGAGCGCTGCTTCGCCTACGACAACGTGGTGCGCGCGGGCGTCGCCGCGACGTACGAGTGCGGGATCCTCGAGCGGGTCGGCGGCTGGCTCGACGCCCTCGGCCTCGCCCACCGGATGAACCCGTGCCTCGGCAGGTGCCTCAAGGCGCAGGGCCGGGAGTGCGCGTACGAGATCGCGCTCGGCGCCGCGGCGCCGGGCTCGGGCGGCACCGCCTAGCCGCGGGCCAGCTCGGCGGCGATCCTCCGGGCGACCTCCCGGGCGGCGGCGTCGGCGGCGACCACCTCCACGCGCGCGGGCGGCGCGCCGAGCCCGAGCTCGAGCGCCCGCGCGAGCTGGTCGGTGGCGCCGATCGGCCCGCGCCCCGCCGGCCCCTGCATCCCGGAGAGGCGCAGGAGCGCGATCGCGGCGGCGTCGAGGGCGCACCGGTCGTCGCTCGCGAGGAAGACGCCGGGCGCGACGCGCGTGCCCTGCTCGGGCCCGCCATCGGTGAACGCCTCGAGGCAGTCCATGACGCCGAGCGCCGGCCGCCACGCCAGGTTGGCCTCGGCGATCATCGCCCGCTGGCGCGCGGAGCGGTGGAGGTCCTGCATCCAGTCGTGGCGCGAGCCCGCGACCCGCTTGGCCACGAGGCCGACGGTGTTCTTGAGCGAGAGCGTCACGTGGCCGCCGAAGCGGTGGGTCTTGCAGCACATCGTCTGCACGGCGCAGCCGGCCTCGGTGAACAGGCGCGCGGCGTGGAAGTCCTCGGGCCAGTGCTCGGCGGCGAACGCGCGCCAGCCCTCGCGCGGCAGGTCGTCGAGCACGACGACCCGGCCCCCGGCGTCGGCGACGACGCGCGCGGCGCCGGTCCGCTCGAGCACCGTGCGGGTGTCGCCCATGCCCGAGCGCTCGCCGAGCGTGAGGGAGGCGGCGCGCCGGCGCTTGAGCTCGCCGAGGAGCGCGGCGAGCGTGGCCGGATGCGTCGAGGCGGGGAAGGGGTCGTCGCTGTTGTAGTTGGCCTTGAGCGCGACGTCCTTCCCCACGCACGCCTGGAAGTCGAACGCTTCCAGGCACGCCGCCACGGCCTTCGCGCGGTCGGACTGCTTGACGACGACGACGCGCCCGCGGGCGGGCGGCGTCGCGGCCGCGAGCCGCGTCGGGAGCGCGGCGGTGAGTCCCATGGCGGCACCTCCCTCGAGCACGGCCCGGCGCGTCAGCACGGCGTGGTGCTCCTCGCGCCCGTCGGGCGCTCCGCCCGTCAGGCGCCGTTGCGCGCGGCGAACCGGCGCATGTCGCCCTTCGCGACGCGCCCGTCGGCCTCGATCGCGAAGCCCGCGCGGGCCACCGCCAGCTCGGTGTCCCGGTTGGGGTGGCAGCCGCCGGTCAGCCGCGTCCAGAACGGCTGCAGGTGATCTTGCAGGCGGGCCTTCCAGGGCCGGAGTGACCGCACGTGCTCGAGCATCCGGAGCCGGCCGCCCGGGGCGAGCACGCGCCGGACCTCCGCGAGACCCCGCGCCGGGTCGCCGACGCTGCAGAAGCAGAGGCCGCTCACCACCGTGTCGAAGGCGCCCGCGCGGAACGGGAGCGCCTCGGCGCGCCCCTGCACCAGCAGGGTCCGCGGCGCCCGGCGCCGCGCGCGCGCGAGCGTCGCCCAGACGGGCTCGATCCCGACCACCCTGACGCCGTCCGTGTAGAGCGGCAGGTTGCGCCCGGTGCCGGCGCCGACATCGAGCGTGCGGCCGCGCGCGCCCGCCACGAGCCAGCGCCGCCAGTCGTCGAGCCCGAAGCGCTCGAGGACCGCGCACATCGCGTCGTAGAGCCACGGGATCTGCTCGAGGCCGCGCATGGCCTCGACTGTACCACGCCGGCGCGGCGGCTCCCGCGCGGCGCGCGCCCGTGAGAGAATCGGTCCCCGTGGAGCCCCCGACGCTCGTCTGGGTCGGCCTCGTCGTGACCGACGTCGCGGCGACGGCGCTGACGCTGGCCCGCGACTTCGGCCTCACGCGCGGCGACTGGGCCGCGGACCCCGGCGGCCGCACGATCCCGGTCCTCGGCGTGGGCGCTTGCGCGCTCGCGCTCTTCACCCCCGCCGATCCCCTCCTCGGGGGCGCGGCGGCTCCCGGCGTGCACCACCTCGCCCTCGGCGTCCCGGACCTCGCGCGGGCGGCGCAGGAGGCGGCCGAGCTCGGGCTCCGCCCGGCCGCCGCCGAGCCCGGGCTCGCCGGGGCGCGGCGCGTGGCGCTCGCCCTCGGGGCCACCGCCGGCGTGCGGACCTGGCTCACCGAGGCGGTCCCCGCCCCCGGCCCAGGCGGCGGCCGGGTGGCGCGCCTCGACCACGTCGGCGCGGCGCTCGCCGACAACGCGGCGGCGCTCGACGCCTTCACCACGCGGCTCGGCTGCCCGATCGAGAGCACGCAGACGGACCTCGAGGCGCGGATCCCCGTCGAGAGCTTCACCTCCGACCGGTACGGCGTCGTCCAGCACGCGCGCGAGCCCGAGCTGGTGGGCGGCCTCCGCGTGGCGTTCGTCACCGTCGGCGACGCGGACCTCGAGCTGCTCGAGGACTTCGACCCGCGCCACCCCGCCGTCGTCGCGGGCGAGGGCCCCGGCACGACGCGCAAGGACCGGAGCGCGATCGCGCGCTTCGTCGCCACGCGCGGCGGCGGCTTGCACCACCTGGCGTTCCGCGTCACCGACGTGGACCGGGCGCTCGAGCGCCTCGCCCGCGCCGGACACACGCTGCTCGACCCGCGCGGCCGCCCGGGCTCGCGGCGGGCGCGCATCGGCTTCCTGCACCCCAAGGGCCTCCACGGCGTGCTCGCGCACCTCGTGGAGCGCGAGGAGATCTGAGCGATGGGCCTCGGGATCACCCAGGTGGACGCGTTCACGGACCGGCCGTTCGCCGGCAACCCCGCTGCCGTGTGCGTCCCGCCCGGGCCCCGCGAGCCGGCCTGGATGCAGGCGGTGGCGCGCGAGATGAACCTCGCGGAGACCGCCTTCCTCGAGCCGCGCGCCGACGGCTTCGGCCTCCGCTGGTTCACGCCGACCGTCGAGGTGGACCTCTGCGGCCACGCGACGCTCGCGGCCGCGCACGTCCTCTGGGAGGAGAGCCACCTGCCGCCGGGCGTCCAGGCGCGCTTTCACACGCGGAGCGGCCTGCTCAGCGCCGACCGGCGGGGCGCGTGGATCGAGCTCAACTTCCCGGCCACGCCCGCTGAGCCCGCGCCGCCGCCGCCGGGGCTCGCGCAGGCGCTCGGCGCCCCGGCGGCGCACGTCGGCCGCACCCGGTTCGACTACCTCGTCGAGGTGGACGCGGAGGCGACGCTCCGCGGCCTCCGCCCCGACCACGCGGCGCTCGCCGCGCTGCCCGTGCGCGGCGTCATCGTCACGAGCCGCGCGGCGGCCGGGGGCTTCGACTTCGTCTCGCGCTTCTTCGCGCCGGCCGCCGGCATCCCGGAGGACCCGGTGACGGGCTCGTCGCACTGCGCGCTCGGCCCATACTGGGGGGCGCGCCTCGGCAAGACGGAGATGCTCGCCTACCAGGCCTCCGCGCGCGGCGGCGTCGTGCGCGTGCGCCTCGCGGGCGAGCGCGTCAGGCTCGGCGGCCAGGCGGTCACGGTGCTGCGCGGCCAGCTCGTCTAGCCCAACTTCCGCGGTCGCCAAGGGCGGAACGGCCGATTCACGCTGTCCGCACGTCGTAAGTGC
>MGBU01000012.1:19013-26118 GCA_001790205.1 Candidatus Rokubacteria bacterium GWA2_73_35 | reverse complement strand
CTGCCGACCTTCATCGAGGACGAGCTGGCGAACCTCGTGATCGCCCAGATGCTCTTCCTCGAGGCGGAGGACCCGGACAAGGACATCTACCTCTACATCAACTCGCCGGGGGGCTCGGTCACGGCGGGCATGGCGATCTACGACACGATGCAGTACGTCAAGCCGCCCATGTCCACCATCTGCATGGGCCAGGCCGCCTCGATGGGCGCGCTCCTGCTGGCGGCCGGCGCCAAGGGCAAGCGGTTCGCGCTCCCCCACGCCCGCATCATGATCCACCAGCCGCTCGGCGGGGTGCAGGGGCAGGCGACCGACATCGACATCCAGGCCAGGGAGATCCTCCGGATGCGGGAGGAGCTGAACCGCATCCTGGTGCACCACACCGGGCAATCCATGGAGAAGATCCAGCGGGACACGGACCGGGACTTTTTCATGACCGCCGAGCAGGCGAAGGACTATAGAATCGTCGACGAGGTGATCTCCTCGAAGCCGACGACCCGCGCGGTGAGCGAGGCGGCCGCGCTCGTGTCGCCGGCCGGCACGTAGGAGGCGTATGGCGGGTCGGACGCGCGAGGGCAACGGCACGCTGAAGTGCTCGTTCTGCGGCAAGAGCCAGAACGACGTCCGCAAGCTGATCGCCGGCCCGACCGTCTACATCTGCGACGAGTGCATCGAGCTCTGCAACGACATCATCGCGGAGGAGTGGGAGGAGGAGAAGTCCCGCGAGATCCGCAGCCTCCCCAAGCCCGCCGAGATCAAGACCGTCCTCGACCAGTACGTGATCGGCCAGGAGCGCGCCAAGAAGATCCTCGCGGTCGCCGTCCACAACCACTACAAGCGGATCGAGTCCGGCAGCGAGGCCGGCGACGTCGAGCTGCAGAAGTCGAACATCCTCCTGATCGGTCCGACCGGCTCGGGCAAGACGCTGCTCGCCCAGACGCTCGCCAAGATGCTGCGGGTGCCGTTCACGATCGCCGACGCGACGACGCTGACCGAGGCGGGCTACGTCGGCGAGGACGTCGAGAACATCATCCTGCGCCTGCTGCAGGCGGCAGACTACGACGTCGAACGCGCGGAACGTGGCATCGTCTACATCGACGAGATCGACAAAATAGCCCGCAAGTCGGAGAACCCGTCCATCACCCGCGACGTGTCGGGAGAGGGCGTCCAGCAGGCGCTGCTGAAGATCCTCGAGGGCACGGTGGCGAACGTCCCGCCGCAGGGCGGGCGCAAGCACCCGCACCAGGAGTTCATCCAGGTCGACACCGCGAACGTGCTGTTCGTCTGCGGCGGCGCGTTCGTCGGGCTCGACAAGATCATCGAGGCGCGCGTCGGGCGCTCGGGCATCGGCTTCGGCGCCGACATCCGGAGCCGCGAGGAGCGGCGCGTCGGCGACCTGCTGGCGATGATCCAGCCCGAGGACCTGCTGAAGTACGGCCTGATCCCCGAGTTCGTCGGCCGGCTTCCCGTGATCGCGACGCTCCACGACCTGGACGACGCGGCGCTCGTGCGGATCCTCCGGGAGCCGAAGAACGCGATCATCAAGCAGTACCAGAAGTACTTCGACCTCGAGAAGGTGCGCCTGAAGTTCACGGACGACGCGGTCGCGGCGATCGCCCGCGAGGCGCTCAAGCGCGGCACCGGCGCGCGCGGCCTCCGCGCGATCCTCGAGGAGGTCATGCTCGAGATCATGTACGACCTGCCCTCCATCCAGGGGCTCAAGGAGTGCGTGATCACGCGCGAGGTCATCCTCAACCACGAGCGGCCGCTGCTCGTGACCGAAGCCCACGAGCAGTCCGCGTAGCCCGAGCGGCACCCTCTTCGTCGTCGCGACCCCCATCGGCAACCTCGAGGACATCACGCTGCGCGCGCTGCGGGTGCTCCGCGAGGCGGACGTGGTCGCCTGCGAGGACACGCGACGGACGCGCGCGCTGCTCTCGCACTTCGACGTCCACACGCCGACGCTCTCCTACCACGAGCACAACAAGCTCGTGCGCGGGCGCGAGCTGCTGCGGGCGCTCGAGGAGGGGAAGGCGGTCGCGCTCGTGACGGACGCGGGCACGCCGGGCATCTCCGACCCCGGGTTCCTGCTGGTGCGGGACGCCCGCGCGCGCGGGATCCCCGTCGTGCCGGTCCCCGGCGCGGCGGCGCTCGTCACCGCGCTCTCGGCGGCGGGCCTGCCGGCCGACCGCTTCGTGTTCGAGGGCTTCCTGCCGGTCAAGCCCGGGCGCCGGCGGCGCCGGCTCGAGGCGCTCTCCGCGCTCGGGATGACCGTCGTGCTCTACGAGTCGCCGCACCGGGTGGCGGCGACGCTCGAGGCGATCCGCGAGGTCTTCGGCGAGGTCGAGATCGTCGTGGCGCGCGAGCTGACCAAGCAGTTCGAGGAGGTCGTGCGCGCCACGCCCTCGGCGCACCTCGAGCGGCTCGACCGCGCCGGGGCCCGAGGCGAGTTCACCCTGGTCGTCCCGCGCGGCGAGTGACGGAGTATACTTTGGTGTCCATGGACGTACCCAAGGCGCTGACCATCGCCGGGTCGGACTCCGGCGGCGGCGCCGGCATCCAGGCGGACCTCAAGACCTTCTCGGCCTTCCGGGTCTTCGGCATGTCGGTGCTGACCGCGGTCACGGCCCAGAACTCCCTCGGCGTCCAGGGCGTGTTCGACCTGCCGCCGGAGTTCGTGGCGCGGCAGATCGACTCGGTGCTCGATGACTTCGGCGCCGACGCGGTGAAGCTCGGCATGCTCTCCACGGCGCCGATCGTCGGCGCGGTCGCCGAGCGCCTCCGGGCGTACCGCCAGGAGCGGATCGTCCTCGACCCGGTGATGATCGCGAAGTCGGGCGACGCGCTGCTCCAGCCGGCGGCGCGCGCCGCGCTCGTCGAGGCCGTGCTCCCGCTCGCCGACGTGGTGACGCCGAACCTCCACGAGGCCGGCGCGCTCGCGGAGATACCGGTGGCGACGGAGGCGGACATGGAGGAGGCGGCGCGCCGCATCCTGAAGCTCGGCCCGAAGAGCGTCCTCGTCAAGGGTGGCCACCTCGCGGGGGCGGCGACGGACATCCTCTGGACCGGACGCGAGCTGACGCGCTTCACGGCGCCCCGGCTCGACTCGGCGAGCACGCACGGCACCGGCTGCACGTTCTCGTCGGCGATCGCCGCGGGGCTCGCGCGGCGCCGGCCGCTCGCCGACGCCATCCGCGAGGCCAAGGCGTACGTGACCGCGGCGATCCGCGAGGGTTTCCGGCCGGGGCACGGCGTGGGCGCGCTCCGCCACTTCCTCACGAGCTGGTAGCGGGCGATGGCGAACGCCGGCGACACGAAGATGGCCTTCATGGAGCACCTGGGCGAGCTGCGCGTGCGCATCGTGCGCGCCCTCTACGCGCTCCTCGCCGGCGCCGCGATCGCGCTCCCCTTCAGCCAGTGGGTCGTGGACTGGCTCGCGCGCCCGCTGACGAAGCTCAAGTACACGCTGGTGTTCACCGCGCCCGCCGAAGCGCTCTGGGTGCAGCTCAAGGTCGGGCTCATCCTCGGTATCTTCCTCGCCGCGCCGGCCATCCTCTGGCAGGTCTGGGCGTTCATCGCGCCCGGGCTGCACTCGCACGAGAAGAAGTACGCGGTGCCGTTCGTCGTGATCGGCTCGCTGCTCTTCGTCGGCGGAGGCGCGTTCTCGCTGTTCGTCGTCACGCCCTTCGCGATCCAGTTCCTGCTGAGCTACGCGCGCCCGGGGCTCGTGCCGATGATCACGCTGCAGAACTACGTTGACTTCCTGCTGAAGTTCACCGTCGCGTTCGGCGCCGTGTTCGAGCTGCCGCTGGCCCTCACCATCCTCGCGCGCCTCGGCGTCGTGAACGCGCGGATGCTCGCGAAGAACCGCAAGTACGCGGTCCTGGGTGCGTTCGTCGCCGCGGCTCTGCTGACGCCGACGCCCGACGCCTTCAACCAGGCGCTCATGGCGGGCCCGCTGGTGCTCCTCTACGAGGTGGGGATCGTGTGCGCGCGCATCTTCGGGCGCAAGCCGGCGCCGGCCCCGGCACCCGCGCCGAGCGAGTCGGCATAGCCGTGGACTTCACCTCGCTCGAGCTGCCCGAGCCGGTGCGGCAGGGGATCCGCGAGGCGGGCTTCGTCACCGCGACGCCGATCCAGGAGGCGGCCCTGCCGCTGGCGCTCAAGGGCAAGGACGTCGCCGGCCAGTCGCAAACCGGGACCGGCAAGACCGCCGCGTTCCTGATCGCCGCGTTCACGCGGCTGCTGCGGACGCCGGCGCCCGCGCCCGCGGCGGGCGGCGCCACGCCGCGGGTGCTCATCATCGCGCCGACGCGCGAGCTCACCGTGCAGATCGAGTCCGACGCGCGGCTGCTCGGGCGGTTCACGCCGTTCCGGATCCTCGCCGTCTACGGCGGCATCGACTACGCCAAGCAGCGCGACGCGCTCGCGGCGGGCGCGGACGTGCTAGTCGGCACGCCCGGCCGGCTCATCGACTACCTGAAGCAGCGCGTCTGGTCGCCCCGGCAGGTCGAGGTGCTCGTCATCGACGAGGCCGACCGGATGTTCGACATGGGCTTCATCGCGGACCTCCGGTTCATCCTGCGCCGGCTGCCGCCGCCCGAGCGCCGCCAGTCGTTCCTGTTCTCGGCGACGCTCTCATTCCGCGTGCTCGAGCTGACGTGGGAGTTCATGAACAACCCGACGCAGATCACGATCATGCCGCAGCAGAAGACGGCCGAGCGCGTCGAGCAGGCGCTCTACCACGTCGGGCGCGAGGAGAAGTTCGCGCTGCTGCTCGGGCTCCTGCGCCGCGAGGGCGGCGACCGCATCCTGATCTTCTCGAACACGCGGGAGGAGGCGCGGCGGCTCGAGGACCGGCTGGTGCGCAACGGCTGGGAGACGCGCGCGCTCACGGGCGACGTGGACCAGAAGAAGCGGCTCAAGACCCTCGCCGACTTCAAGGAGGGCAGGCTCCCGATCCTCGTGGCGACCGACGTGGCCTCGCGGGGTCTCCACATCGAGGCGGTGAGCCACGTCGTCAACTGGGACCTGCCGCAGGACGCGGAGGACTACGTCCACCGCATCGGGCGCACGGCGCGCGCCGGCGCGGGCGGCAAGGCGATCGCCCTGGTGGACGAGGCGAGCGCGCTCTGCCTCGAGGCGATCGAGAAGTTCATCGGCCAGAAGATCCCCGTCGGGTGGGCCGACGACGACCTCTTCCTGCCCGAGATCAAGCCGACCGCGGAGGAGCGGCGCCGCACGAGCCGCCGCGCCACGAGCCGCCACGCCGTGAGCCGCCGCGCCGCCCCGACGCGCGCCCGCCGGCGCCGCCCCCGCCTGGGCCGCCCGAGGGCGGCGCCGGCGAGGGCCGGCGGCGACGCCGACGGCGGCGCCGCGGGGGCGGCGGGCCTCGTCCCCAGGGACCGCCGCCCCCGCCCTGAGATGCCCGCGAACGAGTCGCGTCATCGAGGGGTGCCACGGCTACGCCGGGGCGCCCCGAGCGCTGGGGGGCATGGGGGGCGCCCGGAGCCCCCCATGGGAGTGAATTGCCCGCGCGCGTCCTGATCCTCGGCGCGGCCGGGCGCGACTTCCACAACTTCAACGTCGTCTACCGCGACGACCCGGCGAGCGAGGTCGTCGCCTTCACCGCCGCCCAGATCCCCGGCATCGCCGGCCGCCGCTACCCGCCGGCGCTCGCCGGCCCCCGCTACCCCGACGGGATCCCGATCGAGCCCGAGGAACGGCTCGAGGCGCTGATCCGCGAGCGGCGCGTGGACCAGGTCGTCTTCGCCTACAGCGACGTGAGCCACGAGCACGTCATGCACCTGGCGAGCCGCGCGCTCGCGTGCGGGGCGGACTTCGTGCTCCTCGGGGGGCGGCGCACGATGCTGCCCGCCGCGAAGCCGGTCGTCGCCGTCTGCGCGGTCCGCACGGGCTGCGGCAAGGGCGCGGTGAGCCGGAGGATCGTCGAGCTGCTGCGCGCGCGAGGCCGGCGCGTCGCCGTGGTGCGCCACCCGATGCCGTACGGCGACCTCCTCGCCGCCCGCGTCCAGCGCTTCGGCGGCTTCGCCGACCTCGAGCGCGCGGGCGTCACGCTCGAGGAGCGCGAGGAATACGAGCCGCACCTCGAGGCGGGCTCGGTCGTCTTCGCCGGCGTGGACTACGCCGCGATCCTCGCGCGCGCCGAGGCCGAGGCCGACGTGCTCGTCTGGGACGGCGGCAACAACGACCTGCCCTTCTACGCGCCGACCCTCCACCTCTGCCTCGTCGACCCGCACCGGGCCGGGCACGAGTCGCGCTACCACCCGGGCGAGACGAACCTCCGCATGGCGGACGTGGCGGTGATCGTCAAGGAGGACACGGCGGCGCCCGCGCAGGTCGAGGCGGTGCGCGCGGCGATCCGCGCGCTCGCGCCGCGCGCGCGCGTGGTGGACGCGCGGCTGCCGATCGCCGTGGACGACCCGGAGTCGGTGCGCGGCCGGCGCGTGCTCGCCGTCGAGGACGGGCCCACGCTCACCCACGGCGGCATGCCCTCGGGCGCCGCGGAGCTGGCGGCGCGCGCGCTCGGCGCGACGCTCGTGGACCCGCGCCCCCACGCGCAGGGGAGCCTGCGCGAGGTGTTCCGGCGCTACCCGGCGCTCGGCCCGGTGCTCCCCGCGATGGGCTACGACGCCGCGCAGATGGCCGACCTCCGGGCGACGATCGACGCCGTGCCCTGCGACGTCGTGCTGCTCGGCACGCCCGTGGACCTGCGCCGGAGCCTCGGGGTGCGCCACCCGGTCGCGCGCGTGCGCTACCGGGTGGAGGAGGTCGGCCCGCCGGTCCTCGCGGAGCTGCTCGACGCGCTCTGAGGCCGGAAGGCCTGACTGGCCTGCACCTCCTGATCGAGCCACTCCAGGAAGGCGTCGCAGCTCATGTCCACCGGCTGCGAGATGCCGAGGCGCCTGAGGAGCGAGGTGGCGATCTTCTGCGCCATCGCCGAGCGGACCAGAGGGCTGAGCTCGCCGCGGCGGCGCAGGTACGCCTGGAGCGTCGTCACCTCCTCCTGGGTGAGCTGCCTCACCCTCGGGCGGCTCCCCGGGGGGGCCGCCGGCGTCTGGGCTGGCCGGCGCCGCGCGGCCCGGGG
>MGBU01000012.1:15198-19000 GCA_001790205.1 Candidatus Rokubacteria bacterium GWA2_73_35 | reverse complement strand
CGCTCCACGATGACCACCGTCCCCGCGGCGAAATCCCCGAGGCGCTTGAACCGCGCGTTCAACATCCCCGTGACGAAGCCGATGGCGTGCAGGGGGTACGGCTGCCCATCGAGGACGCTGCGGAGCAGGTTCCGGATCGCCGCCTCGGCAAAGCCGATGGGGCGGCCGTTCTCCCGGATGACCCGGATCCGCTGGCGCCGCTTGCCCGGTGTCTGGCCCGCCCACACCGTCTCGAAGAACGTGAAGTACCCCCACTGCAGGGCGAAGAGCACCAGGAGGAATCCCGCGAGGATCCAGAGGACGATGCTGTCCGGCGCCCTGGCGCCGAACACGTCGGCCACGGATCGCTTCGTCGCCCAGAGGATCCCGCCGAGGGCCAGCACGATCCCGAGGAGCAGGAGCCACTGGATCACCAAGTCCACCAGCAGGGCCAGGAACCGGTTGCCGGGCCCCGCCAGCAGGAAGTTCAGCTCGACGTGCTCCGGGGTGCGGACCGCCATCCCCTCGTCGCTGTGCACCGGCCGCCCCTTCTCGGGACCACTCGTCGTCATGCCCCATCCTTGTAGAATCGAGACCCATGGACCTGACCCGGTTCGTCCAGGAGCGCCGGGCCGACTGGGAACGGCTGGACACGCTCGTCAAGCACGCTGACCGGGCCCTCCCCCGCCTCGGCAGGCTGGACCTGCGCGAGCTGGGCGCGCTGTACCGTCAGGCATCCTCCGACCTGGCCCGGGCCCAGGCCGCCCACGCCGACGCCGAGATCCTCGACTACCTGAACCACATCGTGGTCCGCGCTCACGGCGTCATCTATCGCCCGGAGCCGGCGCGCCTCAGGACGCTCGGCCTGTTCTTCGCGCGGGAGTTCCCGGCGCTCGTCCGACAGGAGTGGCGGCCCATTGTCCTCGCGGTGCTGGTGAGCACGCTCCCCGCCCTCTGGTTCGTGCTGATGGCCGCGCTCGATCCGGCCTTCGTCGAGGCCGTGGCTCCCCCGGGGATGCGTGAGCGGCTCGACCGGGGCGAGCTGTGGGTGTACCGGATCAACCCCGTTAGGCCCCTGGCCTCCAGCTTCATCATGACCAACAACATCACGGTGACCTTCACCTTCTTCGCGCTCGGCATCGCCTTCGGCGCCGGCACCCTCTGGGGGCTGGTCTCCAACGGCATCCACTTCGGCTCCACCGCGATGGTCGTCAACCAGACGCGGATGGCGCGCGAGTTCTGGGCGTTCGTCGTCCCGCACGGGGTCCTGGAGATCCCCGCGATCTACATCGGGGGTGGCGCCGGCTTCATCCTGGGCGCCGCCCTCCTGTTCCCCGGCGATCTCACGCGCAAGGACGCGCTGGTCGTGCGGGGCCGCGCGGCCGTCAAGCTGGTCCTCGGGTGCGTTCCCATCCTGGTCGTCGCCGGGATCATCGAGGCCTTCGTCTCGCCCTTGCCCCCGGGCAGCATGCCCCTCGGGACCAAGTTCCTGGTCGGCGCGGCCCTCTTCGCGCTGCTCCTGCTCTACCTCCTCCGGGCCGGCAGCCCGGGCAAGGCCGGTAACCACTAGAGCATGCCCCGGCGCTTCACCTCGAGGTAGCGGTTCACCACGGCGAGGTTCAGCCCGTCCGGCGGCACGTCGAGGGCCAGGCCCCCGCGCGCCGTGACGGCCCTGAGCGCCTCGGCGCGATCCCCCAGGAGATCGCGCGCCACCGCCTGCCGGTACACGGTGGCGACCGTGGCCGGATCTGCCCGGGCGTACCGCTCCAGCGCCGGGTCAGCGATCGCGGTGAGCAGCGCCAGGTGGTGGGGCATGAGGGCCGCCACGTGACGCAGCAGGCGCGCCGAGGCGCGGGCATCGACCAGATCGGTGAAGACCAGGACGAGGGCCCTCTGCAGCCGCCGGGTCGCCAGGTAGCGGAAGGCGGCGCCGTAGTCGGGCTCGACGAGGCTCGGCTGGATCCGATACAGGAGCTCCAGGACGCGTCGGACCTGGCGCCGGCCGGTCCTCGGCGGGAGATACGCCAGCACCTCCTCGGCGAAGACGAGCAGGCCCACGTTGTCCCCGTGGGCGACGGCGGTGTGGGCGACGAGCAGGGCGGCGTTCACCGCGCAGTCCAGCTTCGTCAGGCCGCCCACCGCGGCCGTCATCAGCCGCCCGGCGTCCAGCATCAGCAGGACGTTCTGATGCCGTTCCACCTCGTACTCCCTCACGATGGGCCGGCCCCGGCGGGCCGTGGCCTTCCAGTCGATGTGGCGCGTGTCGTCTCCCTGGACGTAGTCGCGCAGGCAGTCGAACGTGCGGCCCTCGCCCCGTCGTCGCAGGGAATGCAGGCCGGTGCGGAGGAGGTGCGAGCGTCGCGCCAGCAGCTCCATCCGGGCCGCCAGGCCGTAGTTGGGGTACACGTGCACGGCCGTCGGGTGCGGCACCCGCCACTGGCGCCGGACGAGACCCAGGGGGCCGAGGGCCCGGGCGGTGAGACCCGTGAAGACGTAGTCGCCCCGGGCCGGCGGCGTGACCCAGTAGGCGCCCTCCACCCGACCGTGGGCCGGAACGGAGAGGGTGACGAGGCGGCTCTCCGACGAGAAGGCGAGGGGTGGCTCGTCACGCACTTCGAGCGCGAGCGCGCGCGGCGCCGAGCTCGCCGCGCGGATGCCGACCCGCTGGCGCTCGCCGATGGCCATGCGGGGGCCCGCCCGGCGCTCCAGCGCGATCACCCGCGCGCCCGGCGTCCGGCGGAAGTCCACGACGGCGAGGAGCAGGAGGGCCGCGTCGAACGCGCCCACGCCCCACCGCACCTCCGGCACCGGCGCCGCCAGGGCCAGGGGAAGCATCCCGAGGGCGAGCACGAAGACCAGGCGGGGCGTGGGGATCAGTCGCGTCTTCACCTGGGCACGGGAACCTGGGCGAGTAGATCCTCCACTACCCGATCCGCCGTGAAGCCCTCGATCTCCGCCTCGGGCTTCAGGATGAGGCGGTGGCGCAGCACCGGCGCCCCGACGCTCTTGACGTCGTCCGGCGTCACGTAGGGCTTTCCCCGGATCGCGGCGAGGCACTTGGCCGCCGTGAGCAGGGCGACCGCGGCGCGGGGGCTCGCGCCGATCACGCACGTGGGGGCCTCGCGGCTGGCGCGCGCGATCCGCACGACGTAGCGGGCGATGCCCTCCTCCACGGTGACGTGTTGCGCGCGCTCGCGGCAGCGCGGGATCGCCTGGGGATCCTCGAGGCGCACGAGCCCCGCCCGGTCGAGGTCGCGTGGGTCGAATCCCCCGTGATGGCGCAGGACCACCTGGTGCTCCTCGGCCTCGCTCGGATACTCGACGATCACCTTCATGAAGAACCGGTCGAGCTGAGCCTCGGGGAGCGGATAGGTCCCCTCGTACTCCACCGGGTTCTGGGTGGCCAGCACCAGGAACAGCGCCGGGAGGGGGTGACGCTGCCCGTCGATGGTCACCTGGCGCTCCTCCATGGCCTCGAGCAGGGCCGCCTGGGTCTTGGGAGGCGTCCGGTTGATCTCGTCGGCCAGGAGGACCTCCGTGAAGATGGGCCCGGCGCGCAGCTTGAAGGCGCCCGACGTCGATTCGAACACCGAGGTGCCCAGCACGTCCGACGGCATCAGGTCCGGCGTGAACTGAACGCGGTTGAAGCCGACGCCCAGGACGTGGGCCAGGGACTTGGCCATCAGGGTCTTGGCGGTTCCGGGGACGCCCTCGAGCAGCACGTGCCCCTGGGCCAGGAGGGCCACGAGCAGCTGCTCCACCACGGTCTGCTGCCCGACGATGACCTTGGCCATCTCGTTCTTGATCTGCGCCGCCACCTGGC
>MGBU01000012.1:12022-15158 GCA_001790205.1 Candidatus Rokubacteria bacterium GWA2_73_35 | reverse complement strand
CCTTGATCCCGAGCAGCCGGGCCGCCCGAGCGCCGAGCGTGGCGGGCTCCTCGCGGGGCCGGGCGCCCAGGACCTCAGCCAGGGTTCGCCTGCACGATCCGGCCAGCGTGTGGGCCGCGAGCCGCCGGGCCCCGGCACGCCGGTAGAGATCCCCCAGCGCCCCGACGTACTCGAGGCTCGAGGCGCGTGCCGCCTCGCCGATGGGGACGGGAGGGCCGAAGCGCGTTCCCCGCGCCAGCACCAGGACGAAGAATGCCAGCGCCGCCTGGGCGAGGATCCAGGGCACCGCGGTGCCCTCGAGATACCGGAGGAGGGAGCTTTGCTGGCCGTGGCCGTGATGGAACTCGTCCACGAGGATCACGCCGCTCCCCACGTGGGCCTGCGTGATGTTCAGGGCGAGGCGGGCATGACCCGCGGCCTCGAGCATGGCGTTGCTGAAGATCGACGGGTCGGCCAGGGCGACGATGGCGCCCGCGCCGAGCCGCCTGAGCGCCAGGACGTCGCCGGTGCTGTCGGCGAAGAGCGGCGCCCAGCCCTCGGGACGCTGACGCTGGAACCTCACGCGGCCCATCGGCTGGATCGTCCGGACTCCCGCTGCGTAGGGCGAGGGGAAGGCCGGCCCGAGCGTTCCCGAGCGTTCCCCGGCGGCGGCGCGCGGCTCGAGTCCGAATCTCAGGACCGGCGCCCCGGAAAACACGCCCGGCACCGGGCGACCGACCGTGTCGTCCGCGAGGAGGAGGACACCGCCCTTGCGGACCCACTCCTCCACGGCGGCGAGCTCCGCCTCGTCGAGGGCGATTTGTGGCCCGAGCACGAGCAGCACCGTGGCCTGAGGCGGAAGATCCGTCAACGGGCGCTCCCACCGGCGCACGGGCAGACCCAGCTCCTGGAGCCAGTCGTAGAGACCCTTGGTGCCGCTCCCGTTCGGGTTGTACGTGGACGGATCGGGACGGACTTCCCGCGCGTCGCCCGCGTCCCCGACCAGAGCCGCCACCGCCGCCATCACGACGACCAGGAGCGCGAGCACGATCCACTCCCACCGGGAGCCCTTCATGACGGCCGCCCGGCCAGGCGATGACACTCGGCCCGGAACACGGCGAACTCCTCCCGGGCTGGCGGGCGGAGGGCGTACCAGGCGAGCTCGAACTGCAAGGACAGCCGCTCGAAGGCCGCGCGGACCTCGGCGTCGGCTCTGAGGCGCGCCAGATGCTCGCGATTGGTGAGCGCCGGGTCGTATTCGAGACGGCCGGCCCGATGCAGGCCGAGGAGTGTCCACTGGAAGAGCGCCTGCGAGGCGCCGCGAAGGTCGCCGGCGCGGACGCGGGCATCGGCCAGCCCGAGGAGGCTCTCCGGCGTCTCAGGCCTGGCCGCCGCGCCGGGCGCCTCAGGCGGTGCCGCCCGGGGCTCCCGGGTCAGCAGGGGGAGCGCGGTGCGGACCAGCACGACGAGCGCGACGAGCAGCGTCAGCCCCGCGAGCGCGTAGAGGACCCAGCCGACAGCCCTGCCGACCGTCCACGAGGTGCCGCGTGGAAACAGGAACCCCAGCTTCTCCGCCAACCACCGCATCGCGCGCTCGCGCCAGCTCTCTCCGGGCTGGGCCTTCGAGAATTCGGGCCGGCCGAGGACCTGCGAGAGTTTCTCCCGCCAGGCGTGCGACGGGGCGCGGGCCACCGCGCCGGCCGAGGCGATCTCGGCGCGGACGGCGAGTAGACGGTGACGGAGGCGCTCGAGCGATTCGCGTCGCGCGGTCCCCGCCGCCGGGATCCCCTGCCATTCCGCGCGCAGGCTCCTGTGGTCGACCTCGATCGGCCCAGCGGGTCCGTCCACCTCCTCGCCCTCGGGGAAGAGCGCCCCCGGGTCGGCCAGCGACGCTCCGCCGTCCCGCGCGGCTTGCACCTGGCGGACGGCCTCGTCGAGACGTTCGATCAGGGCTCGCGGCGTCTCGGCCCGAGCGGACACCTGGACGCCGAGGAGCGCGGCCGCGACGACCACCCCGAAGAGCCGCGAAGCATGGAAGGCGCGCCGTGATCTCCTGGGGGCCCGTCCGATGCCGGTCACCGGGTCGCCGGCCCGAAGGGCACAGGGGTGTGGCACTTGGCGCAGGTGGACAGGATGTTGGGCACCTGGGCGCCGCACTGCGGACAGACCCTGGAGGTCCCGGGGGGGCGGGACGGACTGGCCGCCTGCGGCTTCGAGGGTGCGGCGACCGGGGGGCGGGCTTGCGCCGCGGGGACCGGGGAGCGGATCGGCGCGGGCGCGGGACGCTCCGGGGCCACCCTGAGGTCCCTGGCCATCATCTCCAGATCGAAGGCCTCCTGGCGAATGCGGCTGTCGTAGTAGAGCAGCGTGAAGGCGATCATCACGATCGGCGCCGAGAGGATCTGGCCCACGCTCTCCAGCAGTCTGCCCAGGATCGCCGTGGGCCAACCGGGATTCGACGCCGTCACCAACCCGGCGGGAAAGCTGAACAGCAAGGAGATGACGAACGCGACGACGAAGCTGAAGAGGAGGATGAGCACGGCCTTGGTGAGGCAGGTTCGCATGAGCGCCCAGCTTCGCCTGAAGGCCGCCCAGCCCCGAACGCCCTCGATGAGGATCACCTGCGTGACCAGGAACGAGCGGAGAAAGATGCGGACGGCGAGGAGCAGCACGACGACGGAGACGAGTCCCACGCCGACGGCGGCGCCGTAGCCGCCGGTCGTCGGGAATTGCTGGGCCACGAAGAACGCCGTGAAGAAGATCGCCACGCCCGCGCCGAGCACGGCGCCTCCCGTGACGGTGATCAAGAGATACGCCCAGACGAGCGACAGGCTCCTGCGCAGGACGGGAGCGTACGCCGTCCGGATCGTGGGCGTTCCGCCGAGGAAGCGCTCGGAGACGGACCGGGTCAGGGCCCCCATGCTCACGAAGTAGAGCCAGATGTACGCCAGGCCGAAGAGCACCAGCGCCACGGCCACGGCGGGGTCCTGCCAGGGCAGTCGCCCCGGCGCCCACGCCACGGTTCCGAGCAGCGCCCAGATCGGCACGACCAGGATGTAGGGCAGGCTGACGATCGCCAGGTTGTGCAGGAAGTGACGACGGTAGAGGCGAACGCTGCGGTCGAGGATGTCGCCCGTGGACATGGGCTGGAGGTCAA
>MGBU01000012.1:0-11995 GCA_001790205.1 Candidatus Rokubacteria bacterium GWA2_73_35 | reverse complement strand
GGGCGTGAACAGGGCGCGCGCGCGGGCGTGGGCGGGCTCCTCGGCGCGCAGCGTGTCGGGGTTCGCGCCGCGGCGGACCGCGAGGTGGTAGGCGAGGAGCTGGAGCGGCACCACCGCGAGGATCGGCGAGAGCAGCTCGGGGACCGGCGGGAGCGCGATCGTCTCCGCCGCGAGCGCCGCCAGCTCGCGGTCGTCCTCCGGGGCCAGCGCCACGAGCGGCGCGCCCACCGCGTGGACGGCGCGGGCGACGTCGAGGCAGCGCGCGCGGGACGGGCCCGGCGGCGCGATCACCACGACGACGTCGGCGGGCTCGAGCGCCGCGAGGGGCCCGTGGAGGAACTGCTCGCACTCGAGGCCGAGCGCGGTCGCGCGGCTCGCCTCCGCGAGCTTGAGCGCGCCCTCGCAGGCGGTCGCGGCGCTGGGGCCGCCACCGACGATCCAGTAGCGCGGGTGGTCGGCAAAGCGGCCCGCCAGGTCCTCCCAGGCCTCCTGGCCGAGGAGCGTCGCGAGCCGGTCGGGCAGCTCCTCGAGCTCGTGCGCGAAGGCCGCGTCGTCGCCGACCCGCGCGGCGAGGGCGGCGAGGAGCCAGAGCGCCGAGGTGTAGCTCACCGTGTGGCAGGCCGAGGCCTCCTGCTCGACGGTGCGGAGCACGTGGTCGGCGGCGGCGAGGCCGTCGGCGCCCTGGCCCGTGACGGCGACGCCCACGCCGCCCGCCGCCCGGACGCGGGCGAGCGCCTCGCGCGCGGCGCGCGTGCTGCCGCGGTGGCTCAGCACGACGAGCGCCGTCCCCGCGTCGGGCTCCGGCCCGTAGCCCACCAGCTCGGACGAGCGGACGGCGCGCACCCGCGGCCCGAGGCGTCCGGCGTGTGCGAGGAGCAGCTCGCCCACGCGCGCCGCGTGCCACGAGCTGCCGACGCCCGCGAGCAGCACGCGCTCCCGGGCGCGCAGCGCCGCCGCCGCGGCCTCGAGCGCGTCGTCCTGGCCGCGCGTCGCGAGCCGGAGGGCGCCGGGCTGCGCGTAGATCGCGTCGTGCATGTGGTAGGGATGCGCCGCGCGGGGCGGCGGGGGCGTCCAGGCCACGGCCAGGCCCTCAGCGCGCCGACGGGAAGGCGGGCGCCCGCTTCTCGCGGATCGCGCGCACGCCCTCGCGCACGTCGGGGTGCATGAACGTCAGCATCTCGAGCGCGAGCGACTGGTCGAAGATCGGCCCGGCCTGGCGGAGCCAGTTGTTGAGCGCGCGCTTCGTCCACCGGATCGAGGGCTGGCTGCCCTGCGCGAGCCCGTCCGCGATCGCGGCGGCCTTCGTGAGCACCTCGCCGGGCGGCACGCAGAGGCTCACGAGGCCGATCCGCTCGGCCTCGCGGCCGTCCAGGAAGTCGGCGGTGAGCAGGTAGTACTTCGCCTTCGCCATCCCGCAGAGGAGCGGCCAGACGATCGCGGCGTGGTCCCCCGCGGCGACGCCGAGGCGCGTGTGGCCGTCGGTGAGGCGCGCGGTCTCGGAGACCACGCTGACGTCGGCGAGCAGCGCGACCACGAGCCCCGCGCCGACGGCGGCGCCGTTGATCGCCGAGACGACCGGCTTCTCGAGGTCGAGCATGTTGTAGACGAGGTCGGCGGCCTCGCGCATCGTGCGCGCGACGGCCTCGGGGTTGCCCGCCATCTCCTCGACGAGGTTCATGTCGCCGCCGGCCGAGAACGCCTTGCCCGCGCCGGTGACGAGCGCGACACGCGTGCGCGGGTCGGCGTCCACGGTGCGCCAGACCTGGGTCAGCTCCCAGTGCATGCGCGCGTTGGTCGCGTTGAGCACCTCCGGGCGGTTGAGCGTGATGCGGAGCACCCCGTTCGGTCCGTGGGCGAACGCGAGGTGCTGGTAGTCGGCGTAGTCCATCGGGGCCTCCTCGCTCGAGGGTTCGGAGCCGGCGCCGCGCCGGCCCGGCGGAGCCATGTTACTCGAACTCCGCGCGCGCGGGACCCTCAGCGCGCGCGGCCGCGCCGGAGCAGGAGCGACGCGAGCAGGACGAGCGTCAGGCTCCAGCCGAGCGCCAGCCACCCTGCGTGCGCCGCGCCGAGGAGCCCCGCGAGGAACGGCCCGAGGAACAGGCCGCCGTCCACGCAGACGCGGTAGAGCGCCGTCCGCCACGCGATGCGCTCGGGGGACGTCTCCGCGCGGAGCACGCCGAGGGGCAGCATCCAGCCCGCCATGGCGAGGCCGAAGAGCACGGCGCCCGCCACGACGAGGGGCAGAGGGGCGAAGCTGATCAGGAGGCTCGCCGCCGCCATCGCGAGCAGCACGGGGCCGACGACGCGCGCGGGCCCCAGCCGGTCGGCGAGGACGCCCATCGGGAGCAGCGCCAGGATGTCGGCGAGCTGCGCGGTCATGAGGAGCCGCGCGACGCCCGCGCGGGCGAGGCCGAACTCGCGGCTCGCGCGGACCGGGATCACGAAGTGCTCGAGCGCCGCGTACCCGACGGCGAGGACGCCGCCCGCGGCGACGGCGAGGACCGCCCGCGCGGTCACCGGCGCCAGGCCCGCGCCCGCCCCGCGCGCGAAGAGCGGCCGCGCGGCCGGCGCGGCCTCGGGCGGCAGCGCCCGGAGCAGGAAGGGCAGGACCGCGAAGGCGAGGAGCTGGGGCGCGCACGCCAGGAGGTACGCGACGTTCCAGGGCAGGCGTGCGGGCAGGGCCGCGAGCGCCACGGTCCCGCCGAGGATCCCGAGCATCGCCGACAGCTCGTAGGCGTTGAGCGCCGAGGCGAGCGCGGGGCCCGCGTGGAAGCGGAGGATCGTGCTGAGCCCCGCGACCATGGCGAGGGCGTGGCCCATCCCCATCAGGACGCGCCCGAGGAGCAGCACGCCGAGGCCGCCGCCGAGCGCGAGGGCGAGGACGCCGGCGGTGAGGAGGAGCGGCGAGAGCACGTAGGCGCGCCGCAGGTGGTGCGTGAGGAAGAGGCCCGCGGGCACGTCGGCCAGCATGCGCGCGAAGCCGAACGCGCCCGCGACGGCGCCGAGCTGCCAGTCCGCCAGCGCGGCGCTCCGGCCCAGCTCGGGCAGGACCGCCGGGAAGGCGCCGATGGAGAACGTGCCGGCGAAGACCAGCGCGCAGAGGAGCGCGAGCAGGGGCGTCACGGGGCCGCCGAGCTTCACCCGCGTCAACAGGCGGGGCGGGCGAGGACGCCGCCGTCGATCTTCCGCGCGACCCAGCGGCCGTCGCCCGCCGCGCCGAGGAGCCGGCCCCGCTCGGCGATCACGCGCCCGCGCAGGACCGTGACGGCGGGCCAGCCGGCGACCTCCCAGCCCTCCCACGGGCTGTAGTCGGTCACGTGGAAGTCGTCGCGCGTGAGCGTCTTCCTGACGCTCGGGTCGAGCAGGACGAGGTCGGCGTCGCTGCCGGGCGCGAGCACGCCCTTCGTCGGGTACAGGCCGAAGATGCGCGCGGCGTTGGTCGCGGTGATCGCGGCGAAGCGCTCGAGCGTCATGCCGCGCTTGACGACGCCCTCCGTCCACGCGATCCCCAGGCGCGCCTCGGCGCCGACGTTGCCGCCGGTGACGTCCTCGATCGTCTTGCCCCGGAGCTTCAGCGCGAGGCTCGTCGGGTACTCGTCGGTCGCGAGCGTGGAGACGCCCTCGCCGACGAGACCGCGCCAGAGCGCCTGCCGGTCCTCGGGGAGCTTGAGCGAGGGATACGTGTGCGCGCAGAAGCCGCGCGGCTGCGTGTACTGCTCGGCGTCGAAGCACGCGTACTGGTGGAGCGTCTCGGCGTACGCGGGCAGGCCCGCCGCGCGCGCCTCGCCGACCGCCTCCACGCCCTCGCGCGCCGAGGTGTGCACGAAGTAGACGGCGCAGCCCGTCGCGCGCGCGAGCGCGAGCGTGCGCCGGAAGGCGAGCAGCTCGGAGAGCTTCGTGTGGACCAGGTGGAGGTTCGCCCCGTCCATCCGCCCCTCGGCGCGGAAGCGCTCGTAGTTCCACTGGACGAGGTCCTCGTCCTCGCCGTGGACGGCCAGGATGCCGCCGTGCCGCGCGATCCGCTCCATCGCGTGGCCGATGCGTCCGAAGTCGAGCCGCGTGCCGGGCCGCCCGGGGTGCGGCGGCAGGATGTTGGTCGTGAAGACCTTGAAGCTCGGCGACCCGCCCTGGATCGCCTCGGGGATCTGCTCGAAGACCGCGGGCGCGAGCGCGCCGCAGAGTGCCACGTGGAAGGCGTAGTCGACGTGCGAGTTGCCCTTCCAGCGCGCCGCCCGCTGCTCGAGCGTCGCCGGGATCGTCGCGCCGGGGCGCACGTAGCAGAAGTCGATGTGCGTGGTCGTGCCGCCGTGGGCCATGCCGCGCGTGTCCTCCTCGGGCCCGAGCGTGACGCGCGGCTCGTCGGGATGGCTCATGATCGCGTGCGCGAGGTGCGTGTGGGGCTCGACCCCGCCCGGCGAGACGACGAGCCCGGTCGCGTCGAGCACCCGCGCGCCCTCGGTCGGCAGCGTTCCTGGCTGCGCGACGACGGCGATCCGCTCGCCGCTCACGCCCAGGTCGCGGGGCCCCGCGCCGTCGGGGGCGATGACCGTGCCGCCGCGCACCACGAGGTCCAGCGCCATCGGAGTGTCCTCCCGCGCGGCGTGACCCGCCGCCGCGCCGGCCCCAGGATAGCCCGGTCCGGTATAATCCGCCCGTCATGCTGACGACGTCCGTCGTCGGGAGCCACGGGCTGCCCGGCTGGGTCTGGCTCGCGCGCGAGGCGATGGAGGCGGGGCGCCTCGGCGCCCTCGACGTGCGCGAGCTGATGGAGGACGCGACGCAGGCGGCGCTCCTCGACCAGGAGCGCGCGGGCGTCGACGTGCTGACGACGGGCGAGATGATGCGCGTCCGCTTCATCATCGGCTTCTACGAGCACCTCCGGGGCCTCCGCGCCCTCGCGCCGCCGCGCAAGCTCGGGCAGCCGCTCTGGGACACGAACACGCCCTTCGAGGTCGTCGAGAAGATCTCGGCGCCCCACGGGCTCGGCATCGTGGACGAGTTCCGGCTGGCGCGGGCGCTGACGACCCGGCGGGTCAAGGCGACGGTGCCGGGGCCGTACACGCTCCTGATCCCGCTCAGGCTCGGCGGCGGCTACCGGGACAAGGACACGCTGCTCGCCGACCTCGTCCAGATCGTCAACGCCGAGTGCCGGGCGCTCGTCGCGGTCGGCTGCGACTTCATCCAGATCGACGAGCCGCACAGCGGCATGTACGCCGGCTCGGTGCCGCAGTTCGCGCAGGGCGTGAACCGCGCCGTCGAGGGCGTGGAGGCCAAGCTGGCCGTGCACATCTGCTTCGGCAACCTCTACGGGCGCCCGTTCAGCGCCGTCCGGGACTACCGCAACGTGTTCCCGACGCTCCACGAGGTGCGCGTCTCGCAGATCGTGCTCGAGTTCGCCAACCGCGGCATGGAGGAGGCCGCGCGCTGGAAGGACTTCCCGCGCGACAAGGAGCTGGGCGCGGGCGTCGTCGACGTGAAGGCGTTCAAGGCCGAGACGGGCGCCGACGTGGCCGAGCGGATCCGCCGCTTCCTGCCGTTCGTCCCGGCGGAGCGGCTCTGGGTGAACCCGGACTGCGGCTTCTGGGAGACGCCGCGCTGGGTCGTCAAGCAGAAGCTCGCCGCGCTGGTCGAGGGCGCGCAGATCGTGCGCGGCGAGCTCGGCGGGTGAGGCGCCGCGCACGGGCCGTCCTGGCGCTCTTCCTGGCGCTCCCGGCGCTCGCCGGCTGTGCCGTGCTCGAGCGCGCGCGGGGCGAGTGGTGGCGGCTCGAGCGCGGCCCCTCGGGCCAGGCGCCCGACCCGGCCGCGACGCGCGAGGCCGTCGCGCAGGTGTACGCCGCGCGCACGGTCGGCTGGCGGGGCGTCTTCGCCGTGCACACGTGGATCGCCGTGAAGCCGAGCGGCGCGCCGGCGTACACGCGCTACGAGGTGATCGGCTGGGGCGTGGAGCGGGGCGTGCCCGCGGTGCGCGTGAACCGCGCCGGCCCCGACGACCACTGGTTCGGCGACCGGCCCGCGAGGCTCGTGGACCTGCGCGGCCCCCGCGTGGACGCGCTCATCGCGAGGATCGAGGCGGCGGTCGCCGCCTACCCGTACCCGGCGAGCTATCGGACGTGGCCCGGCCCCAACAGCAACACGTTCACCGCGTGGGTGGGGCGCGCGGTGCCCGAGCTCGGGCTCGCCCTGCCGCCGACCGCGATCGGCAAGGACTGGCTGCCGAACGGCGACGTCCTCGGCCCGGCGCCGAGCGGCACCGGCGTCCAGCTCTCGCTCTGGGGCGTCGCGGGCCTGCTCGTGTCGTGGGAGGAGGGGTTCGAGCTGAACCTCTTCTCGCTGGTCTTCGGTGTGGACGTGAAGCGCCCCGCGCTCAAGCTCCCGCTCGTCGGGCGCCTCGGCACGTCCTGATCGCCGTCGGGGGGAGCGACCGCCGCCTCAGCGCTCCTGCGCCGCGCGGATCGCGCGCGCCCGCGCGTAGGCGGCGCGCGCCTCCGCGAGCTTCCCCTGGCGCTCGAGCGCCACGCCCATGTTGTGGTGGGCGTCGGCGTAGTCGGGGTACAGCTCGAGGGCGCGCCGGAAGAGCGTGAGCGCCTCGTCGAGCTCTCCCCGGCGGCCGAGCGCCACGCCCCAGTGGTTCCACGCCGCGGGCAAGCGCGGGTTCGAGCGGAGCGCCTCCTGGAAGTGCGCGATCGCCTCCGGCGTGCGGCCCAGCCGGTCGAGCGCCGCGCCCGCGGCCGCGTGCGGCTCGGCGAAGGCGGGCTTGAGGCGCAGCGCCGCCTCGGCGTGCGCGAGCACCTCCTCCCAGCGGTTCTCGTCCGAGCGCAGCACGGCGACGTTGTTGTGCGCGATCGCCGAGGGGCTCACGCGGAGCGCGTGCCGCCACAGCGTCTCGGAGTCGCGCCAGACGTACGTCTGCCGCCACGCGAGCGCGCCGAGCGCCAGCACGACGGCCGCGGCGAGCGCCGCCAGCCCCCCCACGCGCGCCCGGCCGCCGGGGCGCGCGCCGAGCCGCCGCGCCAGGACGACCGCGCCGCCGCCGGCGAGCAGCGCCCAGGGCAGCGTCGCCAGGTACGTGTAGCGGTCGGCGGCGATCTGCGGGCCGTTGTGGACGATGCCGACGACGGGCAGCAGGATCACGAGGTACGCCGCCCAGGCGGCCGGGAACGCGGGCTGGCGCCGCGCGGCGAGGAGGGCGAGCGCCGAGAGCGCGAGGACCACGGCGGCGGCGAGCAGGTTCGGCCAGCCCCACGGGTCGAAGGGGATGGGCAGCTCGTAGAGCGGCGCCAGGCCGACGGGCAGGAGGCTCTTCCAGAGGTAGAAGGCCGTCGAGTAGAACGAGATCGCGAGGCGGTCCGCCAGGCCGAGGGAGGCCGGCGCCGTGAGGCCCGAGCCCGCCGCCATCGCCCAGACCGCGCTCGCGGCGCCCGCCGCGGCGAGCAGGACGAAGGGGACCTTCTCCCGGAGCGCCGGCACGCGCCAGGGGGCCTGCCGGAGGTCCGCCCACCGGAGCCGGCGGAGCGGCCAGACGTCGAGCAGCAGCAGGACCACCGGCAGGCTCACGACGATCGCCTTCGCGAGGAGCCCGAGCGCGAACGCGCCGAGGGCGAGGCGGCGCCGGGCGCCGAGGTACGCGAGGACCGCGAGGAGGTAGAAGAAGCCCGAGACGACGTCGCGCCGCTCGGTGACCCACGCGACCGACTCGACGCGCAGCGGGTGGAGGGCGAAGAGCAGCGCGGCGAGGCCCGCGCCCAGGCGGAGCGCCTCGCCGCCGTCGGGCAGGGCCCGCGCGAGCAGGCGGCGCGCGACCGCGTAAACGAGCGCGGCGTTGGCGGCGTGGAAGACGAGGCTCGTGAGGTGGAAGCCGCGCGGCTCTAGGCCCCAGAGAAGGTAGTCGAAGCCGAGCGTGATCCAGGTCAGCGGGATCCACTGGCCCTTGTGCGGCGTCGTGAACATCCACTCGAGCTCCGCCCAGCCGAGCCCGCGCCACGCCGTGTTCTTGAGAAAGTTCGTGTCGTCGTCCCAGAGGACGAACTCGGCGCGCAGCGCCGGCAGGAAGGCGACGAACGCGAGCTGCGCGACGAGGAGCGCCGCGACCCAGTCGAGCGCGCGCGGCTCCGGGGGGCGCGCGGCCGGCCGGCGGGGGCCCATGCCTCACCGGGCGGTCCCGGCGGCGCGGAGCCGCGCGATCTCCTCGGGCGCGAGGCCGGCCTCGCGCAGCACCGCGTCGGTGTGCTCGCCGAGCGCGGGCGCGGGCGCGCGGATGCCGCCGGGCGTGCGCGAGAGCCGGATCGGCGTGGCGAACGTCGTGAGGCGCCCGGCGCGCGGAGTTTCCTGGGAGACCAGCATGCCGCTCGCCCGGACGACCGGGTCGTCGGCGAGGTCACGGTAGCGGTTGACGGGCGCGCAGAGCACGTCGTGCTTCTCGAGCCGCGCCATCCACTCCTGCACCGTCCGCGCGCGGAAGACGGGCGCGACCTCCGCGACGAGCGCGTCGCGGTGGCGGAGCCGGTCGGCGCGCGTCGCGAAGCGCGGGTCGGCCGCGAGCGCGGGGCGCTCGAGCGCCGCGCAGAAGGGCTCCCAGAGCCGGTCCACCCACGCCGCGACGTAGATCCAGCCGTCCTGCGCGGCGAAGGCCTGGAAGGGGACGAGGTAGGGGTGCGCGCTCCCCTGGCGGCCCGGCTCCTCGCCGGTGACGAGGAACACGCTCAGGCGCGCGGCGTGCGCGAGCAGCGCGCCCGCGAGCAGCGAGACGTCCACGCGCTGGCCCTCGCCCGTGCGCTCGCGGTGGAGCAGCGCGGTGAGGACGCCGGTCGCCGCCTGGAAGGCGCCGAGCGTGTCCAGCACGGGCGCCCCGCACAGCACAGGGCCCCCGCCGGGCTCGCCCGTCACGGCCATGAGGCCCGAGAGGGCCTGCACGAGCATGTCGAGCCCGGGCTTGTCCCGCCACGGCCCCTCCGGGCCGAACGCGGAGAGCGAGCAGTAGACGAGACGCGGGTTCACCCCGGTGAGCGCCGCGTAGTCGATACCGAGCCGCTCGGCGACGCCCCCGCGGTACGCCTCGACGACGACGTCGGCGCCCGCGACGAGCCGGGTGAGGGCGGCGCGCCCCTCGGGGCGCCTCAAGTCGAGCGCGACGCTCCGCTTGTTGCGGTTCACCGTGTGGAACACGGCACTGTCGCCGCCGAGGAGCGGATCGTAGACGGTGCGGGCGATGTCGCCGCCCTCCGGCGCCTCGACCTTGACAACGTCCGCGCCCAGGTCGGCGAGCAGCATCCCGCACACGGGGCCGGCGACGAGGTGCGCGAGCTCGAGCACGCGGTAGCCGGCGAGCGGGAGCGCCACGGCGACAAGGCTACACGAATTCGCGGGGCGGGTGTATGGTCTTCCCGGCCATGGACGACGTCACGCGCGCACCCCGGGTCGGCGGGCACATGCGGCAGGGGGTCGCGGGACCCGTTGCCGCCACGCGGAGGGCGAACGCCGTGCGCCTGGATGCAGCCCAGCCGCAACCGGTCGAGCGGACGCGTGCCGCGTGGTCCCGCGACTCCCTGCCGCGTGCGCCCGGCGACCTGCGGTGCTCGACGTGACCGTGCTCGCGCTCCACACCTGGACGCTCGACACGACGCCCCTCGCCGAGGTCCTGCGCGTCGCGCGGGCCACCGGCTGGGACGCCGTCGAGCTGCGCCGGATCGACTGGCACCGCGCCGTGGAGCAGGGGCAGCCCGCCGCGCACGTCGAGCGGCTCGTGCGCGCGGGCGGGCTCCCGGTCGCGTGCGTCGGCGTGGAGGCGGGGTGGATGTGGGCCGAGGGCGACGAGCGCCGGCGCCTGCTCGGCGTGTTCGACGAGCAGTGCGCGCGGGCGGCCGCGCTCGGCGCTCCCCGGGTGATGAGCCCGGTGGACCGGGGGCGGGGCGATCCGGGGCGCGCGGCGGCGAGCGTCCGGGAGATCGGCGACCTCGCGGCGAAACACGGCGTGCGGCTCGCGGTCGAGTTCAACTCGCAGGCCGAGCAGCTCAATGCGCTCGCGCCCATGCGCGAGGTGCTGGCGCGCGCGGGGCACCCGGCGGTCGGGCTCCTGCTCGACACCTATCACCTCTGGCGCAGCGGGGCGACGCTCGCGGAGCTGGCCGACGTGGCGCCGGGCGAGATCGCTTACGTGCAGTTCAGCGACGTGCCCCAGAGCGGCCTCGAGCCGGGGAAGGCCACCGACCGGCTGCCGCCGGGCCGGGGGATCGTGCCGTTCGCGGAGTTCTTCGCGCTCGTCGCGGCGAAGGGGTACCGGGACCCCGTGTCCTACGAGGCGCCGAACCCCGCCGCGTGGGCGCGCCCGGCGGAGGACGTGGCGCGCGAGGCGCTCGCCGCCACGCGCGCCGTCCTCCCCCGCTGACCGCCGGCTACATCCACTTCCTGAGCTCGAGCCGGCCGATCTGCCGGCGGTGGACCTCATCGGGCCCGTCGGCGAAGCGGAGCGTGCGCGAGGCCGCCCACATGGACGCGAGCGGGAAGGCCTGACTCACGCCGCCACCCCCGTGGAGCTGCATGGCGCGCTCGACCACCCGGAGCGTCATGGTCGGCACGGCCACCTTGATCTCCGCGATCGCCTGCTTGGCCGTCTTGTTGCCGGCAGTGTCCATCATGTAGGCGGCGTGCAGGACGAGCAGGCGCGCCTGGTCGATCTCGATGCGCGACTGCGCGATGCGCTCGAGCGTGACGTCGTTCTCGGCCAGGCGCTTGCCGAACGCCACCCGCGCCTGCGCGCGCTTGCACATCAGCTCGAGCGCGCGCTCGGCGACGCCGATCTGGCGCATGCAGTGGTGGATGCGCCCGGGGCCGAGCCGGCCCTGCGCGATCTCGAACCCGCGCCCCTCGCCGAGCAGCATGTTCGAGGCCGGCACGCGCACGTTCTCGAAGACGACCTCGCCGTGGCCGTGGGGGGCGTGGTCGTAGCCGAAGACGGTCAGCAGGCGCACGACCTTGACGCCCGGCGCCTCGCGCGGCACCAGGATCATGGACTGCTGCTTGTACTTGTCCGGGTTCTTCGGGTCGGTCTTGCCCATGAACACGAGGATCTTGCAGCGCGGGTCGCCGATGCCCGAGGTCCACCACTTGTGGCCGTTGATCACGTACGCGTCGCCGTCGCGGACGATCGAGGCCTCGATGTTGGTCGCGTCCGAGGAGGCGACCTTGGGCTCGGTCATCGCGAACGCCGAGCGGATCGTGCCCGCGAGCAGCGGCTCGAGCCACTGCTTCTTCTGCTCGGGCGTGCCGTAGCGGACGAGCACTTCCATGTTGCCGGTGTCGGGCGCCGAGCAGTTGAAGGCCTCGGGCGCGATGGGCGAGCGCCCCATGATCTCGCAGAGCGGCGCGTACTCCATGTTGGTGAGCCCCGCGCCGTACTCGCTCTCGGGCAGGAAGAGGTTCCAGAGGCCGCGCTCGCGCGCCCGGGCCTTCAGCTCCTCCATGATCGGCGGGACCTGGAAGCGCGTCGGCTGGGCGGCGAGCTGCTGCTCGAACACGGGCTCGCTCGGGTAGACGTGCTTGGTCATGAACTCCTGGACCTGCTCCATGTACATCTTGGTCTTCGTCGAGTACTCGAATTCCATCTCCCTCTCCCTCTTGCGGCGGCCGGCCGCGCACGCACCCCACCCGAGCCTCGTGCAGCAGGGGCAGTCTAGCCGGGAAACGTGGGCGCGGGAAGGCCGGGCAGGGCGACCGGCCTTGTTGACAATCTTGATCGGAAATAGGATGATTCTGCGCCTGTGGCCTGCTTAGCTGTCATGGAGGGTCACCGGAGGGATCGCTCATGACCACCCGGGAAGTTCGGGCCAGGCTGTCCGAGGACTGGCTGGCCGTCTGGCTCGGATTCGCGCTCGTCGTCCTCGTCGTCCTCGGCGTCAGGCCGGAGATGCCGAAGTTCCGCTGGGGAACCGACGGGTGGTTCGCCTCGACCAGCGCTGCGCGAGCGCCCGCTGTCGCGGCCCTCGTCACGGACGCCGGGGCG
>MGBU01000011.1 GCA_001790205.1 Candidatus Rokubacteria bacterium GWA2_73_35 | reverse complement strand
GCTCTGGCCGACGATCTCCTCCTCGCGCAGCCCGGAGATCCGCGTGTAGGCCTTGTTGACCTTCAGCACCGTGCCCTGGGCGTCCGAGACGACGAACCCGTCGAAGGACGCGTTCAGCAGCGCGTCGAAGTGCTCGGCGGGGTCCGGGCCGGTGCTCCCGACGGGCAGGCGGGGGCTCGCGTCGGCGCCCCGGTGATGAATCTCCCGGATCGCATGCTGTGCCATGGCTCGACCGTCCTTCCTGTCCTGCAGTCGAACGGGTCGGGGAGGGGGCTCCTAGGGCTTCATACCTAACACGAAGCTTTTCACGATTGGAATGATGCGGATGCTCTAGGGCGCACGGGCCGGTCGAGCGGCGCATTAGCGCGAAACGTCGTGTTGCCGGCTGGTTGCGCGCCGCCCGCCGGGAGCCTCCGAGTCCCCCATCTCCCGGGCACCGTTCTTGCGGTCCGGGGAGGCCTGGATGCGAGCCGTGCCCCGCACTCGAGGGAAGGGCCTGGCGATGCGCGGGTCGAGCCGGTGACGGGCCTCCGGGAGCAGACTGTTCGCGGCGCGTCCTCCTACGAGGACGCCTGCGCCCGTCACGCGTGGCGGGTCCCGGCCGCCTACAACATCGCCCAGGACGCCTGCGACCGGTACGCCGACGGGACCGGCCGGCGGGCCCTCGTCTGGGAGCCCGAGGACGGGGCGGCCGAGACCTACTCCTTCGACGACCTCCGCCGCCTCTCGGACCGGATGGCGGGCGGGCTCAGCACCCTCGGGATCGAGCCCGGGGCGCGCGTCGCGCTCATGCTGGCGCAGACCCCGGAGCACGCGATCGCCCACCTCGCGACCTTCAAGCTCGGGGCGGTGAGCGTGCCCCTGTCGCGGCTGTTCGGACCCGACGCGCTCCGCTACCGGCTCGGCGACAGCGGGGCGCGGGTGCTCCTGACGGACGGCGAGCACTGGGCGAAGGTGGCCGGGATCTGGGACGACCTGCCGGAGCTGCGTCACGTCGTGCTGTGCGACCGCCGGCCGGCCCGGCCCGACGACGCTCGGGTGCTCGGGCTCGCGGAGGTCCTCGCGCGCGGGGCGGCCGGCGTCGCGCCGTGCCGCACGCGGGCGGAGGACCCGGCGCTGCTCATCTACACGTCGGGCACGAGCGGTCCGCCGAAGGGCGCGCTCCACGCCCACCGCTACCTCCTCGGCTACAACGGCGTCGACTACGCCAACAACTTCTTCCGGCCGGGCGACCTCTACTGGAGCCCGGCGGACTGGGCGTGGGTCGGCGGGCTCCTGGTCGGCCTCTTCTGCCCGCTCGCTCACGGCGTCCCGGTCGTGGCCTCGGCGGCCCGCTTCGATCCCGCCGGCGCGTTCGAGCTGATGGCGCGCCGGGGCGTGACCAACACCCTGCTGTCCGCCACCGCCCTCCGGAAGATCGCCGTCACGATCGACGAGCCGAAGCGGTTCGGGCTCAGGTTGCGCTGCGTGTTCAGCGGCGGCGAGAAGGTCACGCCCGAGATCGGCACGTGGGTCGCGGAGCGGCTCGGCCTCCGGATCAACGAGGTCTACGGGCAGACGGAGGCGAACATCCTCGTCGGTGAGAACGACCCGCTCATCCCGCCGCGCCCCGAGCCGCTGGGCCGGCCGTATCCCGGCCACGAGGTCGCCGTCGTCGGCGAGGACGGCGCCGTCCTCGCCCCGGGCGAGCTCGGCGTCATCGCGGTGCGGCGCGGCGATCCCGTCATCATGCTCGGCTACTGGAACCGCGCGGAGGCTACCCGGGCCGCCTACCGGGGCGAGTGGCTCCTCACCGGCGACCTCGGCGTCGCGGACGCGGAGGGGTGGATCCACTACAAGGGGCGCGCCGACGACGTCATCAACAGCGCCGGCTACCGGATCGGGCCGGCGGAGGTCGAGGGCTGTCTCCTCGAGCACCCGGCCGTCGAGCAGTGCGCGGCGGTGGGCGTCCCCGACGACACCCTCGGGCAGGCGGTCAAGGCGTTCGTCCAGCTCAAGCCCGGCCACCGCGCCTCGGACGCGCTCGCGGACGAGCTCCGGCGGCACGTCCGGACCCGGCTCGGGAGCTTCCAGCGGCCGCGCGAGATCGAGTGGGTCGAGGAGCTTCCGCTGACCGTGTCCGGGAAGATCAGGCGGGCGGAGCTGCGCCGGCGGGCGGGGGCGGAGTCTTGAGCGCCGGGCGACTCGCGCCGGGGAGCGAGGCGTGGCTGCTCACGCTCTGTCTGGCGCGGGTCGGCACGTTCATGGTGTACATCAGCTACGCCGCCGCGCTGCCGGTCCTGCAGCGGGAGTGGCAGATGTCCGGGACGGCCGCGGGCAGCATCGCCTCGAGCTTCCAGCTCGCCTACGCGCTGTCCCTCCTGGTGTCCTCCGAGCTGGCCGATCGCCTGGGCGCGCGGCGCGTCTTCTTCGCCTGCACGGCCGCGTCGGCCGTCGGCGCGGTGCTCTTCGCCGCGTTCGCCCGCGACTACTGGTCGGGCGTGCTGCTCTACACGGCGCTCGCGCTGGCGCTCGGCGGCACGTACACGACGGGCATCCTGCTCGTCGCCGAGCACGTCCCCGTCGCGCGGCGCGGGCGCGCGATGGGGATCCTGATCGGGGCGCACTCGCTCGCCCTCGCCCTGGCGCTCGTGCTCACGGGCATCGCGATCCCGCGCGGCGGGTACCCCCTCGCGTTCCTCCTCACGTCCCTCGGGCCCGTGGCCGGCGGCGTGCTCGCCTGGGCGGTGGTCCGCGACACGCCCGACCGGGTCGCCGCCCGCGCGGGGGGCGAGCGGTTCGTCGGCGCGGTGCTCCGGAACCGTCCCGCCATGCTCGTGATCGCCGGTTACACGTGGCACTCGTGGGAGGTCCTCGGCATGTGGGCGTGGACGCCCGCGTTCCTCGCGGCCTCGCTCGCGGCGGCCGGCGCGGGACTTTCCCGGGCGGCGGGGCTCGGCTCGTACCTGGCGTCCTCGTTCCACCTGACGGGCATGGTGGCCTCGCTGGTCGGTGGCGTGATCGCCGACCGCCTGGGGCGCACGCCCGTGATCCTGGCGATGGCGAGCCTGAGCACGCTCTGCTCCGCGGTGTTCGGCTGGCTCCTCGGCGCGCCCGGCTGGGTCGTGGTCGGCGTGGGACTGGTCTACGGGTTCAGCACCCTCGGCGACTCGCCGATCTACTCGGCGGCCATCACCGAGGTGGTGGCGCCCGCCTACCGGGGCGCCGCGCTCGCGCTCCGGTCGCTCGCGGGCTACGGGGCTGGGGCGGTGGCGCCGCTGGTGTTCGGCTGGGTCCTCGACGTGCAGGGCGGTGCGGAGGGGTGGGGCTGGGCGTTCGGCACGCTGGCCGCCGCCGGCGCGCTCGCCGTGGTCGCCACCGCCATCCTCCACCGCCTGCCGGAGGCGCGGGCGCTGACGGTGGGCACGGCGAAATCGTAGCCGAGCCGAGGAGGGGTCCCATGCGAGCGCTGTTCGTCTTCACGCCCCCCGAGTCCAGGCGGTTCATCGCCAAGGCGGTCGCCCGGCTGCCGGAAGTGCAGGCGGCCAGGGAGGGCGACGAGATCGTGATCGGCCACGGGGGCACGAACGTGTACGTGGCCGAGGAGGTCTTCGGGGAATGCCCCGATCGGGACAAGTTCCTCTCGGGTCTGATCATCCATCGGACCCTCTGCGTGACCCAGGCGGAGGAGAAGCCTCCGCTGCTGGTGCTGAGACGGGGCGTGCGCGTCCCGCCCGGACCGACGATGGATGAGACCCTGAGGAACTTCGGCCGCAACTCGGTCTTCATCAAGGGGGCCAACGCCGTCGACCCGGACGGCAACGTCGGCGTCTTCGTCGCGAACCCCGCGGGTGGGACCATCGGCTGGAGCTTCGGCATCCTGAGCGCGCGCGGCTCCCACCTCATCGTTCCCGTCGGTCTCGAGAAGCTCGTGCCGTCGGTGCGGGACGCCGCCCGCTCGTGCGGCCAGGACACGTTCTACTACTGCCAGGGGATCAAGATCGGCATGATCCCCGTGATGAACGCGCGGGTGGTGACGGAGCTCGACGCCTTCCGCATCCTCTTCGACCTCGAGGCCGTCCACGTCGGCGGGGGCGGGTCGAGCGACTCGGAAGGGGCGGTCGTCGTGGTGGCCAGCGGGGACAGGGAGCGGCTGGATCGGGCGATCGCGCTGATCGAGTCGATCAAGGGGGAGATCGCGCTGCGCCCGGCGAAATCGCTCTGCACCAATTGCCTGCCGACCATCCTGCCGGCGAACGATGAGGCCGCGCGCCGGGAGGTGGACTCGTGCATGTACCGGGGGAAGGCGGAGGACGAGCTGCCGCCCTTCATGAGGGGCGCGTGAGCTCCCGGAACGGTCGCGCGCCGAGCGCTCCGGACGGCGCTACGTCCAGGGCTGCATCTTGGGGCCGTAGCCGCCGATCCGATCGACCGTGATCCGGACGATCAGGCGCTTCTCGCCGGGTCGGCGGAACGGATACTTGTCCGCGCCCAGGAAGCGCTTCGCGAGCTTGTCGATGTGCTCGTCCGCGCCGGGCTCGGTCACGGTCGCCTTGCCGTGGAAGACCATGGAGGACTGGGGGTCGTTCCGGTCCTGCACGGAGACGACGACGCGGGGGTCGCGGCGCAGGTTCCTCGGTTTGAGCCGCCCGTCGGCGGTGTTGAACAGCACCTCGTCGCCCTCGACGTCCATCCAGACCATCGTCACCTGGGGCGAGCCGTTCGCGTTGAACGTGATGACGTGCCCGTAGGCCTTGTCCTGCATGATCCTCTTCACGGATTGGGGCAGTGCGATGGGCATGGCTCTTCCTCCTCGGGGGGAGCCTAGCACACGGCGGCCCGACCGCGCGACCGGGCCGCCGCGCGGCTACTTGATCGCCTGCGGGTTGATGGGCGAGCCGACCGCGTTGGTGATGGGCAGGGGCGGCGCCACGAACATGAACTCGTAGACCCCGTCGGCGGCGCAGTCGTCCGCGAGCTCCTCGAGGGCGAAGATCTCGCCCAGGAGCAGGCCCATGTTGACGAGCAGCACCAGGTGGAGCGGCTGGAAGGAGTCGGGCAGCTCGTTGGGGCGCACCTCGATGCCCCAGGTGTCGCTCGCGATGCCGGCGATGCACCGCTCCCAGATCCACGGGGCCGTGTGGAAGCTCAGGCCGGCGGCGTCGCCGGCCGAGAAGGTGCCCCAGCTCCGCTCGCGCAGGCGTCGGCCCACGTCGCCGGTGCGGACCAGGACGATGTCGCCCTGGCGGATCGCCACCCGCTGCCGGGCGGCGCAGGCGTCGAGGTCCTCCGGGTAGATCGGCTCGCCCGGCGGGAGGAAGTCCCGCCCCTTGTGGCGGGCCACGTCGAGGAGCACGCCGCGCGTGACGATCCGGTCCCGGTAGTGCTGGATGCCGTTCTTCTCGGCGCCCTTCGAGGACACCAGGCGCGCGTCGCGCCCGCCGTACATCTGGCCGTTGTGGAAGATGTGCCCGAGGCCGTCCCACTGGGTGGCGGTCTGCAGGAACATGGTGATCTGGTCGTCGGCGTAGCCCCAGCCGTAGGGCGCGTGGTCGAAGCCGCCGGCCCTCTGGACGCCGGCCACGTGGTCGGTGCCGGTCGCCACCATGCTGTGGAGGGGATTGACCCGGCCGAACGCGCCGGTCTGCGGCCCGTTGCTGTCGAACGGCAGCGCGCAGGAGATCACCGTGCCCTTGCGGACCAGCGTGGCCGCGTGGCGGATGACCTCCGGGGTGATGAAGTTGACGGTGCCCCGCTCGTCGTCGGGGCCCCAGCGGTCCCAGTTGCGGAACTTTCTGCAGTACTCGTCCAGCAGTGCCGGTGTCACGGGAGGACGATTCGCCATCCTGGCCTCCGATGTCGGCGGCGCGCGCGGGCTACGGCAGCTTGCCGAGGGCCCGCAGCACCACCTCGGGAGTGATCGGCTGCGTCGTGACCCGCGCGGCGAGCGGCGCGAGGGCGTCGTTGACGGCGTTGAGGACCGCGCCCGGCGCGCCGGCCGTGCCCGCCTCGCCCGCGCCCTTGAAGCCCCCCTCGGAGTAGGCGGTCGGTGTCTCGACGTGCCCGACCACGATCTCCGGGGTCTCCGCCGCCAGCGGCACGAGGTAGTCCATCATCGTGCCCGTCAGCAGCTGGCCCTCGGCGTCGTACACGCAGTGCTCCCAGAGGGCGGCGCCGATCCCCTGGACGATCGCGCCGCGGAGCTGCTCGTCCACCAGCCTCGGATTGATGATCCGTCCGCAATCCTCCACCACCCAGTGCTTGAGGAGCCTGACGAACCCCGTCTCCACGTCGACCTCGACGTGGGAGAGCTGGACGCCGTTCGTGAAGGCGAACCCCTGGTGGCGCGGCACGTAGTGCCGGGTCACGGCCAGCTCCGCCTGGAAATCCTTCGGGAGCGTGTCGGGGCGGAAGTAGGCGATC
The DNA here is from genome assembly GCA_001790205.1 of Candidatus Rokubacteria bacterium GWA2_73_35. Lineage (GTDB taxonomy): Bacteria > Methylomirabilota > Methylomirabilia > Rokubacteriales > CSP1-6 > GWA2-73-35. Next base: position 3,834 of record MGBU01000011.1, on the reverse strand, counting down.
CGGCCGAGCTCGGGCAGGTCCAGGCGCACCTCGCCCGTGAGCGCGTCCACGATCCGGCTCGCGCGCAGGTCGAGGTCCTCGGGCTCGCACGCGAGGATCGCGGCGGCGACGCGCAGGATGCCCTGGCGCAGCGCCTTGCCCGACAGGAGCGCGGCCTCGCCGCCGATGCCCGCCCCGCGCGAGGCCCAGGTGCCCCCGCCGTAGGGCGTCACCATCGTGTCGCCCGTGAGCACGCGCACGTCCTCCAGGCGCACCCCCAGCGCCGTGGCGACGACCTGGGCGATGATGGTGTCCGTGCCCTGGCCCTGCTCGGTGACGCCGGTGAGGCAGACGACCTTGCCCGTGGGCTCGAGCTTGAGCGTGCAGCCGTCCTGCGAGGAGATGCGCGCGCCGCCGATGCCGTAGAAGGCGGGACCGGGGGTCGTCAGCTCGATGAACATGCAGAGGCCGAGCCCCCGGTACACGCGCCGCGCACGGAGCCGGTCGCGCTCCTCGCAGAGCCTCGCGTACTCCGACATCTCGAGGATCTTGTCGAGCGCCTCCTCGTGCGAGAGCCGCTCGAAGAAGTAGCCCGTGGGCGCCGTGCACGGATACATGTCCGCCGTGATGAGGTTCCGGCGCCGCACCTCGACGGGGTCGAGCCCGAGCTCCCGCGCGGCGAGGTCGACCATCCCCTCCATCACCGCGAAGGCGATCGGGTGGCCCACGGCGCGGTACTGGCACATCGGCGTCTTGTTCTGGAGGACGACGCGCACCGCCGCCGCGTAGTCGCGGAGCTTGTAGACGCCGGGTGCGAGCCGGGCGATCTGGTTACCCTCCACGGCGCTCGTGCGCGGGTAGACGGAGTAGGGGCCGATGCCCGTGAGGTCGTCGAGGCGCATCCCCACGAACGTCCCGTCGCGCCGGACGGCGAGCTCGGCGGTCACCCGGTGGTCGCGTGCGTGGATGTCGCTCTGGAACGACTCGAGGCGGTCCGCGACGAACTTCACGGGGCGTCCGAGCAGGACCGCCAGGGCGCAGGTGGCCATCTCGTCGGGGTAGATGTGGACCTTGATCCCGAAGCTGCCGCCGACGTCCTTGCAGATCACCCGCACGTCGTGCTCCGGCAGCCGGAGGTGACGCGCCAGGATGTCCTGCATCATGTGCGGCGCCTGGAAGGAGTGATAGACGGTGAGCCTCCGCTCGGCGGGGTCGAAGTCCGCGAGGATCGTGCGCGGCTCGAGCGTCACCCCCGTGTGGCGCCCCGTGAGGAACGTCTCCCGGACGACGAGGTCGGCCTCGGCGAAGGCGCGGGCGACGTCGCCTGCGACGACGTCGAGCGCGAAGGCGAGGTTGTCGCCGAGCTCGGGGTGGATGACCGGCGTCGCGGGATCGAGCGCGGTCTCGGCGTCGGTCACCGCGGGCAGGGGCTCCCACTCCACGCGGACGCTCGCGACGCCGTCCTCGGCCAGCGCGCGCGTCTCCGCGACGACCGCCGCCACGGGCTCGCCCTGCCAGGTGGCGCGCCCGAGGGCGAGCGGGAACTGCTTCGCCGACTTCATGCCGGCGAAGTGGGCGAGCGTGCCCACCCAGCCGTCGCAGACGCGGGCGATCTCCTCGCCGGTCACGACCGCGACGACGCCGGGCAGCGCCCGCGCCGCGGTGACGTCGAGCGCGCGGATGCGGGCGTGGGCGTGGGGGCTGCGCAGGAAGGCGACGTGGGTCATCCGCGGGAGCCTGACGTCGTCGGTGTACACGCCCCGGCCGGCGAGCAGCCGCGCGGTCTGCGGCCGGACCACGCTCTGCCCGATGTAGCTCTCGCGCTCGTGGACCGGCGGCGGCGTGCTCATCGCGTCTCCCGCCCCCGGGCGCCCCCGACGCGGTGCACCGCGTCGACGATCGCCTGGTAGCCCGTGCAGCGGCAGTAGTTGCCGGAGAGCGCCAGCCGGATCCGGGCCGGGTCGGCGCCGGGCTCGCGCTGGAGGATCTCGTGCGCGGTCAGCAGCATGCCGGGCGTGCAGAAGCCGCACTGGAGCGCGTTCGCCTCGGCGAACGCCTGCTGCAGATCGGAGACCTCGCCCGTGCCGGAGACGCCCTCGATCGTCTCGACGCGGCAGCCGTCCGCCTGGACGGCGAGCATCAGGCAGGCGCGCACCAGCGCGCCGTCCACGCGCACCGTGCAGGCGCCGCACACGCCGTGCTCGCACCCGACGTGCGTGCCCGTCAGCTCGAGGTCGTACCGGAGGAAGTCCGCCAGGCAGAGCCGCGGCTCGACCCGGCGCCCCACGGGCGTCCCGTTCACCGCGAGCTCGATCGCGACCGTCGTGTCCACGGCTCAGGCCTCCAGGAGGCCCCGCACCGCGCGCCGGAGGAGCACGCCCGCGAGGTGCCGTCGGAGCGCCGCGCTCGCGTGCACGTCCGAGGGCGGATCGAGCTCCTCGGCGAGCGCCCTTGCCGCCGCGTCGAGCGCCGCCGCGTCCATCCGACGCCCCGCCAGCGCCGCCTCCGCGCGGGCGGCGCGCACCGGGGTCGCCCCCACGCCGGCCAGGACGAGGCGCGCTTCCGCGAGCGTCCCGTCGGCCACGCGCGCGTGCGCGGCCAGGGCGACGAGCGCGTAGTCGCCGTGTCGGCGCGCCAGCTCGTCGAAGCGCGAGCGCCATCCGGGCGCGAGCCGGGGCACGACCACCGCGGTCAGGACCTCGCCGGGCCCGAGCGCCGTCGTGCAGACGCCGCGGAAGAACTCGGCGGCTCCGATCTCGCGCGAGCCCCGGCGGCTCAGCGCCCGCACGGTTCCGCCGAGAGCCACGAGGCACGCGGGCAGCTCCGCGGCCGGGTCGGCGTGGGCGATGCCGCCGCCGACGGTGCTGCGGGTGCGGACCGCGAGGTGCGCGACGTGGGGCAGGGCCTGGGCGATGAGCGGCGCGTGCGCGGCGACGAGCGGCGAGCGCTCGACCGCGTCCAGGCGCGCCAGGGCGCCGAGCACGAGCCCCTCGGCCCCGAGGCGGATCTCGTCGAGGCCGGGGATGCGGTTGATGTCGATGAGGGCGCCCGGCGTGGCCAGCCGCATGTTGAGGGCGGGCACGAGGCTCTGGCCGCCCGCGAGGACCCGCCCCTCCGCGCCGTAGCGCTCGAGGAGGGCCAGCGCGTCCGGGAGCGACGCGGGACGATGGTAGACGAACGGTGCCGGCTTCACGGCAACCTCCAATAAGCAGAGACCCACGGACTTGTCAATGACCGGCCGTCGCCTTGTGACGCGCTTCACGCGTCCGCCCGGGCGCGTCGGCTGCCCGAACGTTTCACCGGTAACGCGGGGCTTTTCAGGATTGCAATGGCGCCCCGGTTTCGATATCCCTTGGGTGCCCGCTGCGCCGTCCTCTTCGACGCGGCGGGCGGGGCACCAACACCGGATTCGGCACGGGCTTGGGCACGGGGACAGGAACGGCCCGGCGGGTCGTCCGCCAGGGTCGGCGAAGCTGGTATCAGGCTTGCTGTCATGCCGGGCCATCAGCGGCGCGCGGCGCCGTGCGCTCCCCCGCGGCGGGCCGTGATGGGTCAGGTCTGTTTCCGGCCCCGGCCGTGGCGCCGTTCGCCAGCGGCCCCCCGACGGGCCACCGTCATTTGAGTGCACCGATCGAACGCAGGGAGGAACGCCCGATGGTCCGAAACGGCAGACCTGGCATCCGGACCCGGCTAGTCGTGATGGCTCTGATCGCGACGCTCGCGCTCTGGGGTGCAACGGCTCCCGCGGCGCTCGCGGCCGGCCCGATCAAGATCGGCTTCGGCATGGCGCTGACCGGGGCCCTGGCGGGGAACGGCAAGGCCGCCCTGATCGCCATGCAGATGTGGGCCGAGGAC
>MGBU01000010.1 GCA_001790205.1 Candidatus Rokubacteria bacterium GWA2_73_35 | reverse complement strand
GAGCGAGCCCGCGCTCGCGAACCAGACCGTGCCCGCGTCGTCGGGGCCGAGCGCCGGCTTGAGGTCCCGCGCCGCGGGCGCGCACGCGGCGAGGAGGGCCGCGGCGGCGAGCGCGAGCCCGCGCGTCATGGCAGGAGCAGCCGGGCGATGATCTCCTTCATGACCTCGCTCGTTCCGCCGCCGATCGTCAGCAGCCGCGCGTCGCGCGCGAAGCGCTCGATCGCGTACTCGCGCATGTACCCGTAGCCGCCGTGGAGCTGCACGCAGTCGTAGGCGACCCGGTTGACCATCTCGGCGCTGAAGAGCTTGACCATCGAGATCTCGCGCACCACCTCCTCGCCGGCCTGGTACTTGAGGCAGGCGGCGTAGGTGAGGCAGCGGGACGCCTCGATCAGCGTCGCCAGGTCGGCGAGCCTGTGGCGCACGACCTGTTTGTCGGCGAGCGGCCCGCCGAACGCGTGGCGCTCGCGCACGTACGCGATCGTGTCCTCGAGCGCGCGCTCGGCCATGGCGTGGGCCTGGATGCCGGTCACGAGCCGCTCACGCTGGAAGACGCGCATGACCTCGTAGAAGCCGACGCCCTCGCGCCCGAGGAGATGCTCGGCGGGGACCCGCATGTCCTGGAAGGAGAGTTCGGCGGTGTCCGAGGCCCGCATGCCCATCTTGTCGAGCGTGCGGCTCACGACGAAGCCCGGCGTCTCGCGCTCGACGAGGAACATCGAGATGCCGCGGTGCCGGCGGTCCGCGTCGCCCGCCGCGACGCGCGCGGCGACGAGGTAGAGGTCGGCGGTGGCGCCGTTGGTGATGAACATCTTCGAGCCGTTCAGCACGTAGTGGTCGCCGTCGCGGACGGCGCGCGTCCGGAGCGCCGCGACGTCGCTGCCGCCGCCGGGCTCGGTCACCGCGATCGCGGTGAGCCGCTCGCCGCGGCAGACGGCGGGCAGGTACCGCGCCTTGAGGGCCTCGCTGCCCGTCCAGTAGAGGTGGGGCGAGGCCATGTCCGTGTGGACGCCGACGGCCATCGCGAACGAGGCGCAGCGCGAGCGCGCGCACTCCTCGTGCAGGACCACGCTCGTGAGCAGGTCCGCGCCGCCGCCGCCGTACTTCTCGTCGTACTCGACGCCGAGGAGGCCGAGCTCGCCCATGCGCGGCCAGATCGACTTCGGGATCCGCCCCGCCGCCTCCCACGCGTCGATGTGCGGGGCGACCTCGCGCTCCACGAAGCTCCGCACGCTGGCCCGGAACATCGCGTGCTGCTCGTTGAAGACCTTCACGGTCGGCTCCTCCGCCGGCGTCCGCTCCAGAGGAAGGCGGCGCCCAGCGCGAGCTGGGGCGCCAGCCAGAGGAGGAGGGCGCGGGTCAACTGGGTCGGTGCCAGGTTCGGGGCCCACAGGGTGGCGAGCACGCCCAGGCCCGCCGCCGCGAGCAGCCAGGCGCCGGCCGGCCGCGGGGCGACCCACGCCAGCGCGACGGCGGGCGGCGTCGACAGGAGCGAGGCGGCGTCGGCCATCCACCAGCCCCTCGCCCACCCGCCCTCCTGCCCGAAGGTCATCACGAGCCAGAGCCCGAGGATCCCGTGGTAGAGGGCGACGACGGTCGCGACGGCCCCGAGGGCCAGCGCGCGCACCGGCACCGACGGCCGCGCGGACGGCTCGGCGTCGGCGTCCGGGGCGCGCCGGAGCAGCAGCGCCACCGCGGCCACGACCTGGGCGCCGGCGTAGGGCAGGCTGTACGTGAGCGTCCTACGCGCGGCGCCAGGACCGGTGAGGAGGTAGACGACCGCGGCGCCGACGAGCCAGGCGGCGGCCAGCACGCGGTCGCGCGGCGCGAGCAGGAGCGCGCCCGGCGTGGACAGGAGCGCCAGCGCGCTCACGAGCACGGACCACTCCTCGCCCCCGAGCAGGAAGAGCGCGAGGCCGACGGCGCCCGTGACCCCGTGGAAGGCGCCGAGCAGCGCCGCGACCAGCCTCATCCCGGGTGCGCCCGTCGCCGCGGGACCTACGAGCTGTCGCCCCACGTGGCCTTGACGGCGTCCCGGTCCACGGCGCCGTCCGCGGTGCGCGGCAGGGCCTCGGTGAACGCCACCGCGTGGGGGCGCTTGAAGCGCGCGATCTTCGAGGCCACGAAGTCGCCCACCTGCTGGGCGGTGTACCGGCCCGCGGCCTTGACCTCGAGCACGGCCTTGATGGCCTCGCCCCAGCGGGCGTCCGGGATGCCGTACACGCACACCCCGCTCACGCCCTCCATCTGCATGATGACGGTCTCCACCTCCGCCGGGTACACGTTCTCGCCGCCGGGCTTGATCAGCTCCTTCTCCGGCTTGCGCTTGACATAGTAGAGGTAGCCGTCCGGGTCGAACCGTCCGACGTCCCCGGTGTGGTGCCAGCCGTTGCGGAAGGTGTAGGCCGTTGCCTCCGGCTGGCCGAAGTAGCCCTGAAAGACCAGCGGCCCCCGCACGACGATCTCCCCCGGCGTCCCCACGGGCACCTCGCGGTCGTAGTCGTCCACCAGCCGCACCTGGCACAGGGGCACGGGTGTGCCGGCGGCGCCGGGCTTGTCCGCCACGCGCTGGATCGTGACGAACCCGCTGGTCTCCGACTGCCCGAAGCCGGTCCAGAACTGCGCGCCGGTCTCGGCGTGCAGGCGCTGGATCGTCGGGGGCGCGTCGAGGCCGGAGACGTGCGTCAGGCTCGGCAGCCGGCTGCCGAGCTTCTGGGCCGCGTCCAGCAGGCTGGCCAGCACGGGGGGAAAGTCCGAGACGTGGGTGACGCGGTGGCGGTCGATCAGCCGCACCGCCTCCTCCGCGTCGAAGCGCGACACGACGACGCTGGCGCCGCCGGCGTGCATGTGGGCCAGGGCCATCCCGAGCGCGCTGATGTGGAAGAGCGGCAGCGCCGCGAGGTAGCGGTCCGACGCACCGAGGCCCAGGCAGGCGCCGACCGTGAGGTTGGCCGTGACCACGTTGGCGTGCGTGAGCACCGCGCCGCGCGGCACGACGTCCACGGCCGCGGTGGAGATCGCGGCGAACGGCGCGTCGGGTGACACCTCGGGCGCCGGCGGGGCCGGGCCGTCCCGGTACAGCGCGCCCAGGGGCGTGAAGCCGGGAGCGGCGGCGGCGCCGAGCTGATACCAGTGCGCCACCGGCGTCCGGCGCGCGGGCCAGCCGCCGACCACGCCGAGCGTGCTCGCGTCGGCCACCAGCATCGTCGGCGCGGCACGCTCCACCACGCGCTCGACCTCCTCCGCGCTGAGCCGCCAGTTGATCGGGTACGCGAGGATGCCCTGGCGCGCGCAGGCCCCGTAGAGATCCAGGTACGCGACGTCGTTCTGGGCGAGCACGCAGACGCGGTCCCCCGGGCCGATGCCGAGCGCCGCGAGCCCCCCGGCCAGCGCGTCGACGCGCCGCCGGAACTCCCGGAAGGACACGACGAGCTCGCCCTGGATGACGGCGGGCGCGTCGCCGTACAGGGCCGCGCCCCGCGCAATCATGTCGTAGACGGTGAAGCCGTGCACGTCCATGCGCGTGCTACTGCCCGACGATGTCGGCCTTCATCGACCCGAGGACGCCCAGGAGCTCGCCCTTCTCCCTGGCGCCGACCTTGCGCGTGTCGAGGGCCTTGGCGAAGCTCTCGACGGTCGCGTTCCACTCGCCGTCGGAGACCTTCATGCCCTTGTGCACGGTCTTCATGTCGCGCCCGACGTACGCGCACGGCCCGCCGGTCGCGTCGCAGATCTGGTCGGACAGGCTCGACTTCAGCTTGAACACCGCGGGCGGGGGCATCCCCTTGAAGCGCGCGTTTACGCGGGCGTCCCGCACCAGGTTGTTCACGAAGTCGTCCACCACAAGGGCGATCCCCTCCCGTCCGCCCACGCGCGTGTAGAGGGTCGGCTCCGGCGCCGCCTGCATCGCGGCGCAGCCCCCGACCGTCAGGGCCGTGAACACCACTGCGAGGACGCTCCCCCGCATCCGTGCCCCCGTCATCGCGTCCACCCCTCCTACGACAGCCACCGTTTCCGGCGCTTGTAGTGCTTCACGTCGCGGTACGACTTCTTGGCGCCGACCTCGGTCAGCCCCAGGTAGAACTCCTTGATGTCGGCGTTCTCCCTGAGCGCCTCCGCGGTGCCCTCGAGCACGACGCGCCCGTTCTCCATCACGTAGCCGTGCTCGGCGATCGTCAGCGCGAGCGCGGCGTTCTGCTCGACCAGGAGCACGGTCAGCCGCTCCTGGCGGTTCATCTGCTGGACGATCGCGAAGATCTCTTCCACGAGCATGGGGGCGAGCCCGAGCGAGGGCTCGTCCAGGAGCATGACGTGGGGGTTCGCCATGAGCGCCCGGCCGATCACGAGCATCTGCTGCTCGCCGCCCGAGAGGTAGCCCGCCTGCACCGCGCGCCGCTCCCGGAGGCGCGGGAAGTACCCGTAGACCCGCTCGATCCCCTCCCCCACGCGGCGCCGGTCCGCCTGGATGTGGGCGCCCGCGACGAGGTTCTCCTCCGTGGTGAGGTGCTCGAACACGCGGCGTCCCTCGAACACCTGGACGATGCCGCGCTTGACGATGTCGTGAGGCGGCAGGCGGTCGATCCGGGCGTCGCCGAACTCGATCGAGCCCTTGGTCACCTCGCCCCGCTCGGAGCGCAGGAGGCCCGAGATCGCCTTGAGGGTCGTCGTCTTCCCCGCCCCGTTGGCGCCGAGCAGCGTCGTGATCCCGCCCTCGCGGACGCCGAGCGACACGCCCTTGAGGACGAGGATCACGCCGTCGTAGATCACCTCGACGTTGTTCAGGCTCAGCATGTCGTCTCGAAGGAGTCGCCCGCCTGGGCCGGCACGGCCGCCGCCGGGCCCGGAAGCGCCCCGGGCCCGGCGGCGAGCCGATGCCAGATGCCCGCGGTGGCTACTTCTTCGCGCCAGCCGCCTTGATGTGCTTCGCGACGATCTCGGGGTAGGCCTTGTACCAGTCCGTGAGCTTCACGAACTTGCCCCCCTTGGCCTGCCACACCTGGACCCACCCGCCTCCTTCATGATCGTTCGGCGTGAGCTCGACGGGCGGGACGAGGCCGCCGAGCGTGACGCCCTTGACCTTCTCGTAGCCGGCCTTCACATCCGCGCCGGTGATCATGCCGTCGGGCTTCGCCTTCAGGGCGTTCCGGATCGCCTCGATCTGGAGGGCGACCCACACGATGCCCCGGTTGTAGTACACGGTGGACGCCATCTCCTTCGGCGGCGCCTTCCCTTCCTTCCGGTACATCTCCTGGATCTCCCGGATGACGGGGAAGTCCTGACCGACGCCCGCGAACTGGATGGCGTTGTACCCCTCGGCCACGGCCCAGCCGCCGGCCGCCTCGATGTCGGCCTCGGCGGCCCCCCAGACGAACGACACGACCTTCCGCAGCGGATAGCCCACGCGCTTCAGCTCCTTGATCGACACCGACGGCGACCGCCCGAAGAGGTGCGCGATCACGAAGTCGGCGCGATAGCGCTGGGCGATGTCGAGCACTTGCGCGCCCATCTCGACGCCGGGGGGCGGGACCGCGAAGGTCTTGAGCTGGAAGCCCTCCTTGGCCGCCAGGTCCTCGAGCACCCCGATCGGCTCGCGGCCCGCCGGATTGTCGAAGAAGAGGTAGGCGATCTTCTTGCCCTTGAGCCCCTTGAGCTGGTCGCCGGCGAACTTCACGGCTGCCGTCGCCTGAGACCAGTACGTCGCCATGAGCGGGAAGATATAGGGAAAGCGGGTCCCATCCGTGGCGTCACTGCGGCCGAAGCCCGGGGTGATCCCGGGGATCCTGTCCTCCGTCACCTTCTGCGTGAGCGCATACGCGATCGGCGTGCCGTAGAGGACGACCGTGACGGCCCCCTCTTTCTTGAAGCGCTCATAGGCCTCGACCGCGGGCGGCACCTTGTACTCGTGATCCACCTCGAGGAGCTTGATCTTGTGCCCCTCGACACCCCCCTTGGAGTTCAGCAGCTTGACGTAGTCGTGCGATCCCGGACACAGGTTCACGCCCACCACCTGGGTCGCTCCGGTCCGGTCGCACAGCAAGCCGATCACGATCTCGTGGCTCGCCATCGCGGGCGGGGCGCCCACGCCGACCAGGAGCGCGAGTCCCATCAACACCACCAGGCATCGCTTCATGATTGCCTCCTTTCGTCGCGCACGCTCAGTACGCGAAGGGCCACAGCCTGAAGTAGTTCCGGATGTTGCGCCACAGCCGATTGAGCCCCTCCGGCTCGACGACGAGAAAGAAGATGATCAGGCCGCCGAACAGGATCAGGCGCAGGTTCGGGATGATGTTGAGCACCGCACCCTGGCTGAACACGAGGCCGCCGAATCCTTCCATCGCGTAGCGGATCAGGATCGGCAGCAGCGTCACGAAGATCGCGCCGAAGATCGAGCCGAGAACCGAGCCGAGACCGCCGATGATGATCATCGCCAGGTAGTCGATGGACGTGACGATCTGGAACTGCTCGTAGTTCGCGATGCCCAGGTAGTAGGTGTAGAGCACGCCGGTGACGCCAGCGTAGAAGGAGGAGATCGCGAACGCGAGCAGCTTGTACCGGAAGATGTTGATCCCGATGATCTCCGCCGCGATGTCGTGGTCGCGGATCGCGATGAACGCGCGGCCGATGCGGCTCCGCACCAGGTTCATCGTCCCGACGAGCGCGACGACGACGAAGGCGAGGAGCAAGAAGTACATCTGGCGCTGCGAGGCGATCGGGACCCCGAACAGCTCGGGGCGCGGCACCTGGATGGACGCCTGCACGCCACCGCTGATGAAGGTCACATGGTTGATCGTCCACTCGATGATGAGCTGGCCGGCGAGCGTGGCGATGGCGAGGTAGAGCCCCTTGATCCTGAGCGACGGGACGCCGACGACGGCGCCGACGAGGGCGGCCATGAGCCCGCCCAGCAGCAGGTTCACCGGCCAGGGCAGCCCGAGGCGCACGGCGAAGTTCGCCGCCGTGTAGGCGCCGACCGACATGAAGGCGCCGTGCCCGATCGAGATCTGGCCCGTGTAGCCGACCAGGATGTTGAGCCCGAGGGCGCCGACGATGGAGATCGAGACGAGGTTGACGATCGAGAGGTAGTACTCGTGGACGCTGAACGGCAGCACGAGGAAGAAGAGCACGGCGAAGCCCCCCACCGCCCACCGCGCGATCGGCAGCGGGTAGAGCGCCATGTCGGCCTCGTACGTCGTCTTGAGGACCCCGCACTCGCGATGGATCACGCGCCCCTCCGCCCGCCGAGCAGGCCGACGCCCCGTGGTGGGAGGGGTGTCTCGACCACGCGGCACGCGTGCGCATGGCCCGTCGCGGCTGGGCTCCATCCGGGCGCGAGCGGTCCGGATGCCGCGCGGCGGGAACGGGTCTCGCGACCCCCCCCACCACGGGGCGTCGGCCTGCTCGAACGGGTGGGCGCGCGGCTCATACGCGCTCGATGATCTGCTTGCCAAAGATGCCGTACGGCCGGACCATCAGCGCGATGATCATCACGACGTAGGGCGCGAAGTCCTTGGTCCCGCCCCCCACGAACGGATCGATGTACCCCGCGGCGACGTTCTCGACCACACCCACGATGAGGCCGCCCACGATCGCGCCCGGGATCGAGTCGAGCCCCCCGAGGATCACGACCGGGAACACCTTCAGCCCCACGAGGGACAGGTGCACGTCCACGCCGAGCATGTTGCCCCAGATCACGCCGCCGAGCGCGGAGACGACTCCCGTCATCGCCCACGCGAGGGCGAAGTAGCGCTCGACGTTGATGCCCATCGCCATCGCGACCTGCTGGCTGTCGGCGACGGCGCGCATCGCGATGCCCTTGCGCGACTTCAGGAAGAACCAGCCGAAGAGCCCGAGGAAGAGGAGGCTCACCGTCGCGCCGACGAGCTGGATCGGCGGGATGAAGAGCGGTTCGAGCAGGATCGGCTCGTCGCCGATGGGCAGCACCAGCGGCTTCGTGTCGGCGCCCCACAGGAGCGGGCCGAGGCCGCGGAGCACGGCGGCGAGCCCGATCGTCGCCATCACGACCGCAATGATGGGGCGGCCGATCAGCTTGCGCAGCATCGCGCGCTCGAGCCCGAACCCGAAGGCGATCATGGCGAGGAGTGCGGCGACGAGGGAGAGCCAGAGCGGGGCTCCGTACGAGATGAGGAAGCCGACCACGACGAACCCCGCGATCATCACGAACTCGCCCTGGGCGAAGTTGATCGCGTCGGTCGCCTTGTAGACGAGCACGAAGCCCAGCGCGATCAGGGAGTACATGAGCCCGATCAGGATCCCGTTCGAGAGCAGGAGCGCGAAGAACTGCCAGTCACCCATGGACCCGGACCCCCTGGACGTCCTCGATGCGCACCCGCGACCGGAGCGTCGCCTGGCGGCCGTCCTCGTACGTGATCGTCGTCGCCAGCTCCACCTCGTCCCGGCCCCCGTAGAACGCGTCGGTCACCGCCGCGTACTTCTCGGCCACGTGACGCCGGCGCACCTTGCGGGTCCGCGTGACCTCGGCGTCGTCGGCGTCGAGGTCCTTGGTGAGCAGGAGGAAGCGGCTTACCTGCGTCGACTCCGGCAGCGTCTCGTTGCCCTTGCGGATCTCCTCGCCGATCAGCGCGCGGACCTCCGCCTTCTGCGAGAGGTCCATGTAGCTCGTGTACGGGATGCCGCGCCGCTCCGCCCAGTTGCCGACGGTGCCGAGGTCGATCGCGATCATCGCCGCGACGAAGGGCTTGCCGTCGCCGAACGCCACGGCCTCGCGGACGTAGGGGCTGAACTTGAGCTTGTTCTCGATGAACTGGGGGGCGAACGGCGTGCCGTCCGCGAGCGCGCCGACGTCCTTGGCCCGGTCGATGATGACGAGGTGGCCGCGGGGATCGATGAACCCGGCGTCCCCCGTGTGGAACCAGCCCTCCGGGTCGATCACCTCCCGCGTGGCCTCGTCGTTCTTCAGGTAGCCCTTGAAGACGCCGCCGCCGCGGACGAGCACCTCCCCGCGCTCGGCGATCCGGACGTCGATGCCCGGGCACGGGCGGCCCGCCGTGGTCGGGTTGGCCTCGGGGCTCGGCTGGAGCGAGACGAGGCCGGTCGTCTCCGTGATGCCGTACACCTGCTTGAGGTTGACGCCGATCGAGCGGAAGAAGCGGAAGGTGTCGGGTCCGAGCGGCGCGCCGCCGGTGAGGGCCCAGCGCGTGCGCCGGAGTCCGAGCTGGTCCCGGATCGGCGTGTACACGAGGACGCCGCCGAGCGTGCAGGCGAGGCGCAGCCCGAGGGGCACCGGCTTGCCGTCGGATCGGAGGATCTCCGCGCGCTCCGCCGCGCGCCGGAAGACCTCGAAGACCCGCCGCTTGAGCGGCGACGCGTCCGCGGCCCTCACCAGGACCGCGGTCAGCATGTTCTCCCAGATGCGCGGCGGCGCCAGCAGGAGCGTCGGCCCGAGCTCGCGCAGGTCGCGCTGGACGGTCTCAGGGCTCTCGGGGCAGTTGCACGCGAACCCGACGTAGAGGCTCAGGATGAGCGTGTAGAAGGCGTCGCCGATCCACGCCATCGGCAGGTACGCGAGGTAATCGTCCTCGGTGCGGAAGTCCTCGGCGGCCACCGCCATCCGCGCGGTCTCGAGCGCGTTGCCGTGACTGATGATCGCGCCCTTCGGGGTGCCGGTGGTCCCCGACGTGTAGCAGATGAAGGCGTCGTCCTCGGGCCGGCCCGTCTCGATCTCGGCCTCGAGCCGGCCCGGGTGCTGCCCCCCGAATTTCCGCCCCAGCTCCTGCACCTCCTGGAACGACTTGAGCCAGTCGTACCGGTAGTGCAGCATCCCGCGCGGGTCGTCGTAGACGACGAGCCGCAGCGCGGGGAGCTCCGCGCGCAGCGTCAGGACCTTGTCCACCTGCTCCTGGTCCTCCGCGACGATGACCGCCACGTCGGAGTGGTTCCAGACGTAGGCCAGCTCCTTCGCGATCGAATCCTGGTAGACGGGCACCGAGACCCCGCCGAGGCACTGCCCGGCGACCTGCGCCCAGTAGAGCCGGGGGCGGTTGTCGCCGATCACCGAGAGCCGCTCGCCGCGCCCGAAGCCGAGGGCGGCGAGGCCCAGCGCGAAGTCGCGCACGTGCTCGCAGTACTGGCCCCACGTGAACGTCTGCCAGATCCCACGGTCCTTCTCCCGCATGGCGGGCCGCTCGCGCAGGTCGCGCGCGTTGCGGAGGAGCAGGCGCGGCAGCGTCCCGGGCTCAGCCACGCACCCCTCCGTTGCCCGGCGCCTTGCTCTCGCCGAGGTAGGCCTTGATGACGTCCGAGTCCCCCCGCACCTCGTCCGGCGTCCCCTCGGCGATCTTCTGGCCCATGTCGAGGACGACGACGCGGTCGGAGATGTCCATGACCACGCCCATGTCGTGCTCGATCAGGATGACGGTGGCGCCCCACTCCTCGTTGACGTCGAGGATGAAGCGCGCCATGTCCTCCTTCTCCTCGTGGTTGCAGCCGCCCATCGGCTCGTCGAGCAGGAGGATCTTGGGATCGAGCGAGAGCGCCCGGCCCAGCTCGACGCGCTTCTGCAGCCCGTAGGGAAGCGCCCCCGTCGGCACCCGTCTGAGGTGCGTGATGCGCAGGAAGTCGATGATGTCCTCGACGCGCTTGCGGTGCGCCACCTCCTCCTTCTGGGCGAGCCTCCAGTAGACGAAGGAGGCGAGCACGCCCGAGCGCATGCGGACGTGGCGGCCGAGCATCAGGTTGTCCAGCACCGTCATGCCCTTGAACAGCGCGATGTTCTGGAACGTCCGCGCGACGCCGCGCCGCGCCACGTGGCTCGGCGAGACGCGCGTGATGTCCTCGCCCTCGAGCGCGATGCGCCCTCCGTCGGGGTGGTAGAACCCGCTGATCATGTTGAGCAGCGTCGTCTTGCCGGCGCCGTTCGGACCGATCACGGACAGGATCGCGCCCGGCTCGACGTCCAGGCTCAGGCGCGTGACGGCCTGGACGCCGCCGAACGTCTTGGACACGTCGCGGATCTCGAGCAGCGCGCTCATACGTCGGAGGGGGCCTCTGCGGCCCCCTCCGAGGCCTCCCCCAGAACCGATGGCGCCGGCAAAGCCGGCGCTCGAACGCCTTCCCGATCCATCCTCATTTTTCACTCACCCTGGTCGCCTCGTCTCCTGCCGACTCCGCCGCGTTTCGAGCGCCGGCTTCGCCGGCGCAACCCACCGGGGGAGGTTTCGGAAGGGGGGCGGAGCCCCCCTCCGAGGCTACGACAGCCACCGCTTCCGCCGCCGGTAGTGCTTCACGTCGCGGTAGCTCTTGCGCTGCCCGACGCCGGAGAGGCCGAGGTAGAACTCCTTGACGTCCTCGTTCTCGCCCAGCGCCTTGGCGTCGCCGTCGAGCACGATGCGCCCGTTCTCCATCACGTAGCCGTGCTGCGCGACCCGGAGCGCCATCGGCGCGTTCTGCTCGGCCAGCAGCACCGCGACGCCCTCCTCGCGGTTCATGCGCCCGACGATGTCGAAGATCTCGGCGACCAGCATCGGCGCGAGGCCCATCGAGGGCTCGTCGAGGAGCATGAGCTTGGGGCGCGCCATCAGTGCGCGCCCGATCGCGAGCATCTGCTGCTCGCCGCCCGAGACGTAGCCTGCCTGCGCCCCGCGCCGCTCGGCAAGCCGCGGGAAGTACCGGTAGACGAGCGCGAGGTCCTGCCGGACCGCCTGGCCGTTGCGCCGCGTGTACGCGCCGGTGAGGAGGTTCTCCTCCACCGTGAGGTGCTCGAACACGCGCCGCCCTTCCATCACCTGCACGATCCCGCGCTGCACCACGTCCGCCGGGTCCTTCCGGTGGATCGGCTGTCCCCGGAACTCGACCGCGCCCTTCGTCACGTCGCCGCGCTCCGTGCGGAGCAGCCCCGAGACCGCCTTGAGCGTGGTCGACTTGCCCGCGCCGTTGGCCCCGAGGAGGGCGACGATGCCCCCCTCGGGGACCCGGAGTGAGACGCCCTTCAACACGAGGATCACGTGGTCGTAGATCACCTCGATGTTGTTGACCGAGAGCAGCGGTCCGGACGTCTCGCCCACGGCGCCCCTCCTTCGCTACTTCTCCTTCGAGCAGTCGCGCATCTTGTAGCCGAGCTTGCCGCCCTCCTGGACGGCCGCGGCCTCGAGGTTCGGCCGCACCACGTCGCGGATCGGCTCGATCCAGTCCGAGATGATCGTCCACTTCCTGCCGTCCCACTGCTGGACGGCGGCCTTGCCGTTGCCCTCGTGGTTCTCGCAGGTCACCCGGAGCGGCTGCAGCATGCCCTTCATCCCGATCTGCTCGAGCCGCTGCTCGGTAAGGTTCAGGTTCTCGAACCCCCAGCGAACCTGCTCGCCGGTGAGCGGCTTGTTGCCGTACTTTACCATGGCGGTGCGGACGCTCTCGATGTTCAGCATGGCGTTGATCATGCCGCGGTTGTAGTACACCTCGCCGACCAGCTCGCGCTTGGTCGCCCCCTTGCCCTTGTCGTAGAGGAGCTTGAAGACGTCCTGGTGGACCTTGAAGCCCGGCCCGGCCGCGTGGAAGGTCATCGACTTGTAGCCCTTGGCGCCGTCACCCGCCGCCACCACGTCGGACTCGCTGCCCGACCACCAGTTGCCGACCATCCGTTCCATCTTGTAGCCGATCGTGGCCGCCTCCTTCACCGCCACCTGGTTCATGACACCCCAGCCCGAGAGGTAGATCCAGTCCGGGTTGATCCGGCGGACCTGGAGCCACGTGGACTTCTGCTCCTGGCCGGGATGGTCCACGGCGAGGAGGGTCAGCTCGAAGCCGTACTTGCGGGCCAGGGTCTCGAGCGTCGGGTTCGCTTCCCGGCCGTAGGGGCTGTTGTGGTACACGTGGACGATCTTCTTGCCCTTGAGCTTGTCTATCCCGCCTTCCTGCGCGCCCACGTACTTGATGAACGCCGAGGCCTGGCTCCAGTAGGTCATCGGGAAGTTGAACACCCAGGGGAACCAGCGGCCGTCGGCCGAGGCCGTCATGCCGTAGCCCATGGAGTGCGCGACGACCTTGTCCACGGGCGCCTTAGGGATGAGCTGGTAGGTGATCCCCGTGCTGTAGGGATTCACGAACGTCGCCTTGCCCTTCAGGCGCTCGTAGCACTCGACCCCCTGCTTGGTGTCGTACTGCGTCTCGCACTCCTCGATGGCGATCTTGACGCCGTTGATGCCGCCGTCGCGCTCGTTGAGGAGGTTGAAGTAGTCGTTGAAGCCGTTCGCGTTCGGGATCCCGCTCGGCGCGTACGGCCCGGTCCGGTACACGAACAGCGGAACGTAGATGGTCTTGTCCTGCGCGAGGGCGAGCGTCGCCAGCGGCCCGGCGGCCACGGCCACCGCCAGCAAGGCGATCAGGAGCGGCTTCGTCTTCATGTTGCCTCCTCTCGGGTTAGTGCGGGAATGGCCACAGGCGCAGCTTCTCCTTGGCGATCTGCCAGAGCCGCGCCAGTCCGTGGGGCTCGACGATCAGGAAGAACAGGATGAGGCCCCCGAAGACCATCAGCTCGATCTGCTTCAGGAGCGCCACCGGCAGGCTGAGACCGATC
>MGBU01000009.1 GCA_001790205.1 Candidatus Rokubacteria bacterium GWA2_73_35 | reverse complement strand
AGCGCCTGCAGTGCGTCTTCGAGTACGTCTACTTCGCCCGGCCGGACTCGATCCTCTGGGGGCGCAACGTCCACACGGTCCGCAAGGCGATGGGCCGGCAGCTCGCGCGCGAGTACCCGGTGGCGGCCGACCTCGTGATCCCCGTGCCGGACTCCGGGAACAGCGCCGCCCTCGGCTACTCCGAGGAGGCGGGCACCCCGTACGAGCTGGGGCTCATCCGCAACCACTACGTGGGCCGGACGTTCATCGAGCCCAAGCAGGGGATCCGCCACTTCGGCGTCAAGGTCAAGCTCAACCCGGTGCGCGAGATGCTCGAGGGGCGCCGCGTCGTGGTCGTGGACGACTCGATCGTCCGCGGCACCACGAGCCGCAAGATCGTCAAGATGCTCCGGGGCGCCGGCGCGCGCGAGGTCCACATGCGGCTCTCGTCGCCGCCGATCCAGTGGCCCTGCTACTACGGGATCGACACGCCGACCCGGCGGGAGCTGATCGCCTCGAGCCACACGGTCGAGGAGATCTGCCGCTACCTCGCGGCCGACTCGCTCGGCTACCTCTCGCTCGACGGCATGCTCAAGGCGACCGGCGCCGACCCCGCCCACTTCTGCAATGCGTGCTTCACGGGGAACTACCGCGTGGGCATCGAGCCGGAGGTGACGCCCCAGCTCCGGCTGTTCGACGGCTAGCGACGGCCCGGCCGGGATGGAGCCGCTGACCTATCGCGATGCCGGGGTCGACATCGACGCCGGCGACGACGCCGTGCGCCGCATCGCGCCGCTTGCCGCGGCGACCGCGCGCCCCGAGGTCCTGGGGGGCGTCGGCGGGTTCGCGAGCTTCGTCGCCGTGCCCGCCCGCTTCCGCGAGCCGGTGCTGGTGTCCTCGACCGACGGGGTCGGGACGAAGCTCAAGGTGGCCTTCCTCGCGGGGCGGCACGACACCGTGGGCATCGACCTGGTCGCGATGGGCGTCAACGACGTGCTCGTCCACGGCGCCGAGCCACTCTACTTCCTCGACTACGTCGGCCTCGCCAGGCTCGACCCGGCGCGCGTGGAGGCCATCGTGCGCGGCGTCGCCGAGGGCTGCCGGCTCGCGGGCTGCGCGCTCGTGGGCGGCGAGACGGCCGAGCTGCCCGACCTCTACGCGCCCGGCGAGTACGACCTCGCGGGCTTCGCCGTCGGCGTCGTCGAGCGCTCGCGCATCGTGGACGGGAGGGCGGTCCGCCCGGGCGACGTGGTGCTCGGCCTCGCCTCGTCGGGCCTGCACGCGAACGGCTACACGCTCGCGCGGCGCATCGTCTTCGACGTGCTGGGGCTCGGGATCGGCGACCCGCTCCCGGGGACAGGGCGCACGGTGGCGGAGGCGCTCCTCGAGCCGACGCGGATCTACGTCCCGAGCGTGCTGGCACTTCTTGCGGAAGTCGAGGTGAGCGCGATGGCCCACGTGACCGGCGGGGGCCTGCCGGGCAACGTGCCGCGCGTGCTGCCCGAGGGCTGCCGCGCCCGGATCCGGCGCTCGGCGTGGCGCGTGCCGGCCGTGTTCGAGGCGCTCGGCGCCGCGGGGCGGGTTGAGGACGCCGAGATGTTCCGCACGTTCAACATGGGCGTGGGCTACCTCGTCGTCGTGGCCGAGGCCGCCGCCGAGCGCGCCGCTGCGGTCCTCGCCGCGGCGGGGGAGACGGTGCTGCGCCTGGGCGAGATCGTCCCGGGCGAGCGCGGCGTGGAGCTGGTCGCGTGACGCCCGCGACCGGCGCGCCCCTCGGTCTGGGCGTCCTCGCCTCGGGCCGGGGCTCGAACCTCCAGGCGATCCTCGACGCGACCGCCGTGCCCGGCTTCCCCGCGCGGGTCGCGGTGGTGGTCTCCGACCGCGAGCGGGCCCAGGCTCTGGAGCGCGCGCGGGCGCGCGGCGTGCCCGCCGTGTGGCTCAACCCGAAGGATTTCGGCGACCGCCCGGCGTACGACGCGGCGCTCACCGGCGCGCTCGAGGCCCACGGGGTCGGGCTCGTGTGCCTGGCGGGGTTCATGAGGATCCTCGGCCCCGCGTTCGTGCGCGCGTGGGCCGGCCGGATCCTCAACGTCCACCCCGCGCTCTTGCCGGCCTTCCCGGGCCTGGCGGCCCAGCGCCAGGCGCTCGAGCACGGCGTGAAGGTCGCGGGCGCCACCGTCCACTTCGTCGACGAGGGCGTCGACACCGGGCCGATCGTGCTCCAGGCGAGCGTGCCCGTCCACCCCGACGACACGGAGGAGTCCTTGTCCGCGCGCATCCTGGTCGAGGAGCACCGGCTGTACCCCGAGGCGATCCGCCTGTTCGCGGAGCGGCGACTCACGATCGTGGGGCGGCGGGTGCTCGTGCGATGAAGGTCCGCCGGGCGCTCCTGAGCGTGCACGACAAGACCGGCGTAGTGGACCTCGCCCGGGGGCTCGCCGCGCTCGGCGTCGAGATCCTCTCGACGGGAGGCACGGCGCGGCTCCTGCGCGAGTCCGGCGTCCCGGTCCGCGACGTCGCCGAGGTCACCGGCTTCCCCGAGATGCTCGACGGCCGCGTGAAGACGCTCCACCCGGCGATCCACGGCGGCATCCTCGCCCGCCGGGACGTGCCCGCGCACCTCGAGGCGCTCGCCCGGCACGGCATCCCGCCGATCGACCTCGTCGTGGTCGCGCTCTACCCGTTCGAGGCGACGGTGGCGAAGCCCGGGGTGACGCCCGCGGAGGCGATCGAGCAGATCGACGTGGGCGGTCCGACGATGATCCGGGCGGCCGCGAAGAACCACGCCGCCGTCGCGGTCGTCACCGACCCCTCGCAGTACGCGGGCGTGCTGGCCGAGCTGCGGGCCGGCGGGGGCGCGCTCGGCGACGCCACGCGCGCGCGCCTGGCGCAGGAGGCGTTCAGGCGCACCGCGCAGTACGACGCGGCGATCGCGGCGTGGATGCGCTCGCCGCGCGCGGTGCCGGCGGCGCCGGCGGCGCCCGACGAGCTGCCGCACCCGCTCAGGCTCGAGGCCGAGCGCGCGCTGACGCTGCGCTACGGCGAGAACCCGCATCAGGCCGGCGCGTTCTACCGCACGCCGGGCCCCGCCGTCGGGCTCGGGGCGATGCGCCAGCTCCACGGCCCCGAGCTCGGCTACAACAACCTGCTCGACTTCTCGGCCGCGCTCGGGCTTCTGCTCGAGCTCGAAGGGCCCGCCGCGGTGGTCATCAAGCACACCAACCCGTGCGGCGTGGCCCTCGGGCCCACGGTCGGGTCGGCGATGGAGAAGGCGAAGGCCTGCGACCCGGTGTCGATCTACGGGGGGATCGTCGGCGTGAACGGGACGCTCGACATGGCGGTGGTCCGGGCGCTCGCCGGCATCTTCGTCGAGATCCTGTTCGCCCCCGCGTACGCGCCCGACGCGCTCGAGGAGCTGCGGCGCACGAAAAAGAAGTGCCGGGTGTTCGAGGTGCCGTGCGACCGCGCGGCGCTGCCGCAGCACCTAGCCGAGTACCGGAGCGTTCTCGGCGGGCTCCTGGCGCAGTCGGCCGACCTCGCCGACCTCGACGAGGCGTCGCTCCGGACGGTCTCGCGGCGCGCGCCCACGCCGGCCGAGCGCGAGGCGCTGCGCTTCGCCTGGCGCGTGGCGAAGCACGCGAAGTCGAACGCGATCGTGCTGACGACGCGCGACCAGGTGGTCGGCGTCGGCGCGGGCCAGATGAACCGTGTGGACTCGGCGCGGATCGCCGTCATGCGCGCGCACGAGGTGGGGCTCGAGACCCGCGACACCGTGTGCGCTTCCGATGCCTTCTTCCCGTTCCGCGACGGCCTCGACGTGGTGGCGGAGGCCGGCGCGACCGCCGTGATCCACCCCGGCGGCTCGCTCCGCGACGAGGAAGTGATCAAGGCCGCCGACGAGCGCGACATGGCGATGGTGCTCACCGGGATCCGGCACTTCCGCCACTAGGGCCGCCGGTGAGCCAGCCCGAGCGGATCTACGGCCTGCGGGAGCTGACGCGCATCCTCACGCTCACGCCGAGGCGCGCCGCGCAGCTCCGGCGGCTCGATCTGCTGCACGGCGACGCCGGCTACACGTTCCGCGAGCTGCTCGCCCTGCGCGCGGCGAGCGCGCTCCTCGACGCGGGCGCCTCCGTGCGTCAGATCAAGTCGGCGCTCGCGGCGCTCCGCCGCCAGGACCCGGGGCTCGAGCAGCCGCTCGCCGAGGTCCGCCTGGTCCTCGATGGCGACCGGCTCCTGGCCCAGTCCGACCGCGTGCGCTTCGACCCGCGCACCGGGCAGCTCGTGCTGGCGCTCGACAGTGGGGGCCTCGAGCGCGCGGCGACCGCGACGCTCGCGACGGGGCTCGTGCGGCCGCTCGCGCCACCGGCGGAGCAGGCGGAGACGTGGTTCGAGCGCGCGAGCGAGTGGGACGGCGACCCGGCGCAGTGGGAGGACGCGATCGAGGCCTACCGGCGCGTCGTCGCGATCGACCCGACCTACGCCGCGGCCTGGAACAACCTCGGGCTGCTCCTCCACCGCCGGGGCGCCTACGACGAGGCGCGGGCGGCGTACGGGACCGCGCTCGCGCAGGACCCGCGCTGCTGCGAGGCCGCCTACAACCTCGGCTCGCTCCACGAGGACCGGGGCGAGGTCGAGGCGGCGATCGAGAGCTACCGCCACGCGCTCGGGCTCTCGCCGGACTACGCCGACGCCCACTTCAACCTCGCCGGGGCGCTCGCGCGCGCGGGGCGGGGCGCGGAGGCGGTCGGGCACTGGCAGCGCTACCTCGAGCTGGACGCCGGGAGCCCCTGGGCGCGGATCGCGCGCGCCCACCTCGAGGTCGTCGAGCCCGACGACGACCGGAAGCGGAGCGAGTAGTGCGAGCCGAGGCGCGGCCGAGGGCCGCAGGCCCGCGCGCGACGAGGCGAGCGGTGAGATGGCTCGGAGTCGTGCGAGCCGAGGCGCGGCCGAGGGCCGCAGGCCCGCGCGCGGCGAGGCGAGCGGTGACATGGTTCGGAGTCTGACGTGAGAGTGCTCGTGGTCGGCGGGGGCGGGCGCGAGCACGCGCTCGCGTGGAAGATCGCGCAAAGTCCGCTGGTGCAGCGGCTCTACGCGGCGCCGGGCAACCCCGGGATCGCCCGCCACGCGACGTGCGTGCCGATCGCGGCGGACGCGTTCGACGGCCTGGTCGCCTTCGCGCGCGACGAGGGGATCGACCTCACCGTGGTCGGGCCCGAGGCGCCGCTCGTCGCGGGTCTGGTGGACCGGCTCGCCGAGGCAGGCCTCGTCGCGTTCGGCCCCGGGGCGCGGGCTGCGGCGATCGAGGGGTCGAAGGTGTTCGCCAAGGGCCTGATGGCGCGCCACGGGATCCCCACCGCGCGCTTCGCGACCTTCGACGACCCCGTCCGCGCACGACGCTACTGCCGGGAGACCGGCGCGCCGATCGTCGTGAAGGCCGACGGGCTCGCCGCCGGCAAGGGCGCGATCGTCTGCCGGACCCTCGACGAGGCGG
>MGBU01000008.1 GCA_001790205.1 Candidatus Rokubacteria bacterium GWA2_73_35 | reverse complement strand
TACGCGTTGCGCCCGTTCGTCCGCCGCTTCGGCTCGAGCAGGCCCTTCTCGGGCGCCTTCTTGGTGAGCTCCTCGTACGTGACGTACGTGAGGTAGCGGCGGGCCGCCGACGTCGGCTTGACCGTTCGAATGCCCATGCCCTTACGCTCCCTCCACGAGCTCGATCTTGTGCCCGGGCTGCAGGGTCACGATCGCCTTCTTCCAGCTCGGCCTCCGGCCCTGGTAGCGGCCCATCCGCTTGAGCTTGCCCTCGAAGGACGCGGTCCGGACCGAGGCGACCTTCACGTTGAACACAGCCTCGACCGCGGCGCGGATCTCGACCTTGTTGGCATCGGGGCGCACCCTGAACGCGACCGCGTTCAGCTCGTCCTTCTGCCGCATGCTCTTCTCGGTCATGAGCGGCCGGATCAGGATCTCGCGCGGGGCCCGGCTCATCGCGCCAGCGCCTCCTCGAGCGCGACGAGGCCCGCGCGCTCGAACACCACGCGGTGCGCGGCGAGCAGCTGGCAGACGGAAATATGGCGCGGCGTCACGACACCGAGCCACGGCACGTTGCGCGCGGCCCGCGCGAGCACCGGACCGAGCTCGCGAACCACGAGCAGCGCCGGCGCACCCGTGAGGCCGAGCGCGGCGAGCTCCTTCACGAGCGCCTTCGTCCGGGCGCCCTCCGGGACGGCCAACGACTCGACGACCGTGAGCTGGCCGCTCGCGAGCTTCGCCGCGACCGCCGCGCGCAGCGCCTCGCGGCGCATGGCGCGCGGCATCGCCTGCCGGTAGCTCCGCGGCGTCGGGCCGAACGGCTTGCCGCCGCCCTTCCACTGGGTCGCGCGGATCGAGCCCTGCCGCGCCCGGCCGGTGCCCTTCTGCCGCCACGGCTTCCTGCCACCTCCCGACACCTCGCTCCGCCCCTTCGTGTCGTGCGTGCCCGCGCGGCGGTCGGCGAGCTCACGCGTGACCGCCTGGTGGAGCAGCGGCCCGCGGACCTCCACGCCGAAGACGTCGGCCTTGAGCTCGAGCGTCCCGGCCTGCTTCCCCTTGGCGTCCAGCACCTGTACGGTCGGCATGGGCTACTTCTTCTCCGCAGCCTTCTGCTGCTGCGCCTTGGTCTGCTTCACGCTCTTGCGGATCATCACGAGCGATCCGGTGGCGCCCGGCACCGCGCCCCGCACCAGCACGAGATTCTGCTCGGGCAGCACGCGCACGACGGACAGGTTCAGCACGGTCCGCCGGTCGCCGCCCATGCGGCCGGGAAGCTTGTGTCCGGGCCAGACGCGCGACGGGTCCGAGGAGGCGCCGATCGAGCCGGGCGCGCGGTGGAACATCGAGCCGTGCGTCGCATCGCCGCCGTACCAGCCGTGGCGCTTCACGCCGCCCTGGAAGCCCTTGCCCTTGCTGACGCCGACGACGTCGACGAGCTCGCCGGGCGCGAACATCTCGACGGTCAGCGCCTGCCCGACCTGGTAGCCCTGGAGCTTCTCGGTCTTCTCGAGCCGCACCTCGCGCACCGTGCGCATCGCCGGCACGTTCACCTTCTTGAAGAACCCCGCCTGCGGCTTGGTGACGTTCTTCCGCTTCGGCCCGAAGCCGAGCTGGAGCGCGTCGTAGCCGTGGGTCTCCGCGGTCCGGAGCCCGACGATCGTGCACGGCCCGGCCTCGATGACGGTCACGGGCACGTGATTCCCGTCGTCACCGAACACCTGGGTCATGCCAACCTTCCGGCCGATGAGTCCCTCTTTGCGTGCCATGATCCGTACTCGGAGGGGGGCTACGCCCCCCTTCCGAACCTCCCCCCTTCGATTGCGCCGGCAAAGCCGGCGCTCGTACGCGTCGTCATCAGAGCTTGATCTCGACGTCGACCCCGGCGGGCAGGTCGAGCTTCATCAACGAATCGACGGTCTGCGGGGTCGGGTCCACGATGTCCAGCAGCCGCTTGTGCGTGCGCATCTCGAACTGCTCGCGCGACGTCTTGTCCACGTGCGGGCTCCGGAGCACGGTCCAGCGGTTGATGATCGTCGGCAGCAGCACGGGCCCCGACACGCGCGCACCGGTGCGGCGCACCGTCTCCACGATCTCCTTCACCGAGCGGTCGAGCAGATGGTGGTCGTACGCCTTGAGGCGGATGCGGATCTTCTGGTCGGCGGAGACGGTGACCATGTCGCTACTCCACGATCTCCGTGACGACGCCCGCGCCCACCGTCCGCCCACCCTCCCGAATCGCGAACCGCAGCTCCTTCTCCATCGCAATCGGCATGATCAGCTCCACCGCCATCGTCACGTTGTCCCCCGGCATCACCATCTCCACCCCCGCCGGCAACGTGCACACCCCCGTCACGTCCGTCGTCCGAAAGTAAAACTGCGGCCGGTAGCCGTTGAAAAACGGCGTGTGCCGCCCCCCCTCCTCCTTCGTCAGCACGTACACCTCCGCCTTGAACTTCCGATGGGGCGTGATGGAGCCCGGCTTGGCGAGCACTTGCCCGCGCTCGACCTCGTCCTTGTCGATCCCCCGCAACAAACACCCCACATTGTCCCCCGCCTGCCCCTCGTCCAGAAGCTTGCGGAACATCTCCACCCCCGTCACCACCGACTTCTTCGTCTCCCGAATCCCCACAATCTCGATCTCTTCCCCGACCTTCACCACCCCCCGCTCGATCCGCCCCGTCACCACCGTCCCCCGCCCCGTAATCGAAAAAATGTCCTCGATCGGCATCAAAAACGCCTTGTCCACCGGCCGCGGCGGCGTCGGAATGTAGCCGTCCACCGCCTCCATCAGCTTCCAAATGCACTCCGCCGCCTTCCCGTCCTCCGGCTTCTCCATCGCCCCCAGCGCCGACCCCCGTACCACCGGAATCTCGTCCCCCGGAAACTGGTACTTCTTCAGCAGCTCCCGCACCTCCAACTCCACCAGGTCCAGAATCTCCGGGTCGTCCACCATGTCCACCTTGTTCATGAACACCACCAGAAACGGCACGTTGACTTGTCGCGCGAGCAGGACATGCTCCCGCGTTTGAGGCATGGGACCATCGTTCGCCGCCACCACGAGGATCGCTCCGTCCATCTGCGCGGCCCCCGTGATCATGTTTTTGATATAGTCCGCGTGCCCCGGACAGTCGATGTGCGCGTAGTGCCGCTTCGCCGTCTCGTACTCCACGTGCGCCACCGCAATCGTGATCCCCCGCTCCCGCTCCTCCGGCGCATTGTCGATCGACCCGAACTCCCGCACCCCCACCGCCGTGAACTTCGTGTGCAGCACCTTCGTGATCGCCGACGTCAGCGTCGTCTTGCCGTGATCAATGTGCCCAATCGTCCCAATGTTCACGTGCGGCTTCGTCCGCTCGTACTTCGCCTTCGCCATGGTCTGGCCTCCGACTCCTTGGTCTAGCGGGAACCGGCGCGCGCCGCCGGCTTGCCGGCGACCTTCGCCATGATCTCTTCAGCGATCGCGGAGGGGACCTCCTCGTAGCGCGCGAACTGCATCGTGTAGGTCGCGCGCCCCTGCGTCATCGACCGCATCTCCGTCGCGTACCCGAACATCTGGGCGAGCGGCACGCTGGCGCGGATGACCTGCGAGCTGCCCCGCGCCTCCATCGAGATGATGCGCCCCCGGCGGCTGTTCAGGTCGCCGACGATCGCGCCCATGTATTCCTCGGGCATGACGACCTCCACGTCCATGACCGGCTCGAGCAGCACCGGCCTGGCCCGCCGGCAGGCCTCCTTGAACCCCAGGGACGCGGCGATCTTGAACGCCATCTCCGAGGAGTCCACGTCGTGGTAGGAGCCGTCGGTGAGTCGCACGCGGACGTCGACCATCGGGTAGCCGGCCAGCACGCCCGTGTCCATCGCCTCGCGCACGCCCTTCTCGACCGCGGGGACGTACTCCCGTGGAACGGCGCCGCCGACGATCTTGTTCTCGAATGAGAAGCCCTCGCCCGGCTCCGCGGGCTCGACCTCGAGGTAGACGTCGCCGTATTGCCCACGGCCGCCGGTCTGGCGGACATAGCGGCCCTGCGCCTCGGCCAGCTTGCGGACCGTCTCGCGGTAGGCGACCTGGGGCTTCCCCACGTTCGCCTCGACCCGGAACTCGCGGAGCAGGCGGTCCACGATGATCTCGAGGTGCAGCTCGCCCATCCCGTGGATGAGCGTCTGCGCCGTCTCTTCCTCGGTCGTGACGCGGAACGTCGGGTCCTCGAGGGCCAGGCGCGAGAGCGCCACCCCGAGCTTCTCCTCGTCGGCGCGCGTCCTCGGCTCGATGGCCACCGCGATGACCGGCTCCGGGAAGGTCATCGACTCGAGCACGATCGGCCTGTCCGGGTCGCACAGCGTGTCGCCCGTCGTCGTCAGCTTGAGGCCGATGGCGGCCGCGATGTCGCCCGCGGCGATGGCCTCGACCTCCTCCTTCTTGTTGGCGTGCATCCGGAGGAGGCGGCCCACCCGCTCCTTCTTGCCCTTCGTCGAGTTGTAGACGCCCGACCCCGCCTCCAGCGTGCCGGAGTAGACGCGCAGGAAGACCAGCTGGCCGACGTGCTGGTCGGCCATGATCTTGAACGCCAGCGCTGCGAACGGCGCGTCGTCGGCCGCCTTCCGCTCCTCGGTCTCCCGCGTCTCCGGGTTCAGGCCCCCGACGGGCGGGATGTCGAGGGGCGACGGCAGGTAGTCGATCACCGCGTCCAGCAGCGCCTGCACGCCCTTGTTCTTGAACGAGGCGCCGCACAGCACCGGGAAGAGCCTCATCGCGATCGCGCCCTTGCGAACGGCCGCCCGGAGCTCCTCCACGCTGATCGGCTCGCTGCCGATGTACTTCTCCATGAGGTGCTCGTCCACCTCGGCCAGCGCCTCGATCATCTTGTCCCGGTACTCGGCGACCAGGTCGGCCATGTCGGGCGGCACGGGCCCCGTCTTGTACTCCCGGCCGAGGGTCTCGTCGGCCTCCTCCCAGATGCGCGCCGTCTGGTCGATCAGGTCGACGAGCCCGCGGTACCGGTCCTCCCGGCCGATCGGCACCTGGATCGGGACCGGGTGCGCCCCGAGCCGGCTCTTGAGCATGTCGAGGCAGTGATAGTAGTCGGCGCCGACGCGGTCCATTTTGTTGACGTAGACGATGCGCGGCACCTGGTACTTGTCCGCCTGACGCCACACGGTCTCGGTCTGCGGCTCGACGCCCGACACGGCGTCGAGGATGGCCACGGCGCCGTCGAGGACGCGCAGTGAGCGCTCGACCTCGACGGTGAAGTCCACGTGGCCGGGTGTGTCGATGATGTTGATCCGACAGTCGCGCCAGAAGCACGTCGTCGCGGCAGACGTGATCGTGATCCCGCGCTCCTGCTCCTGCACCATCCAGTCCATCGTCGCGGTGCCTTCGTGCACCTCGCCGATCTTGTACGACCGTCCGGTGTAGTACAGGATGCGCTCGGTCGTCGTCGTCTTGCCGGCATCGATGTGCGCCATGATGCCGATGTTGCGCGTCCTCTCCAGCGAGTACTGCCGTTCCACGTCGTCTCCTGCTCTTTCCTCTACAGGCGAGGAGGGGGGTCAGCCTGCGGCCCCCCTCCTCGTGGGATCTCCGCTACCAGCGGTAGTGAGCGAACGCCTTGTTGGCCTCCGCCATCTTGTGCGTGTCCTCGCGCTTCTTCACGGCGGTGCCGC
>MGBU01000007.1 GCA_001790205.1 Candidatus Rokubacteria bacterium GWA2_73_35 | reverse complement strand
GCGCTCGCCGAGGCGACGCGGGCGTGGGTGGCGGGCGCCCAGGCCGAGGCGGCGCGCCTCGAGGCGCGGACGTGGACCGGCGTGCTCGTGGCGCTCGGCGCGGCGGTGGGCCTGGCGCTCCTCGGGACGGCGCTCGTCGCCTACCGGATGACGCGCTCGCTCCGGACCCTCTCGGCCGCCACCGCGGCCGTGGCGGCGGGCGCCTGGGAGGCGCCGGTCGCGGTCGAGAGCCGCGACGAGATCGGCCGGCTCGCGGCGTCGTTCAACACGATGGCCGGCCGGCTCCGCCGCATGGAGGAGACCAAGAAGGAGTTCTTCGCGAGCGTGTCCCACGAGCTGCGCTCGCCGCTCACGTCCGTCCGGGGCGCGCTCGACCTCCTGCGCGAGCGGGTGGCGGGCGAGCTGACGCCGAACCAGGCGAAGCTCGTGGACGTCATGGGGCAGAGCGTGGACCGCCTGCTCGGGCTCGTCAGCCAGATCCTCGACCTCTCGCGGCTGCGCGCGGGCCTCCAGCCGCTCGAGCGCGCAGCGGTGGACCTCGACCACGTGGTCGGCCGCGCGCTGGAGGAGCTGCGCCCGCAGGCGGACGAGGCGGGCGTCCGGCTCGAGCGCGAGCGCGTCGGGAGCGACTTCGCCGTGACGGGCGACCCCCAGCGGCTGCTCCAGGTGGTCGTCAACCTCGGGACCAACGCGATCCGCTTCACCCCCGAGGGCGGGCGCGTCGTCACGCGGCTCGTGGACGCGGGCGGCGAGGTCGAGCTGCAGGTGGAGGACACCGGCGTCGGCATCCCGCCGGAGGCGCTGCCGCACGTCTTCGAGCCCTACCGCCAGGCCCACGCCGGCCGCGGCGGGAGCGGGCTCGGCCTCGCGATCGTGCAGGGCGTCGCGGCGGCCCACGGCGGCCGTGTCACCGTGGAGTCCCGGGAAGGCAAGGGGAGCCGCTTCAGCGTGCTCCTGCCGCGCTCATGAGCCGCGTCGGGCTCGTCCCGTCGCTGGTCCTGCTCGCGGCGCTCCTCGGCGGCTGCGCGGCGCTGCCGCAGTTCCTGCGCCCGGGGGGCGAGGCGCTCGCGCGCGCCGACCGGCTCGCCGACGCCGGCGACTACGAGGCGGCGCTCGCCGCGTACGACGACTACCTGACGGGGCACGCCGACGCGGGCGAGGCGCCGCGCGCGCGGACGAGCCGCGACGCGCTCCGGGCCGTGCTGGGCGCGCGCGCCGCGGCCGCGCGCCTCGGCGAGGAGCTGGCCGCGCTCCAGGCGGCGCTCGGGGCCCGGGAGGGGGAGCTCGCGCGGACGCGCGAGGACCTCGGGCGGCACGCGGCGGAGCTCGCGCGGCTCCGGCAGGAGCTCGCGCGGCGCCAGGCCGAGCTCGAGCAGCTCAAGAAGATCGACGAGCGGCTCTCCGGGCAGCGGCGCCGGCGATGAGGCGGCGGGTCCTCGTGGTCGACGACGACCGCGCCATCCTGGACGTCCTCGCGATGCGCCTCGAGGCGATGGGCTTCGACGTGACGGCCACGGCCGACCCCGCGACCGCGCTCGCCGCCGAGGCCGGCCGGTTCGACCTCGCCCTCGTGGACCTCCGCATGGACCCGGTGAACGGCGTCGAGCTGATGGAGGCGCTCCACGCCCGGCAGGGGCGCCTGCCGGTGCTGATCATGACCGCGCACGGCACGATCGAGACCGCCGTCGAGGCCGTGCAGCGCGGCGCCTTCGACTACCTCACCAAGCCGTTCGTCCCGGACGAGCTCCGCGCGAAGATCTCCCGCGCGCTCGCGACCCGCCGCTGGACCCGCGACCGCGAGCGCCTGCAGGCGCTCGGGCAGACGCTCGCGTCCACCGGCGTCGTCGCGCGGGTCCTCGACGCCGTGGCGCAGGCGGCGGTGGACGCGACCGAGGCCGAGCGCGCGGTCGTGTTCCAGCTCGAGCACGGCCGCCTGGTGCCGATGGCGAGCGCCGGCACCCCGCCGCCCGCGTGGGACGCCCTCGAGGCCGGCGCCGCGGCCGCGATGGACAAGGGCGTGCCGGTCACCCGGGCGGGCGCCGACGGCGGCACGATCGTCGCGGCGCCGCTCGTCGTCCAGCGGGGGCCCGCGGGCGCGCTCGTGGTCGAGACGGCCGCGCGCGCCGTGCCCGACGAGGACGACCTCGAGCTGCTCGCGCTCTTCTCCTCGCAGGCCGCGCTCGCGGTGCGCAACACGTACGAGCTCGAGCGGCTCCGGAGCGGCGCCCTCGCCGCGCTGGGACGGATGGCGACCGAGGTCGCGCACGAGCTCAAGAACCCGCTCGCGGGCCTGCGCCTCTACGCGCGGCACCTCGAGCAGCGGCTCGCGCGGCGCGGCGAGGCCGAGGACCTGGAGCTGGCGGGCAAGATCGCCGCGACCGTGGACCACCTCGGGGGCGTGGTCGCGGAGCTCGGCGCGTTCGGCCGGCCGCCCGAGCTCCAGCGCGCGCCCGTGGCGCTCGCCGCGCTGCTCGACGAGTGCCTCGACCTCGCGCAGGCGCGGCAGCCGGGCGCGGGGATCGAGGTGGTGCGCGCGTACGACGCCGCGTGCCCCGCCGCGCGCGCGGACGCGCGCGAGCTGCGCAAGGCGCTCCTGAACCTGCTCGTGAACGCGCGGGAGGCGCTCGTGGCCGGCGGCCGGCTCACGGTCGCGACGGCGTGGGCGCCGGACACGCGCACGCTCACGGTCCGGGTGGAGGACGACGGGGTCGGGATGAGCGAGGAGACGCTCGCGCGCGCCTTCGACCTGTTCTTCACGACCAAGCCGGAGGGCACGGGGCTCGGCATGGCGATCGCGCGCTCGGTCGTCGAGCGCCACGGGGGCGCGCTCGCCGTGCAGAGCCGGGCGGGGCAGGGCACCCGCGTGGTGATCCGGCTGCCGCTCGACGCGGGGGAGGGCGGCGCGTGAGGCGCGACCGGATGGTGCTCGTGGTGGACGACGAGAAGACGATCGCGGATGGGCTCCGCCTGACGCTCGAGGCCGAGGGCTACGACGTCCGCACCGCCGGGAGCGTGCGGACGGCGCTCGGGGCGCTCGCGGAGGTCGAGCCGCACGCGGCGATCGTGGACCTGATGCTGCCGGACGGCGACGGCCTCCAGCTCACGCGCGAGCTCAAGCGGCGCGACCCGGCCATCGAGGTGATCGTGATCACGGCGTACGGCTCCGTGCGCCGGGCGATGGAGGCCACGAAGGACGCCGGCGCCTTCTACGTCCTCGAGAAGCCGTTCGACCCCGACGAGCTGCTCGGGCTCGTCGGGAACGCGATCGAGCGGCGGCGGCTCGTCGCCGAGAACCTCGAGCTGCGGCGCCGGCTCGTGGACCAGGCCGCCGACAGCGAGATCCTGGGCCAGGGGGCCGGGCTCCAGCGCGTGCTCGAGACCGTCGCCTCGGTCGCCGACACCGACGCCAACGTGCTGATCGTCGGCGAGAGCGGCACCGGCAAGGAGCTGATCGCGAACGCGCTGCACGGCCGGAGCCGGCGCGCGAAGGGGCCGTGGGTCAAGATCAACTGCGCGGCGCTGCCGAAGGACCTGATCGAGTCCGAGCTGTTCGGGCACACGAAGGGCTCGTTCACGGGCGCCACCGGCGACAAGGTCGGCCTCCTCGAGGAGGCCCACGGCGGCTCGCTGCTCCTCGACGAGATCGCCGAGATGCCCCCCGACCTGCAGGCCAAGCTGCTGCGCGTCCTCGAGGAGCGCGTGGTGCGGCGGGTCGGCGCGGCGCGCGCCACGCCCGTGGACTTCCGGCTGATCTCGTCCACCAACCGGAGTCCGGAGGCGGCGCTGCGCGAGGGGCGGCTGCGCCAGGACCTCTTCTTCCGGATCAACACGGTGTCGATCGAGGTCCCGCCGCTCCGGGAGCGCCGCGAGGACCTGCCGCTCCTGGTGCGCGCGTTCCTCGAGCGCTACCGGACCAAGCACGGCCGGCCGCTCGAGGGGATCGCCCCGGAGGCGTACCGGCGGCTGCTCGCCTACTCCTGGCCCGGCAACGTGCGCGAGCTCCAGCACGCGCTCGAGCGCGCCGTGCTCGTCGCGCGCGGCCCCGAGATCACCCTCGCCGACCTGCCGGAGGCCCTCGAGCGCGCCGGGGCCGGCCCGGCCGCCGCCGTCACGCCCGGCCAGGTGCCCGCGGGCTCGCTCGAGGAGATCGAGCGGGCGTCGATCCTGCGCGCGCTCGAGACGACGGGCTGGAACAAGCAGGCCGCCGCGGCGCTGCTCGGCCTGCGCCGGCCGACGCTCTACTCCAAGATGCGCCGCCACGGCATCCCCCAGCGCCGGGACGCCGGCCGCGGCTAGCGGCCCACACGGCGAGCGCGCCGCCCGGACGGCCGCCCGAAACACGAGCAGTGCCCGGGGGCGTGCCTATTTCGTAGGCAAACGCGCCAGGCTCTCACCGCAGAGCCTCCCGCGAATCACCCGATTTCCTGAGTCTTTCTCGCCGGCGCCGTCGGCACGAGGGTTGCTTCGCTCACCACGCCGGGAGGGTCCGAGATGAAGAAGATCGAGGCGATCATCAAGCCGTTCAAGCTCGACGACGTCAAGGAGGCCCTCACGGGGATCGGCGTCATCGGCATGACGGTCTCCGAGGTGCGCGGCTTCGGCCGCCAGAAGGGGCACACGGAGCTCTACCGCGGCGGCGAGTACACGGTCGACTTCCTCCCGAAGATCAAGATCGAGGTCGTCGTCCCCGACCATCTCGTCGACAAGGTGGCCGAGGTGATCGCGGGCGCGGCCAG
This sequence comes from Candidatus Rokubacteria bacterium GWA2_73_35, assembly GCA_001790205.1. GTDB lineage: Bacteria > Methylomirabilota > Methylomirabilia > Rokubacteriales > CSP1-6 > GWA2-73-35. Next base: position 1,321 of record MGBU01000007.1, on the reverse strand, counting down.
GACGGGCAACATCGGCGACGGCAAGATCTTCGTGCATCCCGTGGACACGGCGGTGCGGATCCGCACGGGCGAGCGCGACGAGAGCGCGATCTGAGGAGGGACAGAACGTGAAGCGATTCGGTTTGGCACTGGCAACGCTGCTCGTGCTGGGCGCCACGACGACCGCGGCCTGGGCGCAGTCCCCGGCGCCGCCCGCGCAGGAGGCCGCCAAGCCGGCGGCGGCCGCGCCGGCGGCGTCGAAGATCGACAAGGGCGACACCGCGTGGATGCTGACCTCCTCGGCGCTCGTGCTCATGATGACCGCGCCGGGGCTCGCGCTCTTCTACGGCGGGATGGTGCGTCAGAAGAACGCGCTCGGCACCCTGATGCACAGCTTCATCATCATGGCGGTCATCTCGATCCAGTGGGTGCTCTGGGGCTACAGTCTCGCCTTCGGCCCGGACCGGGGCGGCCTCATCGGGGGGCTCGACTGGATCGGGCTGCGCGGCGTCGGCGGAGAGCCCTTCGACGCTTACTCCAAGACGATCCCGCACCAGGTGTTCATGCTGTTCCAGATGATGTTCGCGATCATCACGCCGGCGCTGATCACCGGCGCCTTCGCCGAGCGCAAGAAGTTCTCCGCGTTCCTGCTCTTCACCGTGCTCTGGGCGACGTTCGTCTACGACCCGCTCGCGCACTGGGTGTGGGGCGACGGCGGCTGGCTCAAGCGGCTCGGCGCGCTCGACTTCGCGGGCGGCACGGTCGTGCACATCTCCTCGGGCGTCTCGGCGCTCGTGTGCGCGATCGTCATCGGCCGGCGCCGCGGGTTCGGCCACCAGCCGATGCAGCCCCACAACTTGCCGATGACCGTGATGGGCGCCGCGCTGCTCTGGTTCGGCTGGTTCGGCTTCAACGCGGGCAGCGCGCTCGAGGCCAACGCGCTCGCGGCGAGCGCGTTCCTCGCGACCAACACGGCCGCGGCCGCCGCGGCGCTGGGCTGGATGTTCACCGAGTGGGCGAGCCGCGGCAAGCCGACCGTGCTCGGCGCGGCCTCCGGCGCGGTCGCCGGCCTCGTCGCCATCACGCCGGCCTCCGGCTTCGTCGGGCCCCTGGCGTCCGTCGTCATCGGCGCCGTGGCCGGCGCGCTCTGCTACACGGCCTGCAATCTCAAGACCCGGTTCGGCTACGACGACTCGCTCGACGTCGTCGGCGTCCACGGCGTGGGCGGCACCTGGGGCGCGCTCGCGACGGGCCTGTTCGCCTCCAAGGCGATCAACGAGGCGGGCGGCGACGGGCTCTTCTACGGCAACCCGGGCCAGCTCTGGACGCAGGTGATCGCGGT
>MGBU01000006.1 GCA_001790205.1 Candidatus Rokubacteria bacterium GWA2_73_35 | reverse complement strand
GCGGCGCTCAGCGTGTCGAGCCTCCCCATCCTGCTCGAGTTCGCGCCGACGCCCGCCGCGCGGCCGACCTACGTCGGGCTCGGCGCGACGGCGCTTGCGCCGGTGGCGTTCCTGGCGCCGCTCGCCGCGGGCCTGCTCGCCGACGCGGTAGGCCTTCCCGCGGTGTTCGCCGCCGCGGCGCTCGCGGGCGCGGCCGCGCTCGCGCTCCTGGTCTGGGGCGTGCGCGACCCGCGCGCGATCGCGCGCGACCGGGCGTGCTGACCGCGGTCGTCCAGCGTCCTGTCCACGAAATCATGTCAACGGTCGCCGCGCGCCGGGCCGCCGGGCGCGGGCGGTAGGGGTCCCGTCGACCCGTACCGCTCGCGCCCGGCGGCCCGGACTCCACGTTCGACGAGGCTCAACGTGACTTCGAGAACGGCACACCAGGTCGCGGGGCGCTCGAGCCTGGCCGCGCGAAGGGACGGGAGGCTCAGGGCGGCCGGACCAGCTCGGCGCGCCCCGACCACTCCCAGGCGAGGGTGGGGCGCGACACGCCGAGCAGGAGGCCGTGGAGCGCGCTCGGGTGGATCCAGAGCCCGTCACGCTCGCGGGCCGGGTCGGCCGCCGCGCGCCGTGAAGCGCGCGCCCCGCGCGGCGCAGCGAGCGACGATCCCGGCGACGTCGTCGCTCTCGAGGTAGCCCATGTAGAGCGAGTCGCCGCGCCGGCCGACCCAGCGCCCCATCGCGCTCTCGGGGGCCACCACCTGCGAGAGCTCGATGCGGTCGAGGCGCCGCGGCGGGTCGAAGAGCGTGAGCGTGCCGACGTAGCCGAACCGCTCGCTCCGGATCGGCGCAAAGCGGGACGGGTGGAGGTCGAACAGGCGCGTGTAGAGGTCGGCCGCCGCCCGCCAGTCCGAGACGAGCGTGTTGGTGACCTCGTACAGGCGCGCGCCGGCGGGCGCCGGCGCCCGGCCGGCCGAGAGGACGCAGCGCATGCCGGCCGTCACGGCGGGCTCGAGGTAGGTCTGCCCGTCGTCCTCGGCGAACTCGGCGCCCTCCTCGGCGAGGCGCGCGTGGAGGTCGGTGAGGTCGCCGACCGCGAAGCCGGCGGCGAGCAGGCCCTCCCCCCAGCGATCGAGGTGTTCGCGCGCGGGTCCCGGCCCCGTCGGCTCGCAGAGCTCGACCTCGCTCTCGCCGAGCGCGAGCACGGTGCGGCGGGCGCCGAGGTAGGCGGCGCCCGCCTCGCGCACCGGCCTGGCGCCGAGCAGCGCGGCGAACGCGGCCGCCGCGGCGGCCCGGTCGCGCACGACGAGCTGGACACGGTCCACGCGTTCGAGCATCGCGCGTCTCCCGCGCGATGGTACCATCGCGGACACACCGACCGCCGGAGGTTCGCCATGGCCCAGGACCTGCTCGAGTCCGTCACGGACGGCGTCGCCGTCCTCACGCTCAACCGCCCGGACCGGCTCAACGCGATGTCGGTGCCGATGCTCGATGCGCTGCTCGAGGCCCTCCCGCGGCTCGCCGACGATCCGGAGGTCGGCGTCGTGGTGCTCACCGGCGCCGGGCGCGGCTTCTGCGCGGGCGGCGACGTGAAGGCGATGGCCGAGGGGCGCGAGTTCGGCGGCGCCACCCTCGAGGAGAAGGCCCAGGGGCTGCGCGCGCGGATGGAGACCTCGCGCTGGCTGCACGAGATGCCGAAGCCGACGATCGCCATGGTGCGCGGCGCCGCGGCGGGGGCGGGGCTCTCGCTGGCGCTGGCGTGCGACCTGCGCGTGGTCGGAGACACCGCGCGCTTCGCGACGGCGTTCGCGCGCGTCGGCTACTCGGGCGACTTCGGCGGGAGCTGGTTCCTGACCCAGCTCGTCGGGTCCGCCAGGGCGCGCGAGCTCTACTACACCGCGGACATCCTGGACGCGGCCCAGGCGCTGGCACTCGGCCTCGTCAACCGCGTCGTGCCGGACGCGCGGCTCGAGGAGGAGACGCTCGCGCTGGCCCGGAAGCTCGCGCGGGGCCCGCGGATCGCGTACCGCTACATGAAGCGCAACCTCAACGCGGCGGAGAGCGGCGCGCTCAGGGACTCGCTCGACCTCGAGGCCTGGCACCACTCGCGCTGCGGGATGACCGAGGACCACCACGAGGCGGCGCGCGCCTTCGTCGAGAAGCGCGAGCCGGTGTTCCGGGGGCGATAGCCCCGTGGCGTTCACGGCGGAGCTCTGGGGGGCGATCGCGCCGATCTGGGTGGCGATCCGCCGCCACCCCTTCCTCGCCGGCCTCACCGTGGGCTCGCTCCCGCGCGAGACCTTCCGCTTCTACGCCGTCCAGGACGCTCTCTACCTGCGCGAGTTCGCCCGCGCGCTGTCGCTCGCCGCGGCGCGCGCGCCCGAGGACGACTGGATCGTCATGTTCAACGAGCACGCGGTCGGCGCGCTCCGGGTCGAGCGCGCGCTCCACGAGGGGTTCTTCCGCGAGTTCGGCCTGTCCCCCGCGGAGGTCGCGGCGACGCCGCTGGCGCCGACCAACCTGGCCTACACGAGCTACCTGCTGGCCGTCGCCTACGGCGCGCCGTACCACGAGGCGATCGCCGCGCTGCTGCCCTGCTACTGGATCTACTGGGAGGTCGGCCGGGAGCTCGAGCGCGCGGGCTCCCCGGACCCGCTCTACGCCCGGTGGATCAGGACGTACGCGTCGGCGGAGTTCGGCGACATCGTGCGCGGCGTCCTCGACGCGACCGAGCACGCCGCCGCGACGCGCCCGCCCGGAGAGCGCGAGGCGATGCGGCGCCACTTCGTCACGACGAGCCGCTACGAGTGGATGTTCTGGGAGATGGGCTACCGGCGGGAGACCTGGCCCGTCTGAGCCGATGGGCGACGGGCGGCTCGACCGCGCGATCGGGCTCTGGAGGGAGGCGTACCGCCACCAGATGCAGGGCGACCTCGAGCGCGCCATCGAGCTCTACCGGCGCTCGATCGAGACGCATCCGACCGCCGAGGCGCACACCTTCCTCGGCTGGACGTTCTCCTTCCAGGGACGGCTCGACGAGGCCACGCGGGAGTGCCTGCGCGCCATCGAGGTCGACCCCGACTTCGGCAACCCGTACAACGATATCGGCTGCTACCTCATCGAGCAGGACAAGCTCGACGAGGCGATCCCGTGGCTCGAGCGCGCCAAGCGGGCGCCCCGCTACGAGCCGCGCCACTTCCCCTACCTGAACCTCGGCCGGATCCACCTGAGGCGAGGCCGCTGGCGGGACGCGCTCGCCGAGTTCGAGGGGGCGGTGCGCGAGGCGCCGGAGGACGAGGGGGCGCGCCGGGCGCTCCACTCGCTGCGCGCCCGCCTGAACTGACGTCATGGGGGGCTCCGGGCGCCCCCCAATGCCCCCCGGGCGCTCAGGGCGCCCCGGCCCAGCCGTGGCGCGCCCCTCGACAACGCGATTGGTTCACACGCTCTGACTTCATGGGGGCCTCGAAGGGCCCCCCAATCCCCCCGACGCTCGGAGCGCCCCGGGGAACCCGTGGCGCTCCTCGATCACGCGATTCGTTCACGGATTCTGGAGCCGGGCTCCTCCGCGGCGCCCGGTTCGACCTCGAGGGAGCGCGTCAGCCGCGTGACTCGCGGTGTCGCGAAGACGAACACTCCCACGCCGACGCCCCGGAGCCGGACGCCCGCGATTCCGCCGGGTTCCGCCCTGGGGGCCTGCCTGGCGGGAGTGTTGCATCGGCGAGCCGGCGACGCGGACGGCACGCGTCTGCGGAGGAGGCGACGATGCGACGCTCAGCGAGACTGTGGATCGCGGTGCCTGTGGTGCTGCTCCTGGCGTCCGGGTGCGCGACGCGCGACTGGGTGCGCGAGACGCTCGGCAAGAAGGAAGCCGAGATCGACCAGCGCATGACCGCCGAGGCCGAGCGCGTCACGGGGCTCGACGGGCGGGTCAAGGGCGTCGAGACCGGCCTCGCGGAGACGGGCCCGGTGGCGCGCGGCGCGCGCGAGCGCGCGGACGGCGCGTGGACGCGGGCCGAGGACGCGTCGACCCGGGCCGTGGGGGCGCAGGGGCGCGCCGACACGGCGTTCGCCCGGGCGGACGAGGTGGACGGCCGGCTGACGCGGCTGTGGTCGACCCGCACCAAGCGTGACCTCGTGGAGGCGGTGCAGGTGCACTTCGGCTTCAACCGCTGGGACCTCAACGACACGGCGCAGACGGCGCTCGTCGCGCTCGTGCGCGAGTTGCGCGAGAACCCGCGCCTCAGCGTGGACCTCGAGGGGTACGCGGACCCGAGGGGCTCGTACGAGTACAACGTCGCGCTCTCGCAGCGGCGCGTCGAGGCCGTGCGCCGCCACCTCGTCGAGCAGGGGATCGAGCTGCCGCGCATCCACTCCGTCGGCCTCGGTCCGATCGCCGACAAGGGCGTCCCCGACGAGAAGAAGCGCCGGGTGACGGTGCGGCTCATGGTGCCGGCCGAGTAGGCTCCGCCGGGCGGCGGGGCGCCCGCCGGCGCGCCCCGCCGCTCACCGGAGCCGCCGGACGAACGCCGCGAGCGCCCGCCCGATCTCGTCGGGCGAATCCTCCTGGATGAAGTGCGAGCCGCGCACGGTGACCTCCTCCTGGGCCGGCCACGTCCGGCAGAACTCGCGCTGGGGGCCGGTGAGGATCGTGCCCGGGTCGGCGTTGACGAAGAGCTTGGGCAGCGGGCTCGCCGCGAGCCACGCGGCGTACGCCTCGACGAGCGCGACGACGTCGGCGGGCTCGCCCTCGATCGGGATCTCGCGCGGCCAGGTGAGCGTCGGCCGTCGTGACTCGCCCGGCTCCCGGTACGGCGCACGGTAGCGCGCCAGCTCCTCGGGCGCGAGCCCGCGCAGCACGCTGGCCGGCAGGATCCGCTCGACGAAAACGTTCTTCTGCAGCACCATCTCCTCGCCTGCGGGCGAGCGCAGCGCCTGGAAGATCTTGCGCGCCGCCTCCGGCCAGTCCGCCCACGTGACGGGGCGGACGACCGCCTCCATGTACGCGACGCCGCGGACGCGCGCGGGATGGCGCCGCGCCCAGTGGAAACCGAGCGCCGAGCCCCAGTCGTGCACGACCAGGAGGACGTCGCGCGAGAGCCCGAGCGCCTCGAACCATGCGTCGAGGTAGCGCGCGTGGTCCACGAAGCGGTAGGCGCCGCCCGGCGCCTTGCCCGAGTCCCCCATGCCGACGAGGTCCGGGGCGAGGCAGCGCCCGAGCGCGGCCAGGTGCGGGATCACGTTGCGCCAGAGGTACGACGACGTCGGGTTGCCGTGGAGGAACACGATCGGGTCGCCCGTGCCGGTGTCGACGTACGCGAGCTCGGTGTCCAGCACCCGGACGCGGCGGCGTGGATGGGGATCGGCGGCCGTGATCGGCATCGGGGTCTCCTTGGTCCCGCGGACCGCGGGCGCTCGATTATAATCCGCGCGACGGGGGGCCACCATGGAACGCCGAGCGCGCAGCCGCGGGGACGGGTCCGCGCCGCCGCGGGCCGCGACGGTCGTCGCGCTCGCCGCCACGACCTCGCTCGCGCTCCTCGGCGACCTGATGCTCTACACGGCCCTGCCCGTGCATTACGAGGCCGCCGGGATCCCCGTCGCCGCCCTCGGCGTCATCCTGAGCGTGCACCGCTTCATCCGGCTCGCCGCGAACCCGCTCGGCGGCCTCGTCTACGACCGGCTCGGCCGGCGGCGGCCGTTCCTCGCGGGTCTCGGGCTCGCGAGCCTGGCGACCCTCGGCTACCTCCTGGCGGGGAGCTTCTGGCCGCTCCTGGCGGCGCGGCTCGTGTGGGGGCTCGCGTTCTCGCTCATCTCGGTCGGGACGCTCGCGATCCTCCTGGACGTCACGACGCCGGCCGACCGGGGCCGCACCGTCGGCGGCTATCACGCCCTCGCCAACGTCGGGCGCGTGCTGGTCTTCGTGTCGAGCGGCTGGCTCGTCGACGCGCTCGGCTACCGGCGGACGCTCGCCGTGTTCGTCCCGCTGACCGCGCTGGGCGGCGTGATCGCCTGGGGCGCGCTGCGGGAGACGCGACCCGCCGCCGGCGTCGCCGAGCGCGCGCCGTTCCTCGCGGGCTTCCGGGCGCTCGACCGGCGGCTCGCGGTCCCCGCGGCCGTCGGCTTCGCGACGTTCTTCACGGGCAACGGCATCCTCATGGCGACGCTCGGCCTGCACCTCCGCCTGGAGACGGCAGCCGCCGGTACGCTCGCGCCGCTCGCCGCGCTCACGGGCGCGCTGCTGGCGGCGCGCCAGGCGGTGGCCACCGTCGCCGCGCCCGTGGCCGGGCGCCTCGCCGACCGGCTCGGCGACCGCGCGGCGGTCGCGGCGGCGGGCGCGGCGATCGGGGTGGCGGGGTTCGCCGCACTGGCCGCCGGGCGCGGCCTCGGCGCCGTCGTCGCGGGGGTGCTCCTCGTCGCGCTCGGCGAGAGCGTCCTGCTGCCGGCGCTCACGGCGTGGGCGGGCGACCTGACGCCGCCGGCGCTCCGCGGGGCCGCCATGGGCGGGCTCGCCGCGGCGAACGACCTCGGCGGCGCCACGGGGCCCCTCGTCGGCATCGCGCTCGCCGGCAGCGCCGGGCTCCGCGCGGCGTACGGGCTGGCGGCGCTGGTCGCGCTCGCCGCGCTGGCGCTGGCCTGGCTGGGGCGCGCCGCCGGCGGCGGGCCGGCGGGGCGGCGCGCGGAGGCGAGCCGGACGGGGCCCGGGAGGAGCCCGGATCGCCCCGGCACGATAGGGTGAGGTCGAGCAGGCCGTCGTATACTGTCCCTGCGTATGCGCCACGCCCTCGTTCCGCTCGCGCTCGTCCTCGCGCTCGCCGCCGGTCCCGCGTGGGCCAGCCCCACGGACCAGCTCCGCCAGTACACCGACCATGTGCTGCGGGTCCTCGACGACCCGGCGCTGAAGGACGCGGATCGGCGCGCCGCGGTGCGGAAGATCGCGGTCGAGATCTTCGACGTCGCCGAGGCGGCCAAGCGCGCCCTGGCGCGGCACTGGCAGGCCCGGACGCCCGCGGAGCGGGAGGAGTTCGTCCAGCTCTTCGCCGACCTCCTCGAGCGCACGTACATCGCGCGCATCGACGACTACGGCGGGCAGCGGCTCCGCTACGTCGGCGAGGCCGTGGACGGCGACCTGGCGACCGTGCGGGCGCGGATCGTCACCAGGAAGGGCGCCGAGGTGCCGGTGGAGTCGCGGATGGTGCGCCGGGCCGACCGGTGGCTGGTGTACGACGTGCTCATCGAGAACGTGAGCCTCATCGCGAACTACCGGGCGCAGTTCGACCGCATCGTCCGCACCTCGTCGTACGAGGAGCTGGTGCGCCGGCTCAAGAGCCGGCGAGACGAGTTCCTCCACGGCCCCGGGACGAAGGCCCGCCGCACGGCGCGCTAAAGGTGGTGGCCACCTACCGGATCGTAGCGTGGCGGGGCATCCCCGCGAGCGTCGAGGCGGCGGACGGGACCGACAGCGTGACGCTCCAGCTCAGCGAGCGGTTCCAGGCGCTGATCGACTCGGTCGCGATGCAGCTCGGCCTGCTGGACACCGACGCCTACCTCGGGGAGTGGACGCGCGTCGCGACGCGCGAGCGGCCCGGGACCGCGCGGGAGGTCGCCGAGGCGGTGGCGGCCGAGCTGGAGGAGCGCTTCCCGGAGTTCATCGGTCGAGCGTTCCGCCCCGCGTGAGGGTATAAGCTCGGGGCGGGAGGGAGACCCGATGGCCCGGCCCATCCCGCTCAAGCTCGTCGAGGACACCGCGCGCGAGCTCATGGCCCGCGCGGCCATCGACATTCCCGCCGACTACCGCGAGGGCGTGGCGCGCGCGCGCGCGCGCGAGCGCAACCGGCTCGCGCGCTTCGTCCTGACCGAGATGGAGCGCAACTGGGACATCGCGACGGCGGAGCGCCGCCCGATGTGCGCCGACACGGGCCTGCCACGCTACTACGTGCGCGCCGGCAACGAGGCGGTCGTCGAGGGCGGCTTCGTCGCCCTCGAGCGCGCGCTGCGACGGGCGACGGCGGACGCGACCGCGGCGATCCCGCTCCGGCCGAACCGCGTGCACCCGCTGACGCGCGCCGACCACGACAACAACGTGGGCGTGCACGCGCCCGAGGTCACCTACGCGTTCGAGCCGGGCGGCGACTGGCTCGACCTCACCACGGTCCACAAGGGCGGCCTCTTCGGCACCGACTACCGGATGCTCTTCCCCGCCGACGGCGTCGGCGGGATCAAGCGGTTCTTCGTGGACACGCTGGTCGAGTTCGGCCGGCGCGGCCTCGCCTGCCAGCCCGCGATCATGGGAGTCGGCCTCGGCGGTTCGAAGGACACGTGCGTGCGCCTGGGCAAGGAGGCCGCCTGCCTGCGCCTGGTCGGCAGCGCGAACCCCGACCCGGTGGTCGCCCGCCTCGAGGAGGAGCTGACGGCCCTCGGCAACCACGTCGGGATCGGGGCGATGGGCTTCGTGGGGACCTCGCTCGTCGTCGCGACCCACGTGGAGATCGCGTACACGCACACGGGCGGCCTGCCGGTCGCGATCCACAGCTTCTGCCTCTCGTCGCGGCGCGCGACCGCGCGCCTCCACGCGGACGGGCGCGTCGAGTTCCGTGCCGACCCCGGGTGGTTCACCGACCACTACCGCCGCGCGGGCGTGGAATGATCGCGCGCCTCGACGACGTGCGGATGGACGAGGTCCACCTGGCGACGCCCGTGGCGCCCGAGGCGCTGGCGCGCCTCAAGCTCGGCGACGTCGTCTACCTCTCGGGCGCCCTCTACACGGCCCGCGAGGGCGTCTACCGGATGGTCGTGGACGAGGGACGGGACTTCCCGGCGGAGGTCCGGGCGCTCACGAACGTGAACTTCCACTGCTCGCCCGCCGCGAGCGTGCGGCCCGACGGCACTTACGCGGTCGAGGCCGTGACCGCGACGGCGAGCTTCCGCTTCGGCCGGTCCATGCCCCGCTGGTTCGAGCGCTCGGGAGCGACGGTCGTCGTCGGCAAGGCCGGGCTCACCGAGCGCGCCTACCGCGAGTGGTTCGTGCCCCACGGCGCCGTCTACCTCACCACGGTCGGCTACGGCATGGGCGCGGCGTACGGCCAGGCGATCCGCCGCGTCGCCGGCGTCCACTGGCTCTCCGAGCTCGGGATCGCGCAGGCGCTCTGGGTGCTCGAGGTCGAGCGGCTCGGGCCGTTCCTCGTCGAGGGCGACGCCGAGGGGCGCTCGCTCTTCGCGCTCGCGAACCGCGAGATCGCGCTGCGCCTCGACGAGGTCTACCGCGGCCTGCCGCCGTACGCGATGGGTCGCTTCGGGGAGACGACCGCGCGCACCGACGAGGTCGTCTAGCGCTCATTCCGCAGCGGCTGCGCGCGAGCGCCACGACGGGCCGGCCGGCCGCCAGCAGGCGCCGGACGATCACGCGCCCGATGAAGCCGGTGGCGCCGGTGACGAGGACCGGCGCGCCCGTCACGGCGCGGGCTCCCGCGCCGGCCACGGCGACCCCGGCGGCGCCTCCGCGGGGCCGCGCCAGCGCTCGGCGTAGCCCTCGGTGTCGAGACGGAGCGTGTGCAGGAGGACGAGCCAGACGCAGAAGCCGAACGTGCGCCACGGGCCGCGCGCGAGGAAGCGCCGGCCCGAGGTCACGAGCGGCTCCCGGACGAGCCGGCTCTCGCCGCGGCGCCTGAGGCGCCGGCTGAAGTCGAGGTCCTCGAGGACACGGAGATCGCGGTAGCCGCCGAGCGCGCGGAAGACCGCCGCGCGGACGAAGATGCCCTGGTCGCCGTACCAGTTGCGCGTGAGGCGGTAGCGGAGCCGGTTGATCCAGGTGACCGCGCGGAGGCTCGGGTGCGGCTCGGCGAAGCAGTGCTCGAACGCGCCCCCGACCGCCCGGGGATCGCCGAGCGCGTCCTCGATCCGCGCCAGGGCGTCGGCGGGCGGGAACGAGTCGGCGTGGAGGAAGAAGAGGATCTCGCCTCCCGCGGTCGCCGCGCCGGCGTTCATCAGCTCGGCCCGGGTCGAGCCGCCCGGCCAGAGGAGCCGCGCGCGCCCCGCGACCGCGCGGGCGGTGCCGTCGGGGTCGCCCGCCGCGGCGACGACGATCTCCGCGTCCTCGACCCCCGGCAGACGCACGAGGTGGTCGAGGGTCCGCCGGAGCGCGGCGGCGTCGTTGCGGGCGGGAATGACGATCGACACGCGAGGTCCCATCACCCCGTGGGATGCGACGCGCCCGCGGGGCGGTGCGCCGGCGGGCGACAGCCGGCGAAGATTTCACAGGGCTGTGACGACTCGTGCGCCGGGGCCGGGCACACTCCGAGGCGACCCTCGAGGGTCGATCCACGAGCACGAGGAGGCCGACAATGGCGACGACAGCGGGTACGATGGCGGGCAGGCTCCGGCGGGCGGCGGCGGTTGTGACGGTGGGCGCCGTCCTGGCGCTCGGCGGATGCGCCGGGTCCTCGATGGGCGGCGACGCGATGATGGAGAAGAAGGGCGACGCGATGATGGAGAAGAAGGGCGACGCGATGATGGAGAAGAAGTAATCGTGCGCCGCGCGGGTCTCGCCCTCGCGACGCTCGCCGCGCTCGTGCTGCTGGGCGCCGGGGCCGTCGCCGGCCAGGCGCTCCGGCTCGGCCAGCCAGCGCCCGAGCTCGCCGGCGCGCCGTGGATCAACAGCGCGCCGCTCACGACCGCGGGGCTCCGCGGGCGCGTGGTCCTGGTCGAGTTCTGGACGTACGGCTGAATCAACTGCAAGAACGTGATCCCGCAGTTGCGGGTGTGGCACCGGCAGTACGAGCCGGCGGGCCTCACCGTCGTGGGGGTCCACAGCCCCGAGTTCTTCTGGGAGAAGTCCCACGACCGGGTGGTCGAGGCGACGAAGCGGCTCGACGTGCGCTACCCGGTCGTCCAGGACAACGACTTCGCCGTCTGGCGCCGCTTCGGCGTGCGCGCCTGGCCGACGCTGGTTCTCGTCGACAGGCGGGGCATCGTCCGCTACCGTCACATCGGAGAAGGTGAGTACGAGGAGACCGAGACCATGATCCGGCGACTCCTCGCGGAGGAAGGCTGACGACGCGCTTGTCGACACTCGCGCTCGCCGCGATCGTGGCCCCGGCCACGATCGTGGCCGTGCTCGGCTGGGTCTCGCTCCGGCAGTGGGAGGCGTCCGCCGAGCTGCTCTTCCGCGAGCAGGCGCGCGACATGGCCTCGATGGCGGCGGAGAAGGTCGAGATGATGCTCCGTCACTCGGAGGACGCCTTCCTCGAGCGCCTGGGCGCGGCCCTCGGCGAGACGGGCCCCGACGCGCGCGCGCTCGACGCGCTGCTCGGCCAGGCGCCGCTCGTCGGGCGCCTCTACCTCGTGGACCGGCGGGGGCGCCTCGCGTACCCGCCGGCCGGGCCGCGCGCCGAGGACGCCGTCGTGCTCGCGCGGGCCCGCGCGGAGGCCGCGCCGGGCCTGTGGGAGCGGGGCGGCCGGCGGGAGCTGGTCCACGAGGACCAGGCGTGGCTGGTCGCGCTCCTGCGCGCGCGCGCGGGCGAGCCGTTGCTCGTCGTCCTCTCGCGCGACCCCGAGGCGGTGCGGCGCGAGATCCTCGAGACCACGCTCGGCGGCCTCGAGTCGCCGACGATCCTCGCCGTGCTCGACTCGCACGATCGGCCCGTCTACAGCCGCGTGCCGCTCGGCGACGCCCGCCGGCTCCTCGCGGTAGGCTTCCGGGAGGGCCTGCCGACCTGGCGGCTGGCCGTCTACCAGCGCCCCGGCTTCTCGCCGCGCCAGGCGGTGCGGCGCCAGGTGGCCGTATTCATGGCCGCCTTCGTCGTGCTCCTGGCGGTGATCCTCGCGGGGATCGTCGCGACCTGGCGCCTCATGCGCCGCGAGACCGAGATGGCGCGGCTCAAGTCCGACTTCGTCGCCAACGTGTCGCACGACCTGAAGACCCCGCTGTCCGTGATCCGCATGTTCGGCGAGACGCTCGAGATGGGGCGGGTGGCCGACGAGGGCCGGCGCCGGGAGTACTACCGCGTGATCACCCGGGAGAGCGAGCGGCTGTCGCGGCTGATCGACAACGTCCTCGACTTCTCGCGCATCGAGGGCGGCCGGCGCGTGTACGACAAGGCGCAGACGGCGGTGGAGCCGCTCGTGCGGGACACGCTCGACGCCTTCGCCTACCCGCTGGCGCAGCAGGGCTTCAAGGTCGAGGTGGACGTGGCGGCCGACCTCCCGGAGGTCGTGCTCGACGCCGACGCGGTCGGCCAGGCGCTCGCCAACCTCGTGGACAACGCGATCAAGTACGCCGGCGAGCGGCGGGTGCTGCGCGTCGAGGCGCGCGCCGCGGAGGGCGGCCTCCTGCTCGCGGTCGCCGACCAGGGGATCGGGATTCCCCCGGAGGAGCAGGCGCGGATCTTCGAGAAGTTCTACCGGGTCGGGCGGAGCGAGACGCAGGGCCGCCGCGGCAGCGGCGTGGGGCTGGCGCTGGTCAAGCATGTCGCCGAGGCCCACGGCGGCCGGGTGCGGGTCGAGAGCCGCCCCGGGGAGGGCAGCCGGTTCACGCTATGGCTGCCGCGGGCGGGCGATGCCTAGGATCCTGATCGTGGACGACGAGCCGGAGATCGTGCGGGGGCTCGAGGACAACCTCCGCTTCGAGGGTTACGAGACCGTGTCGGCGCCGGACGGCCGGGAGGGGCTGGCGCTGGCGCTCGGCGGGGCGCCGGACCTGATCCTGCTCGACGTGGCGATGCCGGGGCTCTCCGGCTGGGACGTGTGCCGCGAGCTGCGGCGCAAGGGGATCGACGTGCCGGTCATCATGCTCACGGCGCGGGGCGCCGAGGCCGACCGGGTGCTCGGGCTCGAGCTGGGCGCCGACGACTACGTGACGAAGCCGTTCTCGCTCAGGGAGCTGCTCGCGCGCGTGCGGGCGGTGCTGCGGCGGCCGGGGCCGCGGCACGCGTTCGAGGAGTTCGCGTTCGGCGACGTACGGGTGCGGCTCCGCGGCCGCCAGGTGTTCAAGGCGGGCCGCGAGGTGCGGCTGACGCGGAAGGAGTTCGACCTGCTCGTCCACCTGATCCAGCACCGCGGCGAGGTCGTCACGCGGGAGCGGTTGCTCGACGAGGTGTGGGGCTACGAGCGGTTCCCGACGACACGCACGGTGGACACGCACGTCCTGCGGCTCCGGCGGAAGTTCGAGGCGGATCCCGACCGGCCCGCGCTCATCCAGACCGTGCACGGGCAGGGCTACCGGTTCGTCTCGACGGGGGAGGTACGATGATCCCGGGAGGACGCGACGCATGCTGATCAAGCGCGCCGGGCGCTTCACGTGGAGCGACGTCACCGACCCGCGGTGCCTCCTCTCGCGCCGCGCGCTCCTGGCCGGCGCGGCGGCCGTCGCGCTCGCGCCCGGCCAGGGCAGGGCGGCCACGCCCCGGGGGGCGCCGCTCGGCGCGGCGCGCAACGCGGCGCTGAGCCTCGCCGAGCCGCCGACCAAGCTCGAGCACGCGACGACCTACAACAACTTCTACGAGTTCGGCGTGGACAAGGACGATCCCGCGCGGCTCGCCGGGAGCCTCCGGACGCGGCCGTGGTCCGTCCGCGTGGAGGGACTCGTGCGCACGCCGCGCACGTTCGACATCGAGGAGGTGCTGCGGCTCTTCCCGCTCGAGGAGCGGGTCTACGCGCTCCGCTGCGTCGAGGCCTGGTCCATGGTCATTCCGTGGATCGGCTTCCCGCTCGCCTCGCTGCTCAAGCGCGTGGAGCCCACCGGGAGCGCCCGGTTCGTCGAGTTCACGACGCTGCTCGACCCGAAGCAGTTTCCTGGCCAGCGGCCGGGCTTCTTCGGCTCCTCGCTCGACTGGCCGTACGTCGAGGGCCTGCGCCTCGACGAGGCGCTGCACCCGCTCACGCTCGTGACGGTCGGGATGTACGGTCAGGTGCTGCCCAACCAGAACGGCGCCCCGATCCGCGTCGTCGTGCCCTGGAAGTACGGCTTCAAGAGCGCGAAGTCGATCGTGCGGATCCGGCTCGTGCGCGAGCAGCCGGCGACGTCGTGGGCGAAGGCCAACCCCCGGGAGTATGGCTTCTACTCCAACGTGAACCCGGCCGTGAGCCACCCGCGCTGGAGCCAGGCGACCGAGCGGCGCATCGGCGAGTTCCGGCGGCGCCCGACGCTCCCGTTCAACGGCTACGGCGACCAGGTCGCCTCGCTCTACGCGGGCATGGACCTCCGCAGGCACTACTGAGCCGGTGACGCGGCGCGGCCGGATCGTCCTCAAGCTCGTCGCGTGGGCGGCGTGCCTGGCGCCGCTCGCGTGGCTCGTCTGGCGCGCCGCGACGGACGACCTCGGCGCGAACCCGATCAGCTTCGTCACGAACACGCTCGGGGACTGGACGCTCCGGATCCTGCTCGCGTCGCTCGCGATGACGCCGCTCGGCGTCGTCCTCGGCGCCGCGTGGCCGATCACGCTGCGCCGGCTGCTCGGGCTCTTCGCCTTCGCCTACGCCTGCCTGCACTTCGCGGTCTGGATCGCGCTGGACTTCTTCTTCGACTGGGCGCGGATGGGCGAGGACATCGTCAAGCGGCCGTACATCACGCTCGGCATGGCCGCGCTCCTGACGCTGGTCCCGCTGGCCGTCACCTCGACGAGCGGGATGGTCAGGCGCCTGGGCGGCCGCGCCTGGCGGCGCCTGCACCGCCTCGCGTACGCGGCCGGTGTGCTCGCCGCGCTGCACTTCATCTGGCTGGCGAAGGTCGGGCGCACCGACCAGTACTGGCACGCCGCGGTGTTGGCGCTCCTGCTCGGCGTGCGGCTCGTCCACCGGGCGCGCCGCGCCTCGCGGCGGCGGGCCGAGACGCGTCCGGCCGAAAAGAGTCCGGCCGGCCCCTTGCGCGGTACCGTAGTATCTGGGGACCGATGAGCGCGGTCGCCGTCAACAGCAGGGCCTACCGCCACCCCGCGCGCCCGGTCGTCGTCGTCTGCGTGGACGGCTCCGAGCCCGAGTACTTCGAGCGGGGGATCGCGGGCGGCACGACGCCGGCGCTCGCCCGGTTCCGGGCGGAGGGCACGTACCGGCTCGCGCGGTCGGTCGTGCCGAGCTTCACGAACCCGAACAACCTCTCCATCGTCACCGGCGCGCCGGCGGCGGTGCACGGGATCGCGGGTAACTACTTCTACGAGGAGGCGACGGGGCGGGAAGTGATGATGAACGACCCGCGGTTCCTCCGCTGCGGGACGCTGCTCGCGGCGCTGGCGCGGGCCGGCGCGCGCGCGGTCGTGATCACCGCCAAGGACAAGCTCCGGCGACTGCTCGGCCACGAGCTCGAGGGGATCTGCTTCTCGTCGGAGAAGGCCGACCAGGTCACCAAGGACGAGCACGGGATCGCGCGGGTCACCGACCTCGTCCGGATGCCCGTGCCCGGCGTCTACAGCGCCGAGCTCTCGGAGTACGTCCTCGCTGCCGGCCTGGCGCTCCTGCGGCGGGAGTCTCCGGACGTCATGTACCTGTCGCTGACCGACTACATCCAGCACACGCACGCGCCGGGCGACCCCGTCGCGACCGCGTTCTACGCGATGCTCGACCGCTACTTCGACGCGTTCGACCGGGAGGGCGTGATCCTGGGCATCACGGCCGACCACGGGATGAACGCGAAGTCGAATCCCGACGGCACGCCGCGGGTGGTCTACCTCGCGCCGCTGCTCGACGCCGTCGCGGGGCCGGGCCGCGCGCGGGTGATCCTGCCGATCACCGATCCGTACGTCGCGCACCACGGGGCGCTCGGCTCGTTCGCGACGGTCCATCTCGCCGATGCCGCGGCGTGTGGCGCCGCCGCGGAGCGCCTCCGGGCGACTCCGGGGGTCGCGGAGGTCCTCGAGCGCGCGGCCGCCTGCGCGCGGTTCGAGCTGCCGCTGGACCGCGTGGGCGACCTCGTCGTGCTCGGCGACCGGCACACCGTGCTCGGCAAGTCGCCCGAGGCGCACGACCTGTCGCTCCTCGCGGAGCCGCTGCGCTCGCACGGCGGCGTGTCCGAGCAGACGGTGCCCTTCGTGCTCAACCGACCGCTCGACCGGGCGTGGGCCCCCCGCCCCGCCGGGGCCGACCTGCGCAACTTCGACGTCTTCGACGCCGTGCTGAACGGGGTCGCGTGACGGTGCCGCGTCGCGTCCTCCCCGGTCTCCTGGCGCTCGCGCTCGCGGGCTGCGTCACGGCGGGCGTCGGCGCGCCGCCGGGGCTGTCGCGGCCGGTCCGGACGGTGCTGTCGAACGGCGTGGTCGTGATCGCCCAGGAGCATCGCGCGAGCGAGGTGGTCGCCGCCCAGCTCTGGGTGCGGGTCGGCGGGCGCGACGAGTCGCCGGACGAGCTGGGCCTCTCCCACTATCTCGAGCACATGCTGTTCAAGGGCACGCCGGCCCGGCCGCTCGGCTCGATCGACCGGCAGCTCGAGGGCCTCGGCGGGACGAGCAACGCCTTCACCTCGTACGACTACACGCACTTCGACGTCGTCCTGCCGGCCGGGCACCTGCGCACGGGCATCGAGCTGCTCGCCGACATCGGCGTGAACGCGAGCCTCCCGGCCGACGAGCTCGAGAGTGAGAAGAAGGTCGTGTTCGAGGAGATGAACCTCATCCAGGACGACCCCGAGCGGTTCCTGCGTCGGCGCCTGACCGAGCTGGCGTACGCGCCCCACCCGTACGGCCGGCCGATCCTCGGCACACCGGAGCTGATCCGCGCCCTCGCGCGGGAGCGGCTGGCCGGCTACTACGCCCGGCACTACGTCCCGCGGAACATGGTCCTCGTGGTCGTCGGCGCGGTGACGCCGGACGAGGTCCTGGCGCTCGCCCGGGCGACCTTCGGGCGGCTCTCGGGCGGTCCGGCTGGCCGCGGCGCGCTGGCGCCGCCGCCCACGCTCGACCGGAGCCGGCGCCTCGACGTCCCGCGGTCCGAGCAGCAGGCGTACCTCGGCCTCGCGTGGCGGACGGCGGCGGTGTCGAGCGCGGACGTGTACGCGGTGGACCTCCTGACGTACATCCTCGGCGACTCGCCCAGCTCGCGGCTCAACCAGGAGCTGCGCGAGCGGCGGCGGCTCGCCTCGTCGATCGAGGCGGGCTACGTCGCCTCGGAGCAGGCCGGGATCGTCACGGTGGCCGCGCGCCTCGACGCCCCGAACCTCGACCGCGCCGAGGCCGCGATCCTCGACGTCATCCGCCGCGTGCGCGAGCAGGGCGTGACCGAGGCCGAGCGCCAGCGCGCGCTGATCACCGCGGAGTCGAGCTACGCGTTCGACATCGAGACGGCCGAGGGCCTCGCCCGCTCCTATGGCCAGGCCGAGACGACGTGGACGCTCGACGACGAGCTGGCTTACCTCGGGCGCCTGCGCCAGATCACCGCGGCCCAGATCCGGGACGCCGCGCGCAAGTACTTCGGCGACGCGGACTACGCGCGCGTGCGCTTCGTGCCGCGATGAGGCTCCTCCTGGCGCTCCTCGCCGCCGGCCTCGCGGCGGCGCCGGCGGGGGCCGTCGCGGACGTCGTGCGCGAGCGGCTCCCGAACGGGTTCACGGTGCTCGTGCGCGAGAACCCCGTCGCCCCCGTCGTCGCCGTGTCGCTCCTGGTGCGGACGGGCACCCGCTGGGAGCGGCCCGAGAACGCCGGCATCTCGAACTTCCTGCACGCGGTGATGGTCAAGGGGACGCGGAAGCGCAGCGGGGCCCAGCTCGCCGAGGCCATCGCCGCGCTCGGCGGCAAGCTCAGCGCGACCGGCGAGGTCGATTACTCGGAGATCCGCGCCTCGGCGCTCGCGCGCTTCTGGCGCGAGCTGCTCCGGCTGACGGCCGAGCTGGCCCTCGAGCCCGGGCTCGCGGCCGACGAGGTCGGCCCGGAGCGCGAGTGGCTCCTCGGCCGCATCCAGAAGCGGCGCGACAACGCCCCGGCGCGCGCCTTCGACGAGCTCTACGCCGCGCTCTACCGTCCGCATCCGTACGCGCTGCCCGTGCTCGGCGCCCGCGACTCCCTCGCGCGCATCGACCACGCGGCCCTGGTCGCCGCCTATCGCGCCGCGTACCAGCCGCAGCGGATGATCCTGGCGGTGAGCGGGCAGGTCCCGGCGACCGAGGTCGCGGCGGAGGCGCGCCGCCTGTTCGGCGCCATGCCCCGCGGCGCGGCGGCGCCGGATCCGGCGCTGCCGGCCCCGGCGCCCGCCGGCCGGCGGGTCCGGGTGGAGATGCCGGCCCAGCAGGCGCAGATCCTCCTCGGGGGCCTGGCACCGTCCCTCGACGACTCCGACCACGCCGCGGTGAAGGTGCTCGCCACGGTCCTGGGCGGCGGCATGGCCGGCCGGCTCTTCGCCGAGCTCCGGGACCGGCGCGGCCTCGCGTATGCGGCGAGCTCCTACTACGATCCCGTGCGCGGTCCCGGGGCGCTCGTGCTCTACCTCGGGACCGCCCCCGAGAACGCCGCGCGCGCGGAGGCGGCGCTCGGCGAGGAGGTCGAGCGCATCCGGCGCGAGGGCGTCGGCGCCGACGAGCTCCGCCGCGCCAAGGGCTACCTGCTCGGCCGGTACGCGATGGACCGCCGGACCAACGAGCGGCAGGCCTGGTACCTGGCCTTCTACGAGATCGAGGGGGTGGGCCAGGACTACCCGGAGCGC
>MGBU01000005.1 GCA_001790205.1 Candidatus Rokubacteria bacterium GWA2_73_35 | reverse complement strand
GACGCCGCGGAACATCGGCTGGAGTCCTCCGTAGCGGGCCTGCGCCGCGAGGTAGCTGACCGCCCCGTAGGATCCGAAGTGCACCACGCCGTTGCCGAGGTCTCGGATGCCCTCCTCGTAGGTCTTGGTGAGATGGAGCTCGAATCGCCAGCCGGTGGCCTCCCGGAGATACTCCAGGAGCGGCTGGTAGCGCTCGAACAGCTCGCGGGGACTGTACCGCGGGTCCACACCGAACTTGAGCACGGGCTCTGCGGCCCAGGCGGTGGTCGAGATCGCCAGCAGCGCGATGGCGGCCCCGATCCACCGGCTGGGTCGCGGAGCCCTTCGATGGCCCGCCGGACTTGCCGCACCATCCGGGCCGGTCGACGCGAGGACTCCGGCGGGTACGGGCAAGGCGGCTCCCCGCCGCTACGCCGGCCCCCCGGCGGAGCGAGCGCCGAGCCGAAGCGGAAGGACGTGGTGACCGGCCACGGCAAACAGGGCCACCACGCCCACGATCCACAGCGCCGTCAGGAATTCGACGGCGGTCGGGAAGTAGGCGACGGTCAATCCCGGGCCGGTGTAGGCTATCCGCAGCTCCTCGAACGCCGGGACCGCCTGGGCGGCGATCACCAGGTTCAGCTTGGCGGACAGCGCGGTGACCGCGATGAGACCCGTCGCCAGCGCGAGACCCCAGCGCCGTCGACCTGCGAGGATCAGCAGCCCCAGGGGCGCCGCGACGCCGGCCGCCACGTGGACGAGCCAGAACACCCACCAGAACGGACCCGAGAAGACGAGCGCCTGGCTTGCCGCGTACGCCGGAATGGCCGTGTAGTACCCGATCGACAGCTCCGCGAACTCGACGAGTATCGCGGCCAGCAGCAGTCCGAGGATCGTCCTTCTCATGGTCTGAACGAGCGGCGCCTCCAGCACCCCGAACAGGATCGAGAAGCACGTGACGAGCGCCACGCCGGACAGCGCAGCTTCGATCAGGAACTTCAGCGGTGTCAGCCCCGAGTTCCAGAAGGCGCGCGCGCCCACCACGCCGAACACCGCCCCCTCCGTGCCGCTGAACACGACGACCAGGAGCACGCCCAGCAGCCCCAGGGTTCGGACGACACCAGGCCGGGTCCGGCCCAGCCAGACGGCCTGCCACAGCAGGAGCAGGAGGACGGCGGCGTACGCCACGTTCGCCCACGCCATCCAGCCCATCATCGAGGTGAAGTTGGTGGCAACGAACAGCCGCCCCGCTCGGAGCGGACGGCCCAGGTCCAGCCAGATCGCCAGCATGCCACCCACGAACGTGGCCAGCGCGATCAGCAGGGCCGGTCGGGCAAGCCCTTGAAGCCGCTCCACTCCGAACCCGAGGCTGACGGCGGCGAGCAGGAAGGCGCCCGCCGACATGCCGACGAGGACGGTGTACAGGCCGACCCACAGGCCCCACGGGACGTAGGACCCGTAGGCCGCGACCGTATGCCCGCTCTGCGCCCGCTGGACCAGACCGACGGCGCCGCCAAGGAAGGCGAGGCCCCCGGCCGCCCACACGATCTTCTCGGTGACGTTCATTGCCCATCTCCCACTGCGCTCATGCGCTCGAGCGCGAACTCAGGAATGACGTGGTCGAGCGAAGCCAGGTCTGCTTCGAGCACCGCCTGGGTGAGCGTGACCAGGCCTGCGAAGAATGGGTGGGGCGCGGCGGCCAGCACATCGGCTCGCCACGCCGGAACCCACGTGAGGAGGTGCCGAGCCACGAAGTCGCGGGCGGCCTCGCACCCCGCCTGGGAGTCGCGCTCGAGCGCCGCCATGAACCCCAGCTCGACGGCCAGGTGATCGGCGGGGACGCGGCCATCGTGCACGGGAAGGAGCCGGGCTGCCAGATACGCGCAACGGACGGCCATGGCCTCCCGCCCCATCAGCTGGCGCCCGTTGAGATAGAACGAGCCGAACGGTGGCGCCATCGGCAGCCCGGGGCCTTCGAACAGCCGCGTGGCTTCGCTGTTCAGCGTCTCGATCAGAGCCGCGGGATCGCCGCCGTGGGCGAGGGGTGCCTGGGTCCGTGCCAGCGCCGCCCGCAACGGCGCCGCGACCTCCGTCGGCGCGTCGTCGAGCGAGAGCCCGGCGGTCAGCGCGAGCGTCTCGGCGTCCAGCGGATAGGAGAACAGGCGGGACAGCACCGCGTAGAGCGCCGTGAAGTCCGTGCCGCCCGGCCCGGGTTCCATCTCAGACCTTCCGGACCTTGACCAGCATGTCCGCGTACGCCGGCTGGCCCATGATCGGCGACAGGTCGTCAGGGTCGACGAGGTCGTTGTGGTTGGGCGTCACGTCCTTGAAGTAGAAGTTCCTGCCCAACCCGGGGCTGAAGCGGCCGCCACCACCGAAGGCGACGCGCAGCACGCCCGGCCGGATCGTTTCGACCGCATTCACTTTGCCCCGGGCCGTCTGGCCGAGCGGGTTCGCCAGCTCCACCAGGTCGCCGGTCTTCAGGCCGAGCGTCCTGGCATCCGAGGCCGCCATCTGGATGACCGCGATCGCCCACGTGTTGGCCGGAAGTCGCAGCGTGCGGCCGGTCGGAGTGGGACCATCCGCTCCCACCACGACCTCCTGATAGGTCACGGCGTCGTTGATCGGCAGCCAGGTGTCCTCAGCGGGCATTCGCCCCAGCCAGTCCACCATCTGGGTCCCGGACATGGCGTGGTGGATCCGCCCCGAGGTCAGCTGGAAGGGGTACTCCTTCTTGTACTTGGCGTACGCCGGATTGCTGTAGGGATTCCACCAGGTCTCGAACCAGTAGAACGTCGAGGGATACCGTGTCCACCCGAGCGCGGCGATGCCGGGCGGCACGCTGCCGCTCTCCTCGACGAGCTTGTTGTACTTCGCGTACTGGCCGTACCGCTTGGCGTCCTTGTCCGTCGCCTCGGTCCAGTCCCACTTGAACTCGATCTTCTTGGAACTCGTCTTGAGGATGCCTCCCGGGTACCGGAAGTACGACATGGGCCAGACCGCGACGCCGTGATGCTCGCGGAGCCACTTCACCGTCACCCGCTCGCCCCTGATCTCCTTCTTCTCGTCGTCGATCGTGACGCGGCCGGCCTCGAGGGAATCCGGCGTGCCGATGATCTTGTACCCTTCCGGATACCGGGGGTAGGGCAGCGGGCTGCCCACGTTGGGCTTGCCGGGCGCGCCCGCCAGCGCCTCCGTCCAGAAGTCGGCCTCGTCCCTGTACTTCTCCCAGAAGTCGGCGGGCTGGATGTCCGTATCGCCGCGGGCGTGCAGGGCCCTGGCGAGCGCGTTCATGATCTCGAACGGCGTCTTCGACTCGAATTGCTTGTCGATCACGAAGTCGCGCAGCCAGATGACCGGATGCGAGGGATAGACGTCCGACAGGCTGACGCGCTCGAGATACGACGCCTCCGGCAGCACCACGTCCGCGTAGAGCCCGCTCTCGAGGAACGGCGTGTCGACGTACACGACCAGATCAACGTTGTAGTTGCCCTTGCCATCCCTGGCGGTCAGGGCCTCCTGCCACCTCCACGTCGCGGAGCCGGTGATCACGGAGTTCCCGGTGCGCAGGATGTAGGCCTTGATGGGATACGTGCGTCCACGGAAGGGCCCCTGCTTGAGAGTGACGCCCTTCAGCATGCGCCGCGGATAGTCGCCGACCACGTCGTCCCAGGCCGCGGGCCAGTCCCCGTAGCTATCCATGTGGAGCTCATCCTGCTTGCCCTGGACTTCCTTGCCTCCCACGACGCGCTTCACCGGCCGGGCCAGGAAGGACTTGCCGGTGGCGCTGCCGCCCTTGTCGGACTTGGTGAGCTCGGTGTCGATGACGCCGCCCGGCGCATCGAAGTTGCCCGTGATCACGTTCAGGGTGGTGCCGAGGATCGAGGCGATATAGCCGTTGTAGTGATGGCCGGTGCCGTGCATGCCCCACACGAATGCGGCCGGCTTGGTGATGCCGAACGAATGCGCCAGCTCGGCGATCGTGTCGGCCGGGATACCCGTCCGCTCGGACGCCCACTCGAGGGTGAAGT
The DNA here is from genome assembly GCA_001790205.1 of Candidatus Rokubacteria bacterium GWA2_73_35. Taxonomy (GTDB): domain Bacteria; phylum Methylomirabilota; class Methylomirabilia; order Rokubacteriales; family CSP1-6; genus GWA2-73-35. The sequence continues at coordinate 6,677 of MGBU01000005.1, read as the reverse complement.
ACTGGAGGTTGTTCGCGGGATCTTTCTTCGCCCACCATGACTGGAACGCGGCCCGGAACTCGTCCCAGCCGACCGACTTGTCGCGGAACGTCCAGTCGATGTAGCTCCGGGACGGATCCTTGGGGTTGTCGTGCTCGAGCACGTACCGCAGGATCGCCGCGAACAGATCGGGATCCGTCCCGGGGCGGATCGGGATCCAGCGATCCGCCTTGGTCGCCGTGTTGGAGAGCGCGGGGTCGATCACGATGATCCTGGCCCCCGCCACCTTGGCCCCCACCGTCCCCCGCGATTCGTAGTTGATGCGAGTGGCCGTGAACGGGTTCCAGCCGGCGTAGACGATCAGCTTGGTGCGGTAGGAGTAGTCGTTCTTCAGGGTGCCATCGGCCTGACGCAGGAGGACGGGCCGCATGACGTCCGGCTCGACCCGCTTGCCGCCGAACATGAGTCTGGGGCCGTGGCGCCGCGGCGTGTCGCAGATGGCGCCGTGCTCGGTGCAGTTGGGCGTGCCAAAGGCGAAGAACAGGCGCCAGTAGGTGTCGCGATCCGTCACGTCGCCGGCGTCCATGATCACCGCTTCCGGCCCATACGTCTTCTTGATCGCCGTCAGCTTGTCGGCGATGAAGGCGATGGCTTCGTCCCAGGTGACCCGTTTGAACTTCCCCTCACCGCGCGCGCCCACGCGAATCATGGGGTACTTGATCCGATTCGCGTTGTAGACGAGCTGCAGGCCGGCGGCGCCCTTGGCGCAGAGAGTCCCGGCATTGTAGGGCACGTGAGGGTTGCCGTAGATGGCCGACGCCACGCCGTTCTCCACCTTGACCATGACGCCGCACTCGGCCGGACACATGACGTCGGCGGTGTACTTGATCTGGGTCGACTGCTGCGAGAGCCGCGCCGCTTCGCCGGCGCTGAGCGCGCGGAACGCGCCGGTGCTCCCAAGGGTCGCCGCGCCCCCCGCGGTGGCGCCCGCGAGCTTCACGAAGTCGCGTCGGGACAGCGTCTTCTCACTCATGCCGGTCTCCTCACATCAGGTAGTAGAACCTCGGCTCGAGCCCGAGCTCTGGCTTGAGTCGCATGACGTTCGGCCCGCTGATGAGCTCAGCCACCAGGCTTTTCGGGTCGTTGGCATCGCCGAAGAACGTCGCTCGTCCCATGCAGGAGACGGTGCACGCCGGCAGCTCGCCTTGCTCGACGCGGTGGAGACAGAAGTGGCACTTGCGGGCATTGCCCACCGGGGAGGCCCGCCGGCTGCGGACCCGATCCACCCGGTACTCGTGGGCGGCCACGGTCTCGTAGGGCTGCAGCTGGCCCCCCTCGTAGTCGCCGTAGAAGTGCCCGCTGTCGAAGTAGCGCGCGTTGTAGGGGCACGCGGCGATGCAGTAGCGGCAGCCGATGCACCGGTCGTAGTCGATCACGACGATCCCGTCGGGGCGTTTCCACGTCGCGCCCACCGGGCACACGCTGGTGCACGGGGGCCGGTCGCACTGCATGCATGCCGTGGGCGTGAAGTGGCGCGACACGTTCGGATACGTCCCGTGGGTCTCCGTGAGGACGACGCGGTAGGCGATCCCGGGCGGCAGCTTGTTCTCCGTGACGCAGGCGATGGTGCAGCCAAAGCACCCCGTGCACTTGCGCAGGTCCACCGCCATGACCCAGCGCCGCTCCTCCACGGGCTTCTTCAAGGCGCGGCGGAGGTCCTTCAGCATCCGGAGAATCGGGTCTTCGCCCGCGACCGGCTCGGGCAGGTCGGGCAGGGGGGTCAGATTCTCGCCGTCGGGCCTCGTCGAGGCCGCGTCCGCCGGCAGGACCTGCCCGGGGACCGCCGGGAGAGCGAGACCGGCCACCACGGCGCACGCAGCCACGGACAGCCACTCGCGGCGTGAGGCCTCGGCGTCCGGCTTCGCCGAACGATCCGTCACTTCGTTGCTTGCCATGTCGAACCTCCTCCGAGAGCCCGCGGTCCGAGCCCCTCGATCGCGCTCGTCCCCTGGCGTGGGTCACGATCACCGGTGGGAGGTCGATTGCAACGCCCGCGCCGAATCCCGCTCGACGCGCGCGCTCGGCGCGGCACGGGCCGCAAGTCGCGGCAGGAATTGACGTTCGCTACGCTCGGCCGGACAGCGCGCTGAAGGGAACGCTCAGCGACGGGCGGCCCGCGCGGCCGGGCCGTTGCGGCCCTGCAACGAGGCCGCGTTACTCTTCCGCAACGTCCGCGGGGATCGCGATCTGCAGCGCCTGGATCTTCCTCCAGAGGGTCTCGCGCGTGATGCCGAGAAGCTCGGCGGCCTTGGCGCGCCGCCAGCCGGTCCGCTCGAGGGCCTGGAGGATATGGCGCCGCTCGGCCTCCCGCATCGCGTCGTGGAGCGGCGCAAGGGCGGTCGCGGCGGGGCCCGGTGCCGACCCGCCGGGGACGAGCAGATCTCGCGGCAGGTCGTCGACGGTCAACACCTCCCCTCTGGTGAACACGACCGCGCGCTGAATCGCGTTCTCGAGCTCCCGCACGTTCCCCGGCCAGGAGTGCTCCAGGAGCACCCGCATGGCGGCGGGATCGATGCCCTGCATCCGCTTCCCCGCCTCGCCCGCGTACCGCCGGACGAAGTGCTCGGCGAGCGGCACGATGTCCTCCCGCCGCTCCCGGAGCGGCGGGATCACGATGGTTGCCACCTTCAGCCGGTAGTACAGGTCCTCCCGCATCCGGCCCTCGGCGACACACGCTTCCAGCGCGGCCTTGGCCGAGCACAGAATCCTCACGTCGACCCGGATGGAGCGCGTGCCGCCCACGCGCTCGAACTCCTTCTCCTGGAGGACGCGGAGCAGCCGCACCTGGACGGGCATGGGGAGGTCGTCCACCTCGTCGAGGAACAACGTCCCCCCGTCGGCGAGCTCGAACCGGCCGGGCCGCTGCCGCACGGCGCCGGTGAAGGCGCCTCGCTCGTGGCCGAACAGCTCGGTCTCCAGGAGCGACTCGGCCAGGGCGGCGCAGTTGACCTTGATGAACGGCCCCGGGCGGCGGGCGCTCTCGTGGTGGATGGCGCTCGCCATCAGCTCCTTGCCCGTCCCCGTCTCGCCCTGGATCAGCACCGTGATGTCGGCGGCGGCGACCGCTCGCGCCTGGTCGCAGACCTCCTTCATCCGTTTGCTGCCGCAGACGATATTGCCGAAGTGATGGAGCTGGTCGATCCGGTCCCGAAGGTTGACGTTCTCCCGTCTGAGGTCGATGAACTCGCCGGCCCGGGAGAGCGTGATGAGCAGCGCCTCCACGGGAAACGGCTTCAGGAGGTAGTCGTGGGCGCCGAGCTTCATGGCGGTCACGGCCTCTTCCACGGTGCCGTACGCCGTCATCACGATGGCCACGGTCTCGGGACTCCGATCTCTCAGGGCGCGGAGCAGCTCGATGCCATCCCGCTTGGGGAGACGAACGTCGAGCACGGCGATGTCGAAGCGCTCTTCGTGGATCGCGGCGAGGCCGGCCTCGCCGTCCTCCGCCACGCGCACCTGGTAGCCCTGGCGCCGCAGCTCGTTCCCGAGGGGGATGCGCAGGATCGCCTCGTCCTCCACGAGGAGCACGCGTCTCGTCATGCCATCCCCTCGCGCCCATCGGGAGTCGCCGGCAGCCAGACGCGGAACGTCGAGCCGGCGCCGGCCCGACTCTCGACGCCGATCCGGCCTCCGTGCGCCTGGACGATGCCGTAGCTCACCGACAGCCCGAGCCCGGTGCCCTTGCCCGGGCCCTTCGTGGAGAAGAACGGGTCGAAGATCCTCCCGAGGTGCTCCTCCTGGATCCCGCACCCGTCGTCGGCGACCGTCATCTCGATCCCGCCCGTGTCGGCCCGTGCGCCGACGTCGACCGAGCCGTCCTCCGGCACGGCATCGAGCGCGTTCAGCAGCAGGTTGAGCACGACCTGCTGGAGCTGCCCCGCGTCCGCCCGGATCCTGGGCAGGGACGGCGAGAGCGTGAGGCGGAGCTTCACGCGCTTCCGCTCGACCTGGTATCGCACCAGGGCCAGCGTCTCCTCCAGCGTCCGTCCCACGTCCACCGGCGCCATCACCAGCTCGCGCTGGCGCGCGAAGTCCAGGAGCTGGCGGACCGTCCCCTGCACACGGCCCAATCCCTCCTGCACCAGCCCGAGGTACTGACGGGTCGTGGCGGGATCCGGCTCGCCCGCCTGGAGGGCCGCGACGCAGGTCTGCATGCCGGCCAGCGGGTTGTTGATCTCGTGGGCCACGCCGGACGCCAGCCGGCCGATCGACGCGAGCTTCTCGGCCCGCCCCATCGCGTCGTGCTGCCGCTGGAGCTCCGCGTTCGCCTCGCGCAGCCGCCCGAGCATCGCGGCGAACTGCCGCGCGAGCATGCCGATCTCGTCGCGCCGGTCGACCTCGCCGGTGGGAACGTCGTGCAGGCCGGTCGTGCGCTCCATCACGCGGGCGAAGCGGCGAAGCGGTTCGAGCAGCATCCGCCCCAGCGCGAGCGCCAGCCCCAGGCTGACGACGAAGAGGATCGCCGTCAGCCCGAGGATCTGGCGGATGCCGGAGGCCAGGGCGGCCTCGAGACGGTGGAGGGAAAACCCGGCCCGCAGCGTCCCCCAGCGCTTCGTGGAGATGGCCAGCGGCGTCGCCACGTCCAGCAGCTCGCGCCCGTCGCGACTCCGGTCCCGCTGGACCAGCGTGTTCTCGGCGGCGAGGGCGCGACGTGCCACCGCGTCGCCGTACGTCAGTCCGAACTGCGTCGTGTCGTTGTGGGCGACGACGCGCCCCTCGGGATCGAGGACCATGAGGTACACGAGATCGGTCCCCGGCCGCGCCATCGCCTGGGCGATGTAGGTGTCCAGGAGATCGCCCTGCTCCAGGAGCCTCAGCTCCTCGTACATGAGGGTATCGGTGAAGGCGATCGCGAGGCTCTCGACCAGCGTGATCCCGGTCTCCCTCATGCGCTCCGTCAGGATCTCTCGTTCCCGCCGCACCATGAGGACCCCGACGACGAGGACGACGACGAGCAGGAGCAGCGTCGTGAAGATGACGAACTTGATCCGGAGACCCCAGTCGGCGAGCGACAGCCGGCCCCTCACCGCGCAGACCCTCGGGGCGGGTAGTGGCAGCGGACTCCACAGCCCTGGGGAATGGCGTCCAGCATGCGGCGGATGCCATCGTAGTCCCGGTCGTCGGCGGTGACGAAGCCGCGGCGGAACTCGTCGTCCCAGCCCTTGAGGATCTCCCGATCGCGCGGGTCGCCCGGGTCGAGGGCCAGGAGCGCCTCCCGAACCGAGCGCGCAAGAGCCGCGGGAAGGTCGGCCCGGGTCACGATCGGCTCGCTCGGAGCCGGATCGGACACGGCCAGCACCCGGAGCCCACGCTCGCGGTAGCGCTCGGCGACGAGCTCGGGGATCGCGCCGGCATCGTACTGCCCTCGCAGCACGCCGAGCACCACGTTGTCGTAGTTGGCCAGGTTGGCGTAGCGCTCGAGATCCGTGAGACGCACACCAGCGGCGAAGAGCAGGTACCGGGGGAGGAGGTTGCCGGCCGTCGACTTCGCCGGGGCGAAGGCGAACGTCCTGCCCTTCAGGGCTCCGAGCGTCGTGATCCCGCTGTCCGTCCGCGTGACGACGACTCCGCGCGTCACCCCCTGCCCGCCTTCTCCTCGGGGCTTCACCAGCGGCACGGCGCCGAATCGGACACGGGCCTCGAGATAGCTCATGATGCTCAGCAGGGCGAACTGGGTCGTCCCCTGCTCCAGATCCCGGTTGGTGTCTTCGAAGCTGCGGCCGAGCTTCAGCTCGAAGCGGGCCCGCAGCGTGCGGCTCAAGTAATCCATCACCGGCTGATGCGTCTGATAGATCAGTCGAGGGTGGTACCGCGTGATGACCCCGAAACGGACGACCGGCGCCTCGTCCGCGGCGAGCGCCGCGCCGCCGAGCGCCAGGACGAGGACTCCCAGGCACGAGGACACGAGCACCCCATGCCCACCACGTGCCGCTCGTGCGGGCCGGTCGGCAATCCCCACGCCGTGAGGGTAGCACCGGGCGCTCGGCCGTGTCGCCGACCGACCGGGCGACTACGCCGGTCCTCTCATCTCACCCGCGCCAGGCGCGGTCGAGCCCGCGGTACTGGATGGCTTCGGCCGCGTGCGCCGGTGCGATCGCGTCGGCGCCCGCGAGATCGGCGATCGTGCGGGCGACCTTGAGCACGCGGTCGTGGCCGCGGGCGGAGAGGCTCAGGCGCTCGACCGCCTGGGCGAGTAGGCGCTCGACCTCCGCCGACGGCGGGCAGAGCCGGCGCACCTGGCGCGCCGACATGGCGGCGTTGACGCGGACGCCCGAGCCGCGGAAGCGGGTGCGCTGGCGCTCGCGCGCCGCCCGGACGCGGGCGGCGACGGCGGTGGAGGGCTCGCCGGGCGCGGTGCCCGCGAGGTCGGCGGGCGCCAGGGCCGGCAGCTCGACGTGGAGGTCGATCCGGTCGAGCAGCGGGCGCGAGAGGCGGCCGAGGTAGCGCGCGCGCTCGGCGGGGGTGCAGAGGCAGCGATCCAGCGAGGGGCAGCCGCGGCGGCAGGGGTTGGCGGCGGCGACGAGCTGGACGCGGGCCGGGAAGTCGCCGACGCCGGAGGCGCGCGCGATCGTGACGCGCCCGTCCTCGAGCGGCTGCCTGAGCGACTCGAGCACGTGCTGCTGGAACTCCGGCAGCTC
>MGBU01000004.1 GCA_001790205.1 Candidatus Rokubacteria bacterium GWA2_73_35 | reverse complement strand
CGGCTGACCGCCTCGCCGCGCGCCTGCTTCTCGTGGGTGCCGAGCGCCGCGGCGAGCCGGTCGGCGGCGAGGCTCCTGACGCGCCCGAGGAGCTCGGCGTCGCGGCCGGCCTCGGGGTCGAACGGCCAGCGGGGCTTCCCCGCCCGGGCCACGAGCTCCTTCTGCGCGCGGGCGAGCCGCTTGCACTCGGCGTGGCCGAAGGCGATCGCCTCGAGCATCGTCTCCTCGGGCACTTCCTTGGCGCCCGACTCGACCATGAGCACCGCCTCCTCGGTCCCCGCGATGATGAGGTCGAGGGTCGAGGTCGCCCGCTCGGCCGCCGTCGGGTTGGCCACGAGCCGGCCGTCGACGTGGCCGACGCGCACGGCGCCCACCGGCCCGCCGAACGGCATGCCCGAGAGGCAGAGCGCCGCCGAGCCGCCGTTTATCGCGAGGACGTCCGGGTCGTTCTGCGCGTCGGCGGAGATGGTGAGGCAGATGACCTGGACCTCGTTGCGGAAGCCGTCGGGAAACAGCGGCCGGATCGGCCGGTCGATGAGGCGCGAGGTGAGCGTCTCCTTCTTCACGGGCGCGCCCTCGCGCTTGAAGTAGCCGCCGGGGATCCGGCCCCCGGCGTACATGCGCTCGCGGTACTCGACGGTCAGGGGGAAGAAGTCCTGCGTTTCCTTCGCGGTCCTGGCCGCGACGCAGGTGGCGAGCACCATCGTGCCGCCGTAGCGGACGACCACGGCGCCGTCCGCCTGCTTGGCCACGTGCCCGGTCTCGATCGAGAGCGGATGGCCACCGACGTCGATCTGCACAGTCTGACTCATACGGGCGATTGTCCTTGTCTCTGGGGTACGGGTGTGAGGGGCGCCGCCGTCACCGGCGGATTCCGAGCTTGTCGATGAGCGCGCGGTACCGCTCGGGGTCCTTGGTCTTGAGGTAATCGAGGAGGCCGCGCCGCTTGCCGATCAGCATGAGCAGGCCCCGGCGCGAGTGGTGGTCCTTGCCGTGCTGCTTGAAGTGGTCGGTCAGACCGTTGATGCGCTCGGTCAGGAGGGCGATCTGCACCTCGGGCGAGCCCGTGTCCCCCTCGTGAACGCGGAACTGCTCGATCAGGCTCTTCTTCCGGTCGATGGTCAGCGGCACGCGGGGTCTCCTTCAATCGCCACGCCCCGGGGATTCCACACTCCACCAGGACGGGTTCAAAAAGCCCTTTTTTTTCAACAGATAGGCTGCACTCTACCACGCCGGGCCACCGAAGTAAAGCTGGGCCGTCAGGCCGGCTCCCGGGCCGAGGCCACGTCGACGGCGATCTGGGCGCGGAGGGCTTCAACGCTCGGGAACCTCCGCTCCTCGCGCAGGCGCCGGAGGAAGGTCAGGCGCATCCGACGTCCATAGAGATCGCCCGAGAAATCAAGGAGATGAGCCTCGACGGCTGACGTCGAGTCTCCGAAAGTCGGGCGGACCCCGATGTTGACCACCGCCGTGTAGGCGGCGCTGCCGATGTCGGCCCGGCCGACGTAGACCCCGGCGGGGAGCGGCAGCGGCAGCTCGGCCCTGATGTTCGCCGTCGGGAAGCCGAGGCTCTGCCCGCGGCCGGCCCCGTGGACGACCTCGCCTCCGACCGTGTAGTCGCGGCCGAGCAGCCGCGCGGCCCGCTGGAGGTCGCCCTGCGCGAGCGCCGCGCGGATCTCCGAGGACGACACGCCGACGCCGTCGACTGTCGTCGGTGGGACCACGTGGACGCCGAGGCCGAGCCGCGGGCCGAGCGCCTCGAGGAGCCGGGCGTCGCCGCGGGCGGCCCGGCCGAAGCGGTGGTTGAAGCCGACGACGACCTCGCGGGCCCGGAGGACCCCGAGCAGGACGCTCTCGACGAACGCCTCGGGCTCCATCCCGGAGACCTCGCGGGTGAAGGCGATCACCACGGTGGTCGTGATGCCGGTCCCGCCGATCAGCGCCAGCCGGTCGGCGAGCGTGGTGAGCGGCAGGGGCGCCCGCCCGGGCTGGAGCACTTCCATCGGGTGCGGGTCGAAGGTGCAGGCGACGCCCTCGAGCCCCCGCGCGCGCGCCAGCTCGACCGCGCGCCCGAGGATCGCCCGGTGGCCCAGGTGGATGCCGTCGAAGACGCCGAGCGCGACCGCGGTCGGGCCCGCGTCAGGCGGGTAGGACTCGAGTCCCCGGATCGTCCGCATGCAGGATCCGCACGGGCCTGACCTTGCGGCCGCCCGCCGTGAGCTCGCCGACCCCGAGCATCGCCCCCGCGTCGTCGTGAACGCGCACGAGACCCCCGCCGGCCGCCGCAGCGGGCGCCACGTCCACGGGCTGGCCGTGGGTGAACGTGAGCCCGGCGCGCCGGTCGAGGTCCACGCGCGGCCAGGCGGCCAGCGCCGCCTCCGGGGGCCGGACGCGCGACCAGAGCGCGGGCCCCGCCCCGGTCACCTCCACCCACGGCGCCGCGGCCTCGAGGTCGAGCGGGCCGACGCGGCTGCGCACGAGCCGCTCGACCGCGGCGCCCGAGCCGAGCGCGGCGCCGAGGTCGGCGGCGAGCACCCGCACGTACGTCCCCTTGCCGCAGACGACCCGGAGCGTCGCGCGCGGCGGGGCGAGCTCCTCGACCGTGATCGAGCGCACGACGACCTCGCGCGGCTCGCGGTCCACGGTCCTGCCGGCGCGCGCCAGCTCGTAGAGCCGCCTGCCGCCGTGGTGGACCGCGGAGTACATCGGCGGCACCTGGCTGATGCGCCCGACGAAGGGGCGGCAGGCCGCCTCGAGCCCGGCGCGCGTGAGCGGCGGCACCGGCGCCTCGGCGAGCACGCGCCCGCTCATGTCGTGCGTGTCGGTCGCGATCCCGAAGCGCACGGTCGCCACGTACTCCTTGTCCTGGTCCACCAGGTAGGGCATCAGCTTCGTCGCCTCGCCGATCAGGACCGGCAGCACGCCGGTGGCGTCCGGATCGAGCGTGCCGCCGTGGCCGACGCGCCGCACGCCGAGCTGGCGGCGCACCACGGAGACCACGTCAAACGACGTCACCCCCGCGGCCTTGTCGATGGCCAGCACCCCGGAGCGGCCCGGGCTCCTCACGGCGCGGGCCGGCTCCCGCCGGGCGCGGGATCGAGCGCGGCGCTGACCGCGGCCAGCACCCGGGGTAGCGCGTCGGAGAGACGGCCGGCCAGGGTGCAGCCGGCGGCGCTCGGGTGCCCGCCGCCGCCGAACTGCGCGGCGATCCGCTGGACGTCCACGTCGCCCTTGGCCCGGAGGCTCACCTTCACCGCGCCGTCCTGCTCGCGCAGGAGGCAGGCGACGCGCACGGAGGCGATCGAGCGCGGGTAGTTGACCAGCTCCTCGGACTCGATGAACCGCTCGGGCAGGACGCCGGCCGGCAGCGCGAGCCACGCCACGCGCCCGTCCTCGCTCAGCTCGACGCGCCGGAGCGCCTCGCCGAGCCAGGCGAGCGCGTCGGGGGCGCGCCGCTCGTAGAGCCACTCGGAGACGAGCGCCGGCCGGGCGCCGGCGGCGACGAGCGCGGCGGCGACGCGGAAGGTGCGCTCGGTCACGTTGGAGTAGCGGAACGAGCCGGTGTCGGTGTGGATCGCGGTGAAGAGGTTGCCGGCGATCGCCGGCGTGAGCGGGCAGCCGAGGGCCTGGAGCAGCTCGTAGACCATCTCGCCCGTCGCCGCCGCCGACACGTCGATCCAGTTGACGTCGCCGTAGCGGCGGTTGTCCGGGTGGTGGTCGATGTTCACGACGACGCCGGCGGCGCGCCGCGCCTGCTCGAGGAGCCCCTCGGTCCGCTGGGGGTTCGGGCAATCGGTCAGCACCACGACATCGACGGCGCCCTCGACCCCCGGCAGCACGCGGTACCGGTCCACGCCGGGCAGGAAGCCGAGCGCCGCGGGGGCCGGGTGCGGGCCGCCGTACGCCACGCTCCAGCCCCGCCCCTCGAGCGCCAGGCCGAGCGCCAGCAGCGTGCCGAGGACGTCGGCGTCGGGGTGGACGTGGCCCAGCATGAGCGCGCGCCCGCCGGCCCGCGCGAACGGCGCCAGCACGGCTCGCGACGGCGCCGGCCCCCGGTGCTCCACCGCGGCGGTCATTTGTCGCGGGGTCCGCGAGGCCGGCGTGGACCGTGGGTGGCCTGAGAACGACGCGCGGCGACGCTCATTCGGACGGCTTCGCGGGGAGCTCCCGGAGCAGCGCCTGGATCCGGGCGGCGTGCTCCATCGAGCGGTCGGGCCGGAAGTCGAGCTCCGGCGTCACCCTGAGGTCGAGGTGGTGCTTGAGCCAGTTGCGGATGAAGCCGCGCGCGCTCCCGAGCGCGGCCAGCGACGCGGCCCACTGCGCCTCGTCGCCGAGCACCGAGACGAAGACCTTCGCGCTGCGCAGGTCCCGGGTGGTGTCCACCTCCGTCACCGTGACGAAGCCGAGCCGCGGATCCTTCAGCTCCCGCTGGAGCAGGGTCGACACCTCCTCCTTGATGAGCTGGTTGACGCGGTCGAGCCGCTTGCCCTGCATCAGAGGATCTCCACCGACACGTCGATGACCCGGCCCTCGACGTTCGCCTCGATGAAATCCAGCGCCTTGGACACCACCTCGTTGGCGTGCCGCGAGTCGCGCGCGACGCAGGCGACGGCGAGGGTGGCGCGCTGCCAGGCGTCCAGGTGGTCGACCTCGGCGACGGCGACCTCGAACCGGGCCCGCACGCGCTCCTTGAGCCCCTTCAGCACGTGGCGCTTGCCCTTCAGCGAATCCACGTCGGGCAGGTGCAGCTCCACGGTTCCGACGGCGACCCGCGCGACCGACACCCCGCCCCCGCCGCGCCGTTAGAGCGTGCGCGCCACTTCCTCGGTCGTGTAGACCTCGAGGACGTCGCCCGCCTGGATGTTGCTCACGCCGTCCACGCCAATGCCGCACTCGAGCCCGGCGAGCACCTCGCGGACGTCGTCCTTGAACCGCTTGAGCGAGCCGACCGTGCCCTCGCCGTGGACGTCGTTGCCGCGGCGCACGCGCGCCTTGGCGCCGCGCACGATCTTGCCCTCCACCACGTACGAGCCGCAGATGGGGCCGAGCTTGGAGATGACGAAGATCTGCCGCACCTGCGCCCGGCCGAGCGCGGTCTCGCGGATCTCCGGCGCCAGCATGCCGGCCAGCGCCGCGCGGAGGTCGTCGATGGCCTCGTAGATGACGTTGTAGCTCCGGAGGTCGACGCCGTTGACCTGCGCCTGCGTCGCCGCCTTCGGCTCCGCCTTGACGTTGAAGCCGAGCACGACCGCGTTGGACGCGGAGGCGAGCATGACGTCGCTCTCGTTGATCGCGCCGACCGAGCTGTGGATGACCTTGAGCTTGACCTCGTCCGTGGACAGCCGCTCGAGCGCCTCGGTCAGCGCCTCCACGGAGCCCTGCACGTCCGCCTTGAGGACCATGCGGAGCTCCTTGATCTCCCCGCTCTGGATCTGCTTCTGGAGCCCCTCGAGGGTGATGCGCGTCGCGGCCTTGCCCTTGGCCTTCTCGCGGTCCTGGCGCATCGCCGCGATCTGCCGCGCCTTGCGCTCGTCCGACACGGCCACGAGCACGTCGCCCGCCGCGGGCACCCCGGAGAGCCCCTGGATCTCGACGGCGTCCGAGGGGCCGGCCGCCCTGGTCTTCTTGCCGCTCGGGTCGACCAGCGCCCGGATCCGGCCCGAGTAGGCGCCGACGACCACGGCATCGCCCTCGTGAAGCGTGCCGTTCTGGACCAGGACGGTCGCGACGGGGCCGCGGCCGCGGTCGAGCCGTCCCTCGATGATGACACCCCTGGCCGCGCGCGCCGGGTTCGCCTTCAGCTCCAGGATCTCGGACTGCAGCGCGGTCATCTCGAGCAACTGGTCGATCCCCGTGCCCTTCTTGGCGGACGTCGGCACGAAGATCGTCTGCCCGCCCCAGTCCTCGGGCACGAGGCCGAGGCTCGACAGCTCGCGCTTGACGCGCTCGGGGTCGGCCTCGGGCTTGTCGATCTTGTTCACGGCGACGACGATCGGGACGTTGGCGGCGCGCGCGTGGTTGACCGCCTCCTGCGTCTGCGGCATCACGCCGTCGTCGGCGGCGACGACGAGGATGACGATGTCCGTCGCCTGGGCGCCCCGCGCCCGCATCGCGGTGAAGGCCTCGTGGCCCGGCGTGTCCAGGAACGTGACCTTGCCGTGCTTGGTCACCACCTGGTAGGCGCCGATGTGCTGGGTGATGCCGCCGAACTCCTTCTCGGCGACCTTCGACTTGCGGATCGCGTCGAGCAGCGACGTCTTGCCGTGGTCGACGTGGCCCATGACCGTGACGACCGGCGGCCGCAGCTTGAGCTGCGCGGCATCGACGTCTTCCTCGTCGACGATGTCGCCCTCGACCGAGCGGATCTCGAGGTCGAAGCCGAACTTGTCGGCGACGAGCTTGGCCGCCGTCGCGTCGAGCAGCTCGTTGACCGTGGCCATCACGCCGAGCTCGAGCAGCGCCTTGATCACCTCGCCGGACTTCCGCCGCATCTTCTCGGCCAGCTCGCCGACCGTGACCGACTCCGGGACGCGGATCAGCTCGCGGCGGACCTCGGCGAGCGGCGCCTCGACCGCCGCCGGCGCGGGCGGCGCGACCGCCGCGGAGGCCGCGGCAGCCGCCGGCGCGGCCGGGCGCGGGACGGGCGGCGCGGCGGGCCGCAGCGGCGCCGGCGGGACCGCGGGCCTCGGGGGCGCCCCGGTCACGCGCGGCGGGGCGAACGGTCCCACCGGCTGTCGAGACGGCCGCGGGGGCGGCGCGGGGGCGGGGCGCTCGAGCGGCCGGAACGGCACGATCTTCGGCTCGGGGCGCTTCGGGGCCGGCGGCGCGGGCGGGGCCGGCAGGGGCGTCACGGGCGCCGCGGGCTTCACCTGCACCGGCGGCTCCGGCAGGGGGGCGGGCGCGCCCGTCTCGACCGGCGCCGCCGGCTCGGGGACGATCGGCGCGACCACCGGGGGCTCGGCCGCGATCTCGACCGGCTTGGGCTTGACGATCGTCGCCGCCGGCTTGACCTCGACCGATGCCGGCGTCTCCTCGAGCTCTACCTCAGCCTTCCGGGCCTTCCGCGGGCGCGCGGCGGGCGTCGTCGCGGGCGCAGCCTCGCCGGCCGCGGCCGGAGCGGGCGCCGCCTTCGGCCTGGCCGCGCGCTTGGGCTTCGGCTCCTCGGGCAGCTCGCGTCCACGGCCGAGCTTGACCCGCAGCGCGTTCGCGAGCTTCGTGTCCACAGGGCTCATGGCGCGCAGGCCCTTCTGCCCCATCTCCTCGGCGGCGAGCATCAGATCCTTGCTCGTGACGCCGAGTTCCTTCGCCAGCTCGATCAGCTTGACCTTCGCTGCCACGTCCCCCTCACCTCCCTGGACTCGTTGTCTCGACCCCGCCCACCGCCCGCCCGCCCGCGGCCGCCCGCACGCTCGCCGCCAGGTCCGACGCGACCTCCGAGGGGCGCCGGAACGCGTGGGCGAGCCGGCTCCGGCTGAGCGCCCGCTCGACGCACGCCGGCTCCGGGCACACGTACGCGCCGCGTCCCCGGGCCCGCGCGGGCGCGTCCACGACGACGATGCCACGCTCGCTCCGCACCAGGCGGACCAACTCCCGCTTGGGCCGCACGCGGCGGCAGCCGAGGCACGTGCGTGCGGGTTCCCGCCTCATGCGGCCGGCGGCGTCTCCCCGGGCCCCGCGCGCCGGCCCGCCGCCTGCGCCACCCACTCCTCGGCGGCCGCGTGGATCTCGTCGGCCCGGTCGCCGACCTCGGCCAGCGCGCCGAGCCGTTCGCGGCCGGCCCCGACGATCGCCGCGGGCGAGCCGAGGCCCGCCGCGACGAGCGCGTCCACGATCTCCTGGCTCGCGCCCGGCAGCGCGCCGAGCGCCGCCCGGTCGACGGACGCCTCGGGGGCCGGCGCGCTCTCGGCCTCCACCTCGGACTCGCTCTTGATGTCGATGCGCATCCCGGTCAGCTTCGCCGCCAGCCGCGCGTTCTGGCCCTTCTTGCCGATCGCGAGCGAGAGCTGGTTGTCCGGGACGATCACGAGGGCCAACGGCAGGCCCTCCGCATGCCCGCCCTCGCCCGCAGGCGGCTCGGTGATCGTGACCGACGACACCCTCGCCGGGGAGAGCGCCCGCGCCACGAACGTCGCCGGGTCGTGCGACCACTCGATGATGTCGATCTTCTCGCCCCGGAGCTCGCGGCTGATCACCTGGATGCGCGTGCCGCGGAGCCCCACGCACGCGCCGATCGGATCCACGTCGCGCTTCGTCGAGGCGACGGCGACCTTCGCGCGCTCGCCGCCCTCCCGGGCCGCGGCCTTCACGATCACGATCCCTTCCTGGATCTCCGGGATCTCGGTCTCGAACAGCCGCGCGAGGTACCCCGGGTGCGTCCGCGAGAGGGAGATCTGCGGCCCCTTCGCGGTGCGCCGGACCTCGAGCACGTAGGCGCGGATCCGGTCGCCGGGGTTGTAGCGCTCGCCCGGGATCTGCTCCCGCTCGGGCAGGATGGCCTCGGCCTTGCCGATCTCCAGGATGACGTTGCGCTTCTCGATCCGATGCACGACGCCGCGCAGGATCTGGCCCTCCTTGCCGGCGAACTCCGAGTAGATGCCCTCGCGCTCGGCGTCGCGCACCTTCTGGAGAATCACCTGCTTGGCCGTCTGGGCCGCGATCCGGCCGAAGTCCTGCGGCGGCCGCTCCTGCTCGAGCTCGAGCTCGTCGCCGAGCTCCGCCTCGCTGTTCAGCGCCTTCGCGTCGACCAGGCTGATCTCGATCCGGTCGTCGGTGACCTCCTCGACGACCTTCTTGCGACAGTACACCCTGAGGTCGCCGCCCTTGCGGTCGATGTGGATGCGGACGTTGTCCGAGCTTCCGAGGCTCTTGCGCGTCGCCGAGAGCAGCGCAGACTCCAGCGCCTCGAAGAGGATCTCCTTGTCGATCCCCTTCTCGCGCCCGATCTGCTCGATGACGGTGATCAGCTCTCGGTTCATGCCCTTCCGCGTCTACGCCGGATTCTACGCCTTGCGGGGCCAGGGGACCTCCGCCTCCAGGCGCGCCTTCGTCACGGTCGCACGGTCCACGCGCACTTCCTCCCCGTCGCCCGCGAGGACGAGCCAGCCCGGCTCCACCGCTAGCAGCCGCCCGCGCACCTCGCGCCCGCCCGCCTGCCAGCAGCGCACGCGCTTGCCGACGGCCCAGCGGAGCTCGCGCTCCTTCCGGAGGAGCCGGTCGAGCCCGGGCGACGAGACCTCCAGGTCGTACGGCTCGTCGAAGAGCCCCGCGGCGTCGAGCACGTCGCCCGCTTCGCGCGACAGGCGCTCGCAGTCGGCGACCGCGACGCCGCCCGGCTTGTCGACGTAGAGCCGCAGCACGCCCCGGGGCCGGAGGGCGCGCCACTCGAGGTCCACGAGCTCGAGCCCGTGGTCCCGGACGATGGGCAGCACGATCTCCTCGATCCGCGCGTCCTGCTCCGCCTCGTCCATCCCGGACCGGACCCCCGGGCCGCCCCGCAAAACTAAAAAAAGCGGGCAACGCCCACTTTTTCAAGAATTTAGCACGTATCGTCCGCGGAGGCAAGCTCGCGGACGCTCCGAGCGCGGCGGCTAGGGCGTGACGCGCCCGGGGCGGAAGGTGCGGACGGCCTCGACGACCTGGTCGCCGGGCGTCCGGATCTCCCGGCGGGTCTTGCGGCAGCGCACCTCGACGACGCCCTCCTTGGCGAAGGCGTTGCCGACGGTCACGCGGACCGGGATGCCGAGCAGGTCGGCGTCCTTGAACTTCACGCCCGGCCGCTCGTCGCGATCGTCCAGGATCGCCTCGAGCCCCTCGCGCCAGCACGCGGCGTAGACCGCCTCGGCCGCGGCGACCTGGGCCGCGTCCCGGACGCCGACGAGAACGACGTAGACGTGGTAGGGGGCGATGGCCCAGGGCCAGACGATGCCGTCGGCGTCGCTCCCCTGCTCCACCGCGCTCGCGGCGATGCGCGCGGGGCCGATGCCGTAGCTGCCCATGACGATCGGCCGCTCGTGGCCGGCCTCGTCGAGGTACATCGCCTTGAGCGGCACCGAGTACTTCGTGCCGAGCTTGAAGATGTTGCCGATCTCGATCACCCGCAGGACGTCGAGCGCCGTGCCGCAGCGCGGGCAGCCCTCGCCCGCGACCACCGTGTGCAGGTCGACGAAGCGGCACTCGAAGTCCTGGCCCGCGGCGACGCCCCGGAGGTGGAAGCCCTCGCGGTTCGCCCCGACGACCCAGGCGCCCGCGCGGAGGGCCTCGTCGGCCAGCACCGGCACGCGCGCGCCCACCGGGCCGACGGAGCCTACCGGCGCACCGAGGACCTCGCGCACCTCGTCCGGGTGGGCCGGCCGGGGCTCCTCGCCGAGCGCCCGCGCGAGCTTGCGCTCGTGGAGCGCGTGGTCGCCGCGGACGAGGGCGAGCACGGGCCCCGCCTTCGGCGCCACGTAGAGGAGCGACTTCAGCGTGAGCCGCGGGTCGATCCCGAGGAGCGCCGAGACCTCGGCGATCGTGCGGGCGCCCGGCGTCGGGACCTCCTCGCGCGTCCACGCCGGGACCGCGGGCGGCACGGGCACCCCGCGCGCCAGCTCGACGTTGGCGGCGTAGCCGCACGCGGGGTCGCGGCAGATCGCGATCTCGTCCTCGCCCGCCGCGCTCGGCGCCATGAACTCGTGCGAGCCGAGCCCGCCCATCATGCCGGGG
>MGBU01000003.1 GCA_001790205.1 Candidatus Rokubacteria bacterium GWA2_73_35 | reverse complement strand
GGATCACATCGCCGAGGCCCACCGCCTTCGCCGGCTTCGCGGCCTGGTCGTTCACGTCCACCTTGCCGCCGTCGCACGCCCGGGCGGCCCACGCGCGCGTCTTGAACACCCGCGCGGCCCAGAGCCACCTGTCCAGGCGCACGGAATCCGGCGAAGCCGCCACGCCCAGACGGTATCATGGGGGCACCATGCGCCGCCTGGCGACGCTCGCCGCCGTCCTGGGACTCGCCGCCGTCGCGTGGGCGGCCGACCTCGTCGTGGTCGAGGACTGGAGGCAGCCGAAGCTCGGCGCCCGGGGCATCCCCGCCGGCTGGCAGGGGCAGAGCTGGGGCAGCCCGAAGTACGAGTTCACCGTCGTGGACAACGACGGCCACCGGGTCCTGCACCTCCGGAGCCAGGGCGAGGGCTCGACGATCAGCAAGGACATCAAGGGCAAGGTCGACCTCAAGCAGACGCCGATCCTCGAGTGGAGCTGGAAGGTGGTCGTGCTGCCGAAGGGCGGCGATTCGCGCCGCAAGGCGACCGACGACCAGGCGGCGCAGGTCTACGTGGCCTGGCCGCGCTTCCCGGAGGCGGTGCGCTCGCGGATCATCGGCTACGTGTGGGACACGACCGCGCCCGTCGGCCTGGTCGCGCCGAGCGAGAAGACCGGGACCGTCACCTACATCATCGTCCGCTCGGGCACGGCGGACCTCGGCCGCTGGGTCACCGAGCGGCGCAACGTCGTCGAGGACTTCAGGCGGATCTACGGCGAGGCGCCCGAGGCCCCGGGCGCGGTGTCGATCGCGATCGACTCGAACGACACCACCTCCAGCGCCGAGTCGTTCATGGGGTCGATCGTCTTCAGGCGGCAGTGAGCGCCGCGCGGACGCTCGTCGCGCTCGCCGCGCTCCTCGCCCTCCTGGCGGCCGGCGGCGCCGACGGGCAGCCGCGCCCCGTGGTCCCGGGCGCGCGCGTCTACCTCGTGCCGGTGGGGCAGCTCCCGGAGCAGTGGGTGGGCGACCTCGTCGGCTACTACCGGACCAAGCTCAAGCTCGTCCTCCAGCCGCTGCCGCCGCTGCCGCTCGACCGGGGCGCGCTCGACTACGCGCGCCAGCAGGTGGTCGCCGAGGAGGTGATCGCCCTCCTGAAGCGTCGCCTGCCCAAGCAGGTCGCCGACCCCGGCGCGGTGGTGATCGGCCTCACCACCTACGACATGTACATCCGCGGGGTCCCATCGTGGGAGTGGGCGTTCGCGTTCCGCGCGGACGGGCACTTCGCCGTGGTCTCGAGCGCGCGGATGGACCCGGCGAACTGGGGCGAGCGCGGCGACGCGCTTCGGCTCCGCACGCGCCTGCGGAAGATGCTGTCGAAGAACCTCGGGATCATGGTCTACGACCTGCCGCAGAGCCGGGACCGCCGGAGCGTCCTCTACGGGCCCATCCTGAGCCTCGCGGACCTCGACTCGATCGGCGAGGACTTCTGATTGCGTGAGGGGCCCCGATACGGCCGCCGCCAGCCTTCTGACTAGAGCGCCGTCTCCTTCGGCAGCGCTGGCTTCTTGAAGCCGCCGCCGCCCTGCTGCTGCCAGCGCTGGGGCGGGACCGCCCGGACGAGGTCGGTCGCCGCGCCGCGCGCGACCGCGCCGACCGCGTCGACGAACGCCCGGCTCACCGCGCTCACGTACCACTGCCCCGGCTCGGACTCGGCGAACCGGACGTACCGGGCGAGGTCCGCGTCGGGCACGTCGCGGTAGAGGAACAGCATCATCACGAGCGACAGGCGCCGCACCTGCTCGAACGCCTGCGCCCGCACCTCGCGGATGCGGCTCTCGAGCTGGCTCCGGCCGAGGCGCCGCTCGGCGGGCAGGTACGGGTCCACCGCCGCCGCGAGGCTCCGGATGATCGCCATGCTCACGTCGAGCGATGTCTCGGTAGCGCGCCCCGCGGCGTCGAGCCGCGCCACGAGCGCCACGCGCTCGCGCTCCGGCGGCCGCTGCCGCAGGCGGCCGATGTACCGCTCGATCTCGCGCTCCACGCCGCCCGACGTCGAGAACGCGACCTCGATTTCGGTGATCCTCCGTCCGAGCGGCGAGCGGTACCAGCCGAGCGCCGCCTGGAGCTTCGTGGCGTCGGCGCGCTTGCCGACGCCCTCGGCGATGAGTCCGTAGACCGACTCGCTGCGCACGTGCCGGGCCGCGATCTGCTCGGCTTGGGCGAAGTCCTGGGCGGTGAGCTGCCCGTGCTGCTGGTGGAACTCGGTCCGGATACGCGTCGTGATCCCCGCGAGCTGGCGCTTGAGGCCCGAGACGTCGAGGAGCGCGTCGATCGCGGCACGGTCGCCGGCGACCGCCCCGGGCGTGTCCGCGGCGGGCGTGTCGGGCGCCGGCGGGGCCTCCCGCGGCTGCGGCGGACGGTCCGAGTAGGTGACGACGCCGTTCTCGTCCACCCAGCGATAGGTCGCCGCGTCGGCGGGCGCGCCGCCGGCGAGGAGGCCGGCGCCGAGCACGATCAGGAGCGTCCAGGTGATGCGCGTCATCGTCGCGTCCTCCCACCGGTCCGGTGCATCGCGCGCGCAACCTCCGGCGCGCTCTCCTCCGTCGCCGCGCCCAGCGCGCGGACGACGACCTCGCTCGTCGCGTTCACGAACCACTGGCCGGCGTCGGACTCCACGAAGGCGACGAGCCGCTCGAGCTCGTCGTCGGCGAGGGCCCGGTAGGCGAAGAGCATGCCGAGTAGCGTGACCTCCCGCATCCGGTCCCACGCGCGCGCCCGCCGCTCGAGCAGCCAGGGCTCGGCGGCGGCGCCGCGCACGGCCGGGCCGGCGGGCGCCGGCGGCCCGAGCGCGCGGGCGAGCGTCGCGACGACCGCGGCGGCGACGTCGAGCGACGTCTCCGTCGCCCGGCCGGCGTCGTCGAGGCGCCCGAGCAGCGCCAGCCGCCGCGCCGACGGGCGGGTCCTGGCGAGCCCCTCGACGAACGCCTCGAGCGCCGGCGTCTGCCCGGGCTCGATGGCGTCGAGCTCCAGGACGACGATCCGTCGCGCGAGGGGGGTGCGGAACCACGCGAGCGCGCCGGCCGCCGGCGCGGGCTGGAGGCGCCGCGCGAGCCCCGCGCGCGCGAGGGCCACGAGCCGCTCGCCGTCGAAGTGGCGCGCGGTGGCGCGGTCGATCGCCGCGGCGTCCGCGGGGCTCGCGCCGTGCCGCTGCCGGAGGTCGTCCCGCACTCGCGCGGCCAGGCGCTCGAGCTGGCGTCCGAGCCCCGACGCCTCGACGAGGTCGGCGGCGGCGCGGAGCGCGGCGGGATCGGGCGCGGCCGGCGCGGCGACGCCGGGGCCGGGCCGCGGGACGGCGGCGAGCGCCGGGCTCGCGCAGGCGAGCGCGCCGAGCAGCCCGAGGACGGCGCCGGCCCTCCGCATGCCCGCTAGAGCGACGCCGCCGGCCGCGGCGCCTCACGCGGCTCGGGCCCGAGGTGCCAGCGGGCCGGCGGCACAGCCTCCACCAGCTCGGCGGCCGCGCCGCGGGTCACCGCGCCGACCGCCTCGACGAAGGACCGGCCCACGGCGTCGAGGTACCACTGCCCGGGCCCCGATTCCGCGAACTCGACGTACTGCGTGAGCTCGGGATCCGAGAGCTGCCGGTACGCGAAGAGCATCATGATCCACGACATGCGGCGCGTCTGGGACAGGGCCTGCGCGCGCACCCGCTTGATCAGGCCCTCCACCTCGCCGGGCGCCCCGCCCTGGCCCAGCGGCAGATAGGGCGCCACGGCCACCGCCACGCTCCGGAGGAGCGAGAGGCTGGCCTCGATCGAGTTCTCCGTCGCCCGGCCGGCGGCGTCGAGCCGCTGGACGAGCGCCACGCGCTCGGGGCGCGTCGGCTCCCCGCGCAGGCGCGCGACGAACCGGCCGAGCTCCGCGGCCCCGTCGCGCGCGCGCGCGGCCCGGCCCTCGAGCCCGGCGATCTTCCGGCCCGCCGGGGAGTCGAACCACACGAGGGCGTCCGCCATCCTCTCCTCGTCGATCCGCTTCGCGAACTCGACGACGAAGGCCTCGTAGAGCGCCTCGGGCCTGAGGCGCGCCGACGAGATCTCGCGGGCCAGCGTCATGTCGGGCGCGACGAGATGCCCGTGGCGCCGGTGGAACTCGGTGCGCAGCCTGTCCGCGATGGCCGCGACCTGGTCCTTGAAGCCCGAGCGCGCGAGGAGGTCGTCGACGGCGCCCCGCGCGCCGGCGCGGGCGGCGGGCGCCGGA
The DNA here is from genome assembly GCA_001790205.1 of Candidatus Rokubacteria bacterium GWA2_73_35. Taxonomy (GTDB): domain Bacteria; phylum Methylomirabilota; class Methylomirabilia; order Rokubacteriales; family CSP1-6; genus GWA2-73-35. Next base: position 10,206 of record MGBU01000003.1, on the reverse strand, counting down.
GCCTCGGCGGCGGCCGCCTTCGGGAGGTCGCCGGGCTGTGGGGGACGATCCGAGTAGATGACGACGCCGTCGGGGCCCATCCAGCGGTAGGTGGCGGCGTCGGCGGCGCCTGCCGCGATGAGCACCCCGAGCACGATGAGGAAGGACCACGTCTTCATAGCGCTCTCCCCGCCCTTTGATGGTCGCTGCTGGGTGGCGAGAGTGCATGCGGGGTGCCAGGGAAAGGGATGAAGTTTATCGGGCAGTTAGCTGGCGCCGGCTCCTTTCGGGCCCCGGCCCGACTGGATAGGCCCTGATCGCTGTTCCAGAATTGGCCGCCACCGGGCCCGAGCCCCTCCCGGGGCCCCGGCGCCCTCGGCTACTTGAGCGCCTGGCGGAGGGCGGCGACGACGTCGTCGGCGCCGGGCGTCACGAAGGCCTCGAGCGGGGGGCTGAACGGAATCGGCACGTCGGGCGCGGCGACGCGCGCGATCGGCGCGTCGAGGTCGTCGAAGCAGTCCTCCATGATCACCCACGCGAGCCAGGCGCCGACGGAGGCGCGCCGCGGCCCTTCCTCGGCGATCACGACCCGGCTCGTCCGGCGCACCGAGGCCGCGAGCGTCTCCCGGTCGAGCGGCACCAGGCTCCGGGGATCCACCACCTCGACCTCGATCCCCTCCTCCGCGAGCCGGCGGGCGGCCTCGAGGCTCGCGTGGACCATGCGGGCGGTCGCGATCACGGTCGCGTCGCGGCCGGGGCGCTTGACGTCCGCGACGCCGAGCGGCACCAGCGTCTCGGCCTCGGGCACCTCGCCCGTCACCCGGTACAGCCCGCGGTGCTCGAAGACCAGCACCGGGTCGGGGTCGCGGATCGCGGTCTTGAGCAGCCCGCGCGCGTCGGCGGGCGTGGAGGGGATGCAGACCTTGAGCCCGGGCGTGTTGACGAACCACGCCTCGACCGAGTTCGAGTGGTGCCCGCCCCCCGAGCGGCCGATGCCGTAGGGCATCCGGAGCGTCAGCGGGCAGTCGAGCTGGCCGCCGAACATGTAGCGCGACTTCGCGATCTGGTTGACGACCTCGTCCATCGCGCACGTGACGAAGTCGGCGAAGTGCATGTCCACGACGGGCACCAGGCCCGTCAGGGCGGCGCCCATCGCCGAGCCGACGATCGCGGCCTCGGAGATCGGCGCGTTCAGCACGCGCTCGGCGCCGAACTCGTCCACGAGCCCCTTCGTCACGCCGAAGGGCAGGCCGAGGACGATGTCCTCGCCGATGCAGTAGACGCGCGGATCGCGGCGCATCTCCTCGCGGAGCGCGAGGCCGAGCGCGTCCCCGAGGTCGAGGAGGGCCACGCTAGCCGCTCCAGGGGTAGTACGCGAAGAGGTCGGTCAGCGCGTCCCGGGGCGCGGGCAACGGACTCGCCTCGGCGTGCGCCACCGCGTCCTCGAGCTCGGCGACGATACCCGCGCCGACGCGCTCGGCGTGCGCCGCGTCGAGCAGCCCCCGCGCCTCGAGCAGGCGCCGGAGGCGCGCGATCGGGTCGGTCCGCCGCCCCTCCTCCACCTCCGCCTTCGTCCGGTAGGCCTGCGGATCGCCCTCGAAGTGGCCGACCCACCGGATCGTCCGCGCCTCGATCAAGGACGGCCCCTCGCCCCGCCGCGCCCGGAGGACGGCGCGCGCCGTCGCCTCCCACACCGCGAGCACGTCGTTGCCGTCGACCGTCTCGCCGGGGATGCCGTAGCCCGCCGCGCGCGCGGCGATCGAGCCGCCCGCGGCCGAGAGGCTCGACGCCGTGGACGACGCCCAGCGGTTGTTCTCGCAGAAGAAGACCACCGGGAGCGTCCAGATCGCCGCGAGGTTCACGCCCTCGTGGAAGGGGCCGCGGTTGGCGGCGCCGTCGCCGAAGAACGTGACGACGACCTGGGTCGAGCCCCGGCGCCTGATCGAGAGCCCCACGCCCGGGGCCAGCACGCAGCCCGCGGCGAGCACGCCGTTGGCCCCGAGATAATTCACCGAGGCGTCGGCCAGGTGCATGCTGCCGCCCTTGCCGTGGCACACGCCGTTCGCCTTGCCGTAGAGCTCGGCCATGAGGCCTCGGAGCGACCCACCCTTCGCGATCAGGTGGCCGTGCCCGCGGTGCGTGGAAAGGACGTAGTCGTCGGCGCGGAGGGCCGCGCACGCGCCCACCGCGCACGCCTCCTGGCCGATCGAGGTGTGGAGGAAGCCCGGCAGGCGCCCGGTCGCGAACAGCTCCCGCACGCGCTCCTCGACGAGACGCACGCGAAGCATGCCCGCGTACATCCCGAGCAGCAGATCGGGAGCGGGCGCCATGACGGCGCGGATTATAGCACCGGGCGCTCGTTGAGCCGGGCGAGGCGCCAGCCCGCGTCGTCGCGCTCGAGCACGCTGAGCGCGCCGTAGTCCTGGCCGAGCGCGAGCAGGCGTCCCAGGTCGAGGCCGAGCGCGCGGCAGAGCAGCGCGCGGTTGGTGCCGCCGTGGGCGACGACCGCGATCGGCCGCCCCGCGTGCGCGGCGACGATGGCCTCGAACGCGGGCCAGGCGCGCGCGGCGAGGTCCGGCACGCTCTCGCCGCCCGGGAACGGGAACTCGCCGACGCGCCCCATCCAGTCGTCGAAGGCCGCGGGCTCGCGCGCCCGGATCTCCTCGGCGGTGAGGCCGTCCCAGCGCCCCATCGCCATCTCGCGGAGCGCGGGCACGACGACGGGGGAGAGGCCGTGCGGCGCGGCGACGATCTCGCCGGTGCGCCGGGCGCGCGCGAGGTCGCTCGTGAACACCGCGGCGAGCGGTGTCCCGCTGAGCCGCGCCGCCTGCGCCGCGCTCTCCCGCTCGCCACGCGGCGAGAGCGGCACGTCCAGGTGCCCGATGAAGCGGCGGGCCTCCGCGCCGACCACCGCCCCGTGGCGGAGCAGGTAGATCAGCGCCCGAGCTGCGCCCACGCGGCCAGCACCAGGAGCGCGACGAGCTCGGCCGCCTCGACGCCCGCGCCGAGCACGTCGCCCGTGATCCCGCCGAGCCGTCGCGCCATGAAGCGCCCGAGCGCGAGCGCCTTGAGGGTCGCGAGCGCCCACGCGACGATCCCGACGACCCCGAGGGTCGCCGCGGCGGCGGCCAGGGCCAGGCCGAGACCGAGGGCGGGCGCGCCGGGCGGCAGCGCGGCGCGGAACGCGGCGCCGGCGCCCGCGGCGCGCGCGGCCGGGAACAGGCGCGCGACGAGCGCGGGCGTCGCGCGGCCGATCACCGGCGCGGCGAGAAGCGCGCGCCAGCGGAGCGCGGGGCCGAGCTCGGCGACCGCCGCGATCTCGAGCAGGAGGAAGAGGATCAGCCCGATCGCGCCGAAGGCGCCGATCCGGCTGTCGCGCATGATCGCCAGGCGGTGCTCGGCGTCGCGCCCGACGAGGCCGTCGAAGCAGTCGGCGAGCCCGTCGAGGTGGATGCCGCCCGTGAGCAGCTTCCACACCGTCACGGTCAGGAGCGCCGCCAGGAGCGGCGAGAACAGGGCGCCGGTGAGGCGCGCCGTCAGGGCGAGCGCGGCGCCGAGCGCGAGCCCGACGACGGGGAACCAGGCGGCGCCGCGGCCGGGGCCGGCGCCGCCCCCCGCGTGCGGCCCGGGCAGCGGGACGATCGTGAGGTAACGGACGGCCGCGAGGAGGCCCGACACGGGCCGATGCTAGCACGTCCCGGCGCGCCCCCCGGCGGCGCGCCGCGCGACGTTGACAGGAGCCGCGCGCGACGGCGACAATCCCGGCACCCTCGGGCGACGCCGCCCCCACTCCCGCACGCGACGAGGACGCGCATGAGCCTGACCCGCGAGGCCGAGAGGTTCGTCGACGACGCGGCCGGCCTGACGCGGCCCGCGAAGGTCGTCTGGTGCGACGGCTCCGCGGCCGAGTACGACCGCCTGATCGACCTGATGCTGCGGGACGGCACGCTCCTGGCCCTCGACCCGCGGACCCATCCGCGCTGCTACCTCCACCGGAGCGACCCCGGGGACGTGGCGCGCACCGAGCAGCTCACCTTCGTCTGCACGCGGGGGCGCGACGACGCCGGGCCCACGAACAACTGGATGGCCCCCGCCGAGGCCAAGGCGACGGCTCGCGCGTACCTCCGCGGGAGCATGCGCGACCGGACCATGCACGTCGTTCCCTACCTCATGGGCCCCCCGGGCTCGCCCATGAGTCGGACGGGCGTCATGGTCACCGACAGCGCGTACGTCGTCGCGAGCATGCACCTGATGACGCGCGTCGGCCGGGTCGCGATCCAGCACATGCGAAGCGACGACGACTTCGTCGCCGGGCTCCACTCGCTCGCCGACCTCTCGCCCGATCGCCGGCTGATCCTCCACTTCCCGGAGGACAAGCTGATCTGGAGCGTGGGCTCCGGGTACGGCGGCAACGCGCTCCTCGGCAAGAAGTGCCACGCCCTCCGCATCGCCTCCTGGCAGGCGCGGCGGGAGGGCTGGCTCGCCGAGCACATGCTGATCCTCGGCGTCGAGGACCCCGAGGGGCGCGTGACCTACCTCGCCGCCGCCATGCCGAGCGCTTCCGGGAAGACGAACCTCGCCATGGTCGTCTCGCGGCTCCCCGGCTGGCGGGTGTGGACGCTCGGCGACGACATCGCCTGGCTGTGGGTGGACCCCCAGGGCCAGCTCCGCGCGATCAACCCCGAGTGCGGCTTCTTCGGCGTCGCGCCGGGCACGGGCCCCGGCACGAACCCGCACGCCACCCTGATGGTGCGCTCGAACGCGATCTTCACGAACGTGGCGCTCGCGCCGTCCGGCGAGCCGTGGTGGGAAGGGCTCACCCCGGAGCCGCCCGCCGGCCTGGTGGACTGGCAGGGCAAGCCCTGGCGGCCGGGCGGCGGCCCGGCCGCCCACCCGAACGCGCGCTTCACCGTGCACGCCTCGCGGTGCCCGTCGATCGCGCCGAACTGGGAGGACCCGCAGGGGGTGCCGATCTCCGGGCTGATCTTCGGCTCGCGGCGCTCGGCGGTGGTCCCGCTCGCTTTCGAGGCGTTCGACTGGTCGCACGGCGTGTTCCTCGGCTCGGCGATGTCCACCGAGACGACAGCCGCCATCACCGGCCAGGTCGGGGTCGTCCGGCGCGACCCGATGGCGATGCTCCCGTTCTGCGGCTACAACATGGCCGACTACTTCGCCCACTGGCTCGCCCTGGGGCCGCGGCTCGCAACGCCGCCGCGCATCTTCAGGGTGAACTGGTTCCGTCGCGACGCCGACGGCCGCTTCCTCTGGCCGGGCTACGGCGAGAACGTGCGCGTGCTGAAGTGGATGGTCGAGCGGATCCGGGGGAGCGCCCGCGCCGAGGAGACGCCGGTCGGCTGGGTGCCGGCGCCCGGCGCGCTCGACCTCGAGGGCGCGGACGTGAGCGCCGAGCGCCTGCGCCGGGCGCTCGCCTGCGAGCCGGGCGAGTGGCGCGCGGCGCTCGACGAGCTCGACGGCTTCTACGCCGGGTTCGGCCCCCGCCTGCCCGCGCCGATCAGGGAGACGCTCGCCGACACCCGTCGTCGCCTCGGCACCCGCTGAGTCGGCGCGCCCGGCTGTCCAGCTTTCGATACATTGCGCGCCCGGCGGACCAGGCGTTACTCTCACGCCGATGGACGTGCAGACCCGGAAGTGGACCCGGGCGGAGTACGAGCGGCTGGTCGAGGCCGAGATCCTGGGGCCGGAGGACCGCGTCGAGCTGCTCGGCGGCGCGATGATCTGCAAGGAGCCGCAGTACAGTCCCCACGCCACGAGCATCCTGCTCGTGCAGCGCGCTCTCACCGGGGCCTTCGGGTCGGGCTGGGTCGTCCGGTCGCAGATGCCGGTCGCGCTCGACGACGAGTCCGAGCCGGAGCCAGACGTCGCGGTCGTGCCCGGCGATCCGCGCGAGTACCGCGACGCTCACCCGGCGCGCCCGGTGCTCGTGGTGGAGGTCGCGCTCTCGCGTCTGGGGTTCGACCGCGACCGCAAGGGCAGCCTCTACGCCCGGGCCGGCATCGTCGACTACTGGATCGTGAATCTCCCGGACCGCCGCCTCGAGGTCTACCGCGGGCCCGTCCCCGACGGCGCGGCGCCCTTCGGCTGGCGCTACGGGAGCGCGCTCGCGCTCGGCCCCGAGGAGCGGGTGGCGCCGCTCGCGGCGCCCGGGGCGAGCGTCACCGTCGCCGACCTCCTGCCGTAGCGTCCGGCGCGGTTCGAGCGCCGGCTTTGCCGGCGCAATCCTTTCCGGGCCTGGGGGAGGCATCGGAGGGGGCCGTCGCGGCCCCCTCCGAAGTCAATTAGACCGGGTACACGCCGTTGCGGCGCGCCGGGAACTCGTGGACCTTGGTCTCGGCGTACGCGAGGCGCTTGACGAGCTCGTCGCGGAGCGCCGAGCCCGGCACGATGTCGTCCACGAGCATCTCCGAGGCGAGCTTGTAGATGTCCACGTCCTCCGCGAACTCCTCGCGCTTGGCCCTGACCCAGGCGGCGCGCTCGCTCTCGGGCAGCTCCATGATCCGGTTGTAGTAGACCGCGTTGACCGCGGGCTCCGGGCCCATGATCGCGATCTGGCCCTGCGGCAGCGAGAGCGCCGCGTCGGGCTCGAAGGCGGGCCCGCACATCGCGTAGAGGCCGGCACCGTAGCACTTTCGCACGATCACCGAGATCTTCGGCACCGTCGCCTGCGCGGTCGCGAAGATCATCTTAGCGCCGTGGCGGATGATCCCCTGCTGCTCGACCTTCGTGCCCACCATGAAGCCCGCGACGTCGGCGAGGTACACGAGCGGGATGTTGAAGGCGTTGCAGAGCCAGATGAAGCGCGCGGCCTTGTCGGACGAGTCGACCATGAGGACGCCGCCCTTCACCTTCGGCTGGTTGGCGACGACGCCGACGGCCCGGCCGCCGATCCGGGCGAAGCCGACGATGACTTCCGGGGCGAAGAGGCGCTTGAGCTCGAACCAGGTGCCCGCGTCGATGAGGCGGTCGATGACCTCGTACATGTCGAACCACTTCCGCTGGTCGTACGGGACGATCGCGTCGATCGAGCGGCCGGGCCTGGGCTCGGCCGCGGCGCGCACGGCCGGCGGCTCGCGCCACGACTGGGGCATGTAGGCGAGGTACCGCTTGGCGAGCTCGATTGCCTCCTCGTCCGAGGACGCCAGCACGTCGCCGCAGCCGGACACGCTGCAGTGCATGCGCGCGCCGCCCAGGTCCTCGAGCGTGGTCTTCTCGCCGATCGCCATCTCGACCATGCGCGGGCTGCCGACGTAGAGCGACGACTTGCCGTCCACCATGATGATGACGTCGGTGAGCGCCGGGAAGTAGGCCGAGCCCGCGGGCGACGGGCCGAACAGGATGCAGACCTGGGGGACGACGCCCGAGAGCTGGACCAGGTTGTAGAAGATGCGCCCGGCGTGCGAGCGCCCGGGGAAGATCCTGATCTGCTCGGAGATGCGGCCGCCGGCGGCGTCCACCAGGTACAGGAGCGGCACCTGCAGGCGCTGGGCCTTCTCCTGGATGCGGATGATCTTCTGGACCGTCTTCTCGCCCCAGGACCCGGCCTTGACCGTGAAGTCGTTGGCCATGACGCAGACGGTCCGCCCGCCCACGCTGCCCACGCCGGTGACCACGCCATCAGCGGGCGTCTCCGCTTCTTGAGATCGCGCGAAGAGCCACTCCTCCTGGAACTCGGCGCCGGGATCGAGGAGGAGCCTCAGGCGGTCGCGGACGAAGAGCTTGCCTTCCCCGCGGAGCTTGTCGCGGTACTTCGCGTGGCCCTGCTCGATCCGGGCCCGCTCCCGGAAGTAGCGCTCCTCACCTGCGCCCACGCCCGCCTCCGCTCAGGGGACCGACAGCGGCCAGACGATGATGATGAGGACGCCGTCGCCGTGCCGCGGCCCGCCAATGACGGACGGGTTGCCCGTCTGCGCCTGGATGTGCGTGTTGACCTCGGTGAGCTTGCCGCGCACCAGGCGGACCCGGAACTTCACCGCGCTCCCGGCGACCGCCTCGGGCGTGACCTGGAGCTGACGGTCGCCCGGCACGGCCCAGCGCTGCGTCGTGCCGACCGGCACTTCCGCCACGTACCGCTCGAGCGACGTGTACTCCTTGTACCGGAAGAGCCGGCGGAGCTTCGGCAGGAAGTTCTCGAGCCGCTCGTCGGGCCCGCCGGGCGCCAGGCGCTGCTCGGGCGGCGGCGGCGTGTCGCCCGCGAGCACCACCCGCGTGCCGAAGCGCACGACCTGCTGCGCCTCGGCGGCCGGCGCGGTCAGGGCGAGCAGCGCGAGGACGAGGGCCAGCAGCGGGCCGAGCGCGCTGCGCAGCCGCTTGCGCGCGTTGTGCAGTCGCGACATCACGGTTCCCATCGGGATGTCCAGCACCTCTGCGATCTCGCGGTACGACAGGCCCTCGAGATCACTCAACATGATAATGGTCCGGTGATGCTCCGGTAAAGTCGCGAGCGCCCGGCGGATGCGCTCGCGCTCCTCCGCGCGCGCCGCCGCGTCGTCCGGCGCCGCGCCCCGGTCCACCAGCGTGCGGTCCCAGTCCCCCTCCTCGACCCGCTCCGTGCCGAACGCGCGGCCCTGGGCGGCGCGCTGCCGGGCGCGGTCGGCGGCGACGTTCATCGTGATCCGGAACAGCCATGTGTAGAAGGCCGACTGCCCGCGGAACGACCCGATCGCCTGGTAGGCGCGGATGAACGCCTCCTGCGCGACGTCCAGCGCGTCCTCGGCGTCGCGGAGCACGTTGTAGGCGAGCCGGTAGACTCGCTGCCGGTACTTCTCGACCAGGGGCTCGAAGGCCGCCACGTCGCCGCGGCGGCATCGTTCGACCAGGGCGGCGTCGTCGGTTTCCACGCGAGCTCACACGCCCCCCCCTTCCCGTCGTCGCTTAGACGCCGGGCCGGCGGCGGCGATTCACCGTTTGACGGCGCGACCGCGCGCGAGCGGCACGAGGGCGTCGAGACCGAGCAGGTAGCTCTGCGGGCCGAACCCCGAGATCTGCCCGCGCGCCGCCGGGGCGATCACGGAGTGCCGGCGGAACTCCTCCCGCGCGTGCACGTTGGACAGGTGCACCTCGACCACCGGGAGCCGGATCGCGGCGACGGCGTCGCGCAGCGCGATCGAGTAGTGCGTGAGGGCGCCCGGGTTCAGGACGACCCCCACGAAGCCCTCGCGCTCCGCCGCCTGGAGCCAGTCGACGAGCTGGCCTTCGTGGTTGGACTGCCGGCACTCGACGCCGAGCCCGAGGCGGCGCGCGTGGGCCCGGATCGCGCGGTCGACCTCGCCGAGCGACACGCGGCCATAGACCGCCGGCTCGCGGCTGCCGAGCAGGTTCAGGTTGGGACCGTGCAGGACGAGCGCCGCCCGTGCGCGCATCGCCGGCAGGATATCACGTCCGGGCGGCGGGTCGCGACGGAGCGCCGGCCGCGACGGCCGGGTGTGTTACCATGATCCCGCGAGTTCAGCATGGTCATCGCAGCGCCTCCGCGCCTGCTCGGCGAGATTCTCGTCCAGGAGCGTCTCACCACCCCGGACATGATCGAGCAGGCGCTCGCGCGCGCGAAGACGACGGGCGAGCGGCTGGGCGAGGCGCTCGTCGCACTCGGCGCGGTGACCCTCGCGGACGTGCTCCGCGCGCTCGCGCTCCAGCGGCACCTGCCCTTCCTCGGACGCGACGAGCTGCCCTCGCCGCTGCCGCTCGTCAAGAACCTCTCCGCGAAGTACCTGCGCCAGTACACGATCTGCCCGGTGAGCATCGAGGGCAACGTCTTGACGATCGCGACGGCGGATCCGCTCGACCCGGTCGTCGTGGACGACCTCCGGCAGGCGACGGGCCTGAGCGTGCGCCTCGTGGTGAGCGTCCCCGACGTGATCGCGGAGGCGCTCGACCGCACGTACGATGGCGCGGCGACGCCGCTGCAGCGCATCGTCGAGGGCATGGAGGACGAGAGCGGCGCCGGCGGCGAGGAGGACATCAACCAGCTCCGCGACATGGCGTTCGAGGCGCCCGTCGTGCGCCTCGTGAACCTGCTCGTCGAGAACGCGATCGAGGCGGGCGCCTCGGACATCCACATCGAGCCGTTCGAGGACACCCTCCGCGTGCGGTACCGCATCGACGGCATCCTGTTCGACCAGGAGTCGCCGCCGCGGCGCCTGCAGGCCGCCGTGACCTCGCGCGTCAAGCTGATGGCCGAGATGAACATCGCCGAGCGCCGCCTGCCGCAGG
>MGBU01000002.1 GCA_001790205.1 Candidatus Rokubacteria bacterium GWA2_73_35 | reverse complement strand
GTCGGCGGACCAGACCAAGCTCCACGAGTTCTACGCGCGCCTGGCCGACGGCCGGCTCGCGACGACGCGCTGCGCGGGCTGCGGCGCGACGGCGTGGCCGCCGCGCGGATTCTGCCCCGAGTGCGCCTCCGACCGCTTCGAGTGGGTGGACCTGCCGCGCGAGGGAACGGTCCACGCGTTCAGCGTGCAGGAGGCGGGTCTGCCCGCGGGGTTCGAGGGGCCGCGCGTGTTCGCGATCGTCAAGGTGGGCGGCCACCGCGTCTTCTCGGTCCTCACCGGGGCCGAGCCCGGCGCGGTGCGCGTCGGCCAGCCCGTGGCGCTGGCGCCGCTCCGCGTCGCCGACGGCCCGGGGGGCGGGCCGCGCTGGCTGCCCGCGTTCCGGGTGTTATCACCGTGAGGCCCCGCGTCCGAGCATGAAGATCCTCGTGGCGAAGCCGGGGCTCGACGGGCACGACCGCGGCGCGAAGGTCGTCGCGCAGGCGCTGCGCGACGCCGGCGTCGAGGTCGTGTACACGGGGCTCAAGCGCACACCCGAGGAGGTCGTGCAGGAGGCGATCGAGGAGGACGTGGACGTGATCGGGCTCTCGATCCTCTCGGGCGCCCACGTGCCGCTCGCCCGGCGCGTGCTCGAGGCGCTGCGGCGCGAGGGCGCCACGGAGATCGAGGTCGTCGTGGGCGGCACCATCCCGCCGCGCGACGTGGAGGAGCTCCGCCGGCTGGGCGTCGCGCGCGTGTTCCCGATGGGGACGCCCCTGCCGGAGATCGTGGGCGCGTTCACGGGGCGGGGCGAGCCGAGCGATCCCAGGGAGGCGAGTCGCCCATGAGGGACGCGAGAGCGCACGCGGGCTTCCCGATCGAGCCGGTCTACGGGCCGGCGGACACGGCCGGCGTCGACTTCGAGCGCGACATCGGCCGGCCCGGCGAGTACCCGTACACGCGCGGCATCCACCCGCGCATGTACCGCGACCGCCTCTTCACGATGCGACAGTACGTCGGCTTCGGCACGCCGGAGGAGACGAACGGCCGGTTCAAGTACCTGATGGCGCACGGCCAGGACGCGCTGAACGTCGCCTTCGACCTGCCGACGCAGCTCGGGCTCGACTCCGACGACCCGCGCGCGGAGGGCGAGGTGGGGCGGGTCGGCATGGCGATCGACACGCTGGCCGACATGGAGGAGGCGTTCGCGGGCATCCCGCTCGACCGCGTGAGCGTCTCGCTCACGATCAACGGGATGGCGGCGCCGATCACGGCGATGTACTACGCCGTCGCCGAGGCGCAGGGGGCGGCGCCCGAGCGCGTCGTCACCACGCCGCAGAACGACATCCTCAAGGAGTTCGTCGCGCGGGGCACGTGGATCTACCCGGTCGAGCCCTCGCTCCGGCTCGTGGCCGACCTCATCGAGTTCTCGGCCCGGCGCTACCCGCGCTCGAACCCGGTCTCGGTGTGCGGCTACCACATCCGGGAGGCCGGCTGCACGACCGCGCAGGAGATGGCGTACGGCCTCGCGATCGCCGCCGCGTACGTCGAGCTGATGCTGGCGCGGGGGCTGGGCGTGGACGAGTTCGCCCCCCGTATCTCGTTCAACTTCACCGCGTGGGGCAGGATCTTCGAGGAGGTCGCGAAGTTCCGCGCGGGCCGCCGGCTCTACGCGCGCATGATGCGCGAGCGGTTCGGCGCGCGGGACCCGAGGTCGTGGATGTTCCGGAGCCTGATCGGCGGCGGCGGCTCGGCGTTCACCGCGCAGGAGCCGGAGAACAACATCGTGCGCGGCGCGTACATCGCGCTCGCGGCGGCGCTCTCCGGCGCGCAGACGATCGCGCTGCCGACCTACGACGAGGCCTACACGATCCCCTCGCCGAAGGCGCAGCTCCTGGCGCTCCGGACGATGCAGATCTGCGCGGAGGAGGCGGGCGCCGCGGACACCGTGGACCCGCTCGGCGGCTCCTACTACGTCGAGGCGCTGACCGCCGCGATGGAGCGGCAGATCCTGGCGGAGCTCGAGGCGGTCGAGCGGATGGGCGGGATCGTCGAGGCCGTCCGGAGCGGCGCGCTCCAGGCCGAGGTCGCGCGCCAGGCGTACCGCTACGAGCGGCAGCTGGCCTCGGGCGAGGTGGCGAAGGTCGCGGTGAACTGCCACGTCGGCGGGGAGGCCGCCGAGGCGGACCGCGCGATGGAGCTCTACGCGCTCGACCCCCGGGTGGTCGAGGCGCAGGTGGCCCGGCTCGCCCGGGTCCGGGGCGCGCGCGACGGCGCCGCGGCCGCGCGCACGCTCGCGCGCCTCCGGGACGCGGCGCGCGGCACGGGCAACCTGATGGAGCCGATCCTGGAATCGGTGAGGGCGTACGCGACGCTCGGCGAGATCTGCCAGGCGATGAAGGACGTCTTCGGCGAGCACCGGGAGCCGGTGACGTTCTGAGCATGGCCGCCGGGTTCGAGGTCATCGGCACGACGGTCCCCCGGCGCGACGGCGCCGAGAAGGCGACGGGGCGCACGCGCTACCTCCACGACCTCGAGCTGCCGCGGCTCGCGCACGGCCGGATCCTGCGCGCGCGATTCCCGCACGCGCGCATCGTGTCGATCGACACGGCCCGCGCCCGCGCGCTCCCCGGCGTCCTGGCCGTGCTCACCGGCGAGGACGTCGACCCGATCCCCTTCGGCTTCGCCGGGGACCAGACCGCCCTCAAGCGCGGCAGGGTGCGCTCGGTCCGCGACGAGGTCGCCGCGGTCGCCGCGGAGACGCGGGCGATCGCCGAGGCCGCGCTCGAGCTGCTCGACGTGGAGTACGCGGAGCTGCCCGCGGTGTTCGACCCGCGCGCGGCCCTCGCGCCGGGCGCGCCGCTCGTCCACGAGGAGCTCGGGACCAACGCGCACCCGCTGCGCTACCGGTTCACCCGCGGCGACGTGGACCACGCCTTCGCCGGCGCCGCGGCGGTCGTCGAGGACACGTACCGGCTGCCGTTCGTCACGCAGGCGTGCCTCGGCACGATGGTCGCGGTCGCCGACTGGAGCGCGGACGGCGGCCTCACGATGTGGACGACCACGCAGGTGCCGTTCCTCTACCAGCGGGACCTGGCGGCGGCGCTCGGGATCACCGGCGACCGGGTGCGCGTCCTCCAGCCGCCGGTCGGCGGCAACTTCGGCCGGGGGCTCGACCTCTACCCGATCGACGTGATCGCCGCGCTGCTGGCCCGGCGGGCGGGGCGGCCGGTGAAGATCGAGTTCGACCGCGTCGAGGAGTTCGTCGCGTGCCCGGGCCGCGAGCCGTGCACGATCCGGCTCCGCACCGCCGCCGACCGGGACGGGCGCCTGCTCGCGCGGGACTGCCACGTGACGATCGACAACGGCGCGTACACCTCGTGGGGCTCGACGACGCCCTACGTGATGCTCTCGACGGTCGCGGGCCTCTACCGCGTGCCGAGCGTGCGGCTCGACACGACGATCGTCTACACGAACAACCCCTACTCGGGCTCGATGCGCGGCTACGGCAACCCCGAGTCCACGTTCGCGGTCGAGTCCCAGATGGACGACCTGGCCGAGCGCCTGGGCCTCGACCCGCTCGAGCTGCGCCGGCGGAACGCGAGCCAGCCCGGCGACGTGAACCCGCAGGGGTTTGTGCTCACGTCGTTCGCGATGACCGAGTGCCTCGACGCGGCGGCCGAGGAGATCCGGCGCGACCCCCCGCCGCTCAGGCCGGGCTGGCGGCGCGGCGTCGGCTACGCGGGCATGTTCCACGTCGGCGGCGGCGCGCGGATCTACCGCTCCGACGGCTGCGGCGCGATCGTCAAGCTCGACGACTTCGGCGCCGTGACGCTGATCACCGGCGCGAGCGAGATCGGCCAGGGCTCGGACACGGTGCTCGCGATGATCGTCGCCGAGACGCTCGGCGTGCCGCTCGGGCGCGTGGACGTGGTCAGCTCCGACACGCGCGTGCGGCCGTGGGACGTCGGCACCCACGCGAGCCGGACGACGTTCGTCGCCGGCAACGCGGCGCGGCTCGCCGCGGCGAAGGTCCGCGCCGAGCTGCTCGGGATGGCGGCCGAGCAGCTCGAGGAGCCGGCGGCGAGCCTCGACCTCCGCGGCGGGTGGGTCTTCGTCACGCGCGACCCCGAGCGGCGCCTCGCCTACGACGCGGTGGCGCGCACCGGGCACTTCCGGGGCGGCGGGCGCGTGCTCGTGGCCGAGGCGTTCTACGATCCGCCCACGGCGATGCTCGACAAGGATCTGCAGGGCAACGTGTCGGCGGCGTACACCTCGGCCGTCCAGGCGGCGCTCGTCGACGTGGACGCGGAGACCGGCCGGGTCGAGGTCCGGAAGATCGCCTCCGCCCACGACGTGGGCCGCGCGCTCAACCCGGGCGCCGCCGAGGGCCAGGTCCACGGCGGGATCCACATGGGCCTCGGCTACGCGCTCAGCGAGCGGCTCGTCGTCGAGGAGGGGCAGGTCCTCACCCAGTCCTTCATGGACTACGCGCTCTTTCGCGCCGACGACATGCCCGACATCGCCGTGCGGCTGATCGAGAGCGTGGACGCGGAGGGGCCGTTCGGCGCCAAGGGCCTCGGCGAGTCGGGCGTGATCCCCGTCGCCGCCGCCGTGGCCAACGCGCTCAAGGACGCGATCGGCGTCCGGTTCACCGAGCTGCCGATCACGCCGGCGCGCGTGCGCGCCGCGCTCGAGGCGCGGCGGCCGTGAGGCTTCTCGAGGGCGTCCGCGTGCTCGACCTCTCCCGCATGCTCGCGGGGCCGTACGGCGCCATGCTGCTCGCCGACCAGGGCGCCGAGGTCATCAAGATCGAGGCGCCGCGCGGCGGCGACCCCATGCGCGTGATGGGGCCGCCGTTCCTCCCCGACGGGGCGTCGGCCTACTTCCTCGCCGTCAACCGCAACAAGAAGTCGGTCGCGCTCGACCTGACGAAGCCCGCGGGGCGCGAGGTGTTCCTCGACCTCGTCCGCGCGGCGGACGTCGTCCTCGAGAACTTCCGCCCCGGCGTGCTCGAGCGGCTCGGCTGCGCGTACCCCGAGCTGGCCGCCGTCAACCCGCGCGTCGTCCTCTGCTCGATCTCGGCGTACGGGCAGGAGGGGCCGTACCGGGACTGGCCGGCCTTCGACCTCGCGCTGCAGGCGATGGGCGGCGCGATGTCGCTCACCGGCGCGCCGGGCGGCCCGCCCGTGCGCATGGGGCTGCCGATGGGCGATCTCGCCGGCGGCCTCTTCGGCGCGTTCGCGGTCGCGGGCGCGCTCCTCCGGCGCGAGCGCACGGGCGCGGGCGCGCACCTGGACCTCTCGCTCCTCGACTGCCAGGTCTCGCTGCTCACGTACGTCGCGCAGTACTTCTGGACGGACCGCCGGGTGCCCGGCCCGCTGGGCTCGCGCCACGCCTCGGTCGTGCCCTACCAGGCGCTCGCGACGCAGGACGGCCACCTGATCGTCGCGGTGTTCGCCGAGAACTTCTGGGCGGGCTTCTGCCGCGCCGTCGAGCGCCCCGAGTGGACCGACGACCCGCGCTTCGCGGCCAACCGTGACCGCGTCCGCCACCGGGGGACGCTCGAGCCGCTGATCGAGGCCGTCTTCCGCGCCCGTACGACCGGCGAGTGGCTCGCGCGCCTGCACGCCGAGGGCGTGCCGGCGGCGCCGATCCTTCCGCTGGACCAGGTGCTCGCCGACCCGCAGGTGCGGCTCCGCGAGATGGTCGTCGAGATGCGCCACCCCGTGCACGGCCCGACGCCGACGCTCGGCACGCCGGTCAAGGCGGACGGCGCGCCGCCGTTCGAGGCCGCGCCCCCGCCGCGGCTCGGCGAGCACACCGACGAGGTGCTCGCGGGGACGCTCGCGTACTCGCGCGCGCGGATCGCCGAGCTCAGGGCCGCGGGGGTCGTCGGGTGATCGTGGCCGTGCGAGCCGCAGCCGCGGGCGAGGCGAGCCGATGATCGTCGCCGTCCTCGGCGGGAGCCACGGCGGCTTCGCCACCGCGGCGGACCTCGCGCTCGCGGGGCACCGGGTGCGGCTCTGGACGCGCACGGCGGCGACGCTCGGGCCGCTCCACGACGACCCGACGATCCAGCTCGTCGCCGAGGGCCGGCAGGGGAGCGCGCGCCTCGAGCGCGCGACCACGGACATCGGCGAGGCCGTCGCCGGCGCCGAGGTGCTGATCGTCCTGCTGCCCGCGACGACCCACGAGGACCTCGCCCGTCGGCTCGCGCCGCACGTGACCGCTCACCACACGGTGCTGCTGACCCCGGGCACGCTCGGGAGCTGGGTCCTGGCGCGCGAAATCGCCCGCGCCGGCGGCGCCCTGCCGCAGGCCCTCGGCGAGACGGGCCGAGGGCCGTACGTCGCCCGGAAGACCGGGCCGGCCGTCGTGGCGGCGCCGGTGCGCGCCGCCACCCTGCCCGTCGGCGTCTTCCCGGCCTCGCAGCGCGAGGCGGCGCTCGCGCGGTTCGCCGAGCTGTTCCCGGCGGTGCGGCCGTGCGCCGACGTGCTCGACGCCGCGCTGACGAACGCCGGACCGGTGATCCACCCGCCGCTCGTGCTGCTGAACGCGGGCGCGATCGACGCCGGCCGCTTCGACGTCCACGCCGCGGGCCCGACGCCGAGCGCGCGGCGGCTCATCGACGTCGTCGACGCCGAGCGGCTCGCGACGCGGCGGGGCTGGGGCTATCCCGCGCCGCACGACGAGCTCGCGGCGCACGAGGACGAGGCGCGCGCGGCCGAGGGGCTCCGCGGCGCGGGCGCCCGGCAGAAGCTCGGCGCGCGCGGAGCCTGGAGCGAGACCCTCACGTTCGAGCACCGCTGGGTCACCGAGGACGTGGCGCTCGGCCTGGCGCTCTTCGAGTCGGCGGCGCGCGCGGCCGGCGCCGCGACGCCGGGCATCAGCGGGCTCCTGCTCCTGTTCGGCGCGCTGCTCGGGCGCGAGCTCTCCGGCCGCGGCCGCGCGCTCGAGGCCCTCGGGCTCGGGGACCTGAGCCGCCGCGAGATCCGCGCGCTCCTCGAGGAGGGCTGGCGCTCGGCCGTGTGGGCGAGGGCGCTCAAGTGACCGGCGAGAACCGCGTACTCGCCGGGCTCAGGGACGACGGCGCGGGCCGGCTCGCGTACGGCGCCTCGCGGTACCTCCTCGTGCGCCCCGAGACGCTCGTGGCGCTCCAGAAGGCGCTCGAGGCCGCGCTCGGCGCGCGGGCCGCGGAGTGCCTCGTCGCGGGGGGGCGCGCGGGCGGCGGCGCGGCGCTCCGGGCGCTCGGCGGCGGGGCGGAGGAGGCGGTGGGACGGCTGCTCGCGATGGGCGGCGAGATCGGCTGGGGGCGGTTCGCGCTCGAGCGCCTGGCGCCCGACGCGCTGGTGGTGCGGGTCGAGCACTCGCCGCTCGCCGAGGCCTACGGCCCGGCCGCGGGCCCCGTGTGCCACCTCACGCGCGGCGTGGTGGAGCGGCTCGCCGAGCTGGCGCTCGGCCGGCCGGCGGCGGCGGTCGAGACGGCGTGCGCAGCGGTGGGCGCGCCCGCGTGCCGGTTCGAGGCGCGGGCGCGATGAAGCCACACGCGCCCACAGCGGGCCCGCTCTTCGGGCGGCTCATGCACATCGGGATCGTCGTCGAGGACCTCGAGCGCGCGGTGGCCTCGCTCGAGCGCCTCGCGGGCGTGCGCGCCGGCGAGCGGTGGGAGAGCGCGCTCGGCGTGCGCGTGGCGTTCCTCGAGGTCGGCGGCGCGCCGCTCGAGCTCGTGCAGTACACGGGTCCGGTCGTCGAGCGCTTCGGCCCGACGCTCGCCCGCCGCGAGGGCGTCCACCACCTGTGCTTCCGCGTGGAGGACCTCGACCGGGCGCTCGCCGAGGTCGCCGCGCGGGGCGCGTGCGTCGTGCCGGGCTTCCCGGTGGAGGGCGCGCACGGCCGCGTGGCCTTCCTCGAGCCCGACCCGGCGACCGGCCTGATCACGGAGCTGTGCGAGCCGCGCCGATGATCGCGAAGTCCGGCTACCGGATCGGCGCGGACGTCGGCGGCACCTTCACGGACTTCCTGCTGCAGCCCGCGCTCGGGCGGCCGCGGGCCGTCAAGGTCCCGACCACGCCCCCGGACCCCACCGACGGCTTCTTCGCCGGGCTCGCCGAGATGGCGACGGGCGAGGGCCGGAGCCTCGGCGAGTTCCTCGCCGAGGTGGAGCTGATCGTCCACGGCACGACGATCACGACGAACGCCGTGCTCACCGGCGACGTCGCGCGCGTCGGGCTGCTCACGACGCGCGGCTTCCGCGACGCGCTCGCGATGCGGCGCGGGATCCGCGAGGCCCAGTACGACAACCGTTACCGCGCGCCGGAGCCGCTGGTGCCGCGCTGGCTCCGGCTGCCCGTGACCGAGCGCGTGGACGCCACGGGCGCGGTCGTGGCGCCGCTCGACGACCGCGACGTCGAGGACGCCCTCGCGCGCTTCGCCGCGGTCGGCGTCGAGGCCGTCGCGGTCTGCTTCCTGCACGCGTGGGCGAACCCGGCGCACGAGGTCACGGCCGCGCGCCTGGCGACCGCGGCGCTGCCGGGCGCGTACGTGACGCGCTCCTCGGCGATCCTGCCGCAGATCCGGTTCACCGAGCGCGTGAGCACGACGGTGCTGAACGCCGCCGTGGGCCCGGTGCTCGCCCGCTACCTGGAGCGGCTCACGACGCGCCTGGCCCTGACGGGCTTCCGCGGCACGCTCCTCGTGATGCAGTCGAACGGCGGCGTCGCGGCGCCCGCGACCGCGCGCGCGGCGGCCGCGAGCACGCTCTTGTCGGGACCCGCGGCGGCGCCCACGGCCGGGACGGCGTACGCGGCGACGCACGGCCTGCGCGACTTCCTCACCGTGGACATGGGCGGCACGTCCTTCGACGTGTGCCTGGTCCGGGACGGCGCGGCGATGCTCACCTCCGAGGGCCGCATCGGGCGCTACCCGTTCGGCCTGCCGATGCTCGCGATCCACACGATCGGCGCGGGCGGCGGCTCGATCGCCTGGATCGACGACGGCGGGCTGCTGCGGGTCGGCCCGCGGAGCGCCGGCGCCGCGCCGGGCCCCGCGTGCTACGGCCGGGGCGGGAGCGCGCCGACCTGCACGGACGCCGACCTCCTGCTCGGCCTCCTCGACCCCGCGGGCTTCCTCGGCGGCCGGCTGCGCCTCGATCCCGGCGCCGCGCGCGCCGCGGTGGAGGGGCTCGCCGCGCGGCTCGGCCTCGGGGTCGAGGCCGCGGCGGCCGGCATCGTCGAGGTCATCGACGCGAACATGGCGGCGGGCATCCGGCACGTGACGGTCGAGCGGGGGCACGACCCGCGGGCGCTCCCGCTCGTGGTCGCGGGCGGCGCGGGGCCGGTCCACGCCGCGGGCATCGCGCACGAGCTCGGCATCACGCGCATCCTCGTGCCGCGCGACTCCTCGATCTTCTGCGCCGCGGGGATGCTCTTCGCCGACCTGCGCCACGACCTCGTCCAGACCCTCGTGGTACCGGTGGACGGGCTCGACGCCGACCGCCTGCGGGGCGTGTGCGCGGCGCTCGCCCGCGACGGGCACGCGGCGCTCGCCGGCGAGGGCGTCCCCGCGGCGCGCCGCGCGCTGGCGCTCGCGTGCGACGTCCGCTACGTCGGCCAGTACCACGAGATCACGGTGCCGCTCCTCGCCGAGGAGGCGGACGCCGCCGACCTCTCCGGCGTCGCCAAGCGCTTCCACGAGGCGCACGACCGCCTGTACGGCTACGCGCTGCCCGACACGCCGCTCGAGCTGGTCAACGTCCGCGGCGTGGCGACGGGCCTCGTGGACAAGCCGCGCCTGCCGGAGGCGCCGGCCGGCGGCGCGGCCCGGACGCTGCGCCGGGGCCGGCGGCGCGCGTGGCTCGCGGCGGAGCGGGCGTTCGGCGAGGTGGACCTCTACGACGGCCTGGGCCTCGGCGCCGGTGCGCGCCTGGCGGGGCCGGCGCTCGTCGAGCTGCCGCTCACGACGGTCGTCGTTCCGCCCGAGTGGCGCCTGGAGACCGACCGCCACGGCTCGTTCGTGCTGGAGCCGGCGTGAACGCGCCGGATCCCGTGCTCGCGTCGGTGCTGCAGCGGCGGCTGCGGGCGATCACCCAGGAGATGGGGCTCACGCTCCTGCGCACCACGCGCTCGCCGATCCTCAGCGAGGCGCGCGACTTCGTCACCGGCCTCTACGACGCCGAGGGCCGCATCCTCGAGCAGGCCGAGTACATCCCGATCCTCGCCTTCGCGCTCGCCCCGGCGTGCCGCGCGGTGATCGCGGCGTTCGGCCGCGACGTGCACCCGGGCGACGTGTTCCTGCACAACGACGTGTTCTCGGGCGGCAACCAGAACAACGACGTCGCCGTCTTCCGCCCGGTCTTCCACGAGGGCCGGCTGGTCGCGTGGGCGGCGACGAAGGGGCACCAGGCGGACATCGGGGGCGCGCAGGCCGGCGGCTACAACCCGAGGGCGACCGAGGTGTGGCAGGAGGCGCTCCGCATCCCGCCCCTCCGCGTCGTCGAGCGGGGGCAGCTCCGGCGCGACGTCTGGAACCTCGTGCTCGCGAACGTGCGCCTGCCGATCGTGGCCGAGGACCTCGAGGCGCAGATCGGCGGGACCGTCGTCGGCGAGCGCGGCGTGCTCGAGCTCTACCGGCGCCACGGCGCGGCGGCCCTCGAGCGCCACCTCGAGGCCCTCTTCGACGCCGGTGAGCGGCGGATGCGGAGCGAGCTCCGGCGCATCCCCGACGGCACGTACCGCGGCGAGTCCGTCGTGTTCTACGATGGCCACCATCCGGGGAGCCGCCACCGGATCGTGGTGACGATCGCGAAGCGCGGCAGCGACATCGCCTTCGACTACACGGGCACCGACCCGCAGACGGTCGGCTTCGTGAACGCGCCGTACGCGTCGTCGTTCTCGGCGGTGATCCTCACGCTCCTGATGCTCGTGGACCCCGACCTGCCGCACAACGAGGGGATCCTCCGCCCGGTGCGCGTCCACATCCCGCGGGGGACGATCCTCAACGCTGAGTTCCCGGCCGCGACGACGTTCGGCAACACGCTCGCGGGCCCGCACTCGGACGCGATCTTCCGCGCGCTGGCGCCGGCGCTGCCCGACCGGGTGTCGGCGGGCTGGAACCGGATGCTCGGCATGACCGTGACGGGCCGGGACCCTCGCCGCGGGCGGCGCTACGTGGACATCCTGTTCCTCGCGCTCAAGGGCGGCTCGGGCGCGGTCCGGGGCACGGACGGCTACGACCACATCGGCCTCATCAACACCGCGGGCGGCCTCCTCGCGCAGGACTACGAGATGCTCGAGGTGCACACGCCGCACCTCCTGCGGCGGCACGAGTACCTGGCCGACTCGGCGGGGCCCGGCCGCTGGCGCGGCGGCCTCGGCGTCGAGACCGAGTTCGAGGTGCACGGCGAGGATGTCACCGGGGTGGTCTTCGGCGACGGCGTGGACGAGGAGGCGCGCGCGTTCGGCCTGTTCGGCGGCGGCCCCGGCGCGCTGAACTCGATCGAGCTGACGCTGCCGGACGGGACGCGGGTCGTGCCCCGCTCGAAGGACGTCGTGGCGATCCCGCGCGGCACGCGCTTCCGCCAGCGCGCCGGCGGCGGCGGCGGCTTCGGCGACCCGCGCGAGCGGCCCGCCGAGCTCGTCGCGGCGGAGGTCCGCGACGGCGTGCTCTCGCGCGCTGCGGCGCGGCGCGACTACGGCGTGGAGGTCGACGCGGAGACGTTCGAGGTCGAGCGCGTGACGGGGGGCCGGCGCCCGTGACGACGGCGGCGCTGATCCACGTCGTCGTGAGCGGGCTCGCCACGGGCTCGATCTATGCGCTGATGGCCATCGCGCTCGTCATCATCTACAACGCCACCCGGACGCTCAACTTCGCCCAGGGCGAGATGCTGATGATCTCGACGTTCGTGGGCTGGGCGGCCTGGGAAGCGCTCGCTCTGCCGCTGGTCGTCGTCCTGCTCGTGGCGGTCGCCGCCGCGGCGCTCCTCGCCTGGGCCATCGAGTGGGCGGTCATCCGGCGCGCGATCTCGGCGACCCACTTCGACGTGCTCATCATCACGCTGGGCCTCTCCCTCGTGCTGCGCGCCGCGGCGGGCCTCGTGTGGACGCACGACCAGTTCCCGTTCCCGTCGTTCTTCGACAACCGCCCGCTCGTGCTGGGGCCGGTGCGCGTCGCGCCGGTGTCGCTGGGCATCATCGGCGGCTCGCTGGGGCTCATGCTGGCGCTCGGCGCGCTCTTCCGCTGGACGCGGCTCGGCCGCGCGATGCGCGCGGTGGCGCAGAACCAGCGCGCCGCGCGGCTCATGGGCATCAGCGTCGAGCGCGTGTACTCGGCGTCGTGGGTGCTCGCCGGCGTCGTCGGCGCGATCGCGGGCGTGCTGATCGCCCCGGTCGTCTTCCTGTCGTCCTCGATGGGGCTCGTGGTCATCAACGGGTTCACCGCGGCGGTGCTCGGCGGCTTCGGGTCCATGCCGGGCGCCGTCGTGGGCGGCATGCTCCTCGGCGTGCTGGAGAACCTGGCGCCGCTCTGGCTGCCGGCGGGGATCAAGCACTCGGTGCCGTTTCTCCTGATGATCGCCATCCTCATGATCCGGCCGAGCGGCGTGCTCGGGCGGGCCCGGCAGCGGAAGGTGTGATGCGCCGGGCGGCGCTGGTCGCGGGCGGTGCGGTCCTGCTCGCCTGGCCGCTGCTGGTGCCGCGCTACTTCGTGTTCCTGACGAGCCTGATCGTGGTGAACGCGATCGTGGCGATCGGGCTGAACCTCCTCTCGGGCTACACGAACCAGCTCTCGTTCGGCCACGCGGGCTTCTTCGCGGTCGGCGCGTACGTGGCCGCGGTCCTCACGGTGCGGGAGCCGGCGCTGCCGGTGGTGCTGACGCTGGCGCTGGCGGGGCTGGCGACCGCGCTCGTCGGCCTGGCGCTCGGCGTGCCGTGCCTGCGCCTGGAGGGCCTCTACCTCGCGATGGCCACGCTCGCGTTCGGGTTCGTGGTGGTCGAGGCGATCCTGAACCTCGACTGGCTCACGCGGGGCAACGACGGCCTCGCCGTGCCCGTCGCGCGGCTCGGCCCGCTCGCGCTCGCGAGCGACGCGGCCAAGTACTACCTCGTGCTCGCGGTCGGCGCGCTGATGGTCGCCGCCGCGGTCAACATCGCGCGGACGCGGACGGGGCGGGCGCTGCTCGCGATCCGCGAGAGCGAGATCGCCGCGCAGGCGAGTGGCGTGCACCTGGCGGCGTACAAGACGCTCGCGTTCGCGGTCTCGGCGTTCTACACGGGCGTGGCCGGCGGGCTGTTCGCGTTCGTCGTCGGCTTCATCTCGCCGGACGCGTTCGACGTGTTCCTGTCGGTGGACTTTGTCGCCATGATCATCGTCGGCGGGCTCGGCTCGATCCCCGGCTCGATCCTCGGCGCGGCGGTGATCACGCTCCTGTACGACTGGCTCGCCGCCTTCCAGAACTACCGGCCGCTGTTCTTCGGCCTGATCCTGATCGGCTGCATGCTGTTCATGCCGGGCGGGATCGCGAGCCGCGTGCCGCGGCGGACGCCCCCGGCGCGATAGGAGAGAGCCGCGCATGCGCACCGAGGAGCGCTCGCGCTCGCCGCGACCGGGACGCGCCCGTCGCCGCGCGCGAAGACGGCGGGGGGTGCGCGCGCCGCCGCCGGCCGCCGCCCCGGACGGGGCCGGAGCAGGCGACCCGGACGCGGGCGCGCAGTACGGGGAAGGTCGCTTCGGGCAACTCACGGACTGGATCGAGTGGCAGTCGGACCACTCATCGGGAGGAGGATGCGTATGAGGACAGGGCTCGCAGTCGTGATCGCGCTCCTCGTGGCGGCGGCGGCGCCGCCGGCGCTCGCGCAACAGGGCGTCACGGACTCGGAGATCGTCCTCGGCGGCTCGAACTCGTTCTCGGGCCCGCTCGCCTTCACGGGCGAGCAGGCGACGCGGTACGGCGTCGATCTCTACTTCAAGGTCGTCAACGACGCCGGCGGCATCAACGGGCGGAAGATCCGCACGATCTACTACGACGACGGCTACAAGCCCCAGGAGGCCGTCGCGAACACGAAGAAGCTGGTGGAGCAGGACCGGGTGTTCGCGATCATCGCGCCCCAGGGGACCCCGCCGGTCGTCGCCACGCTCGGCTACCTCGAGGAGCAGAAGGTGCCCCTCCTGTTCCCGTTCCAGGGCTCGCCGGTCACCCGCGGCCGGCCGTGGGTGTTCAACGGCATGCTGCTCTACGACCGCCAGGCGAAGATGATGATCGACTACCTGGTCGGCCAGCGGAAGTTCAAGGCGGTCGCCACGCTGTACCAGGACGACGAGTACGGCAAGTCCTTCCTCACCGCGTTCGAGAAGAACCTCGCGCCGCACGGCCTGAAGATGGTGGCCGCCGAATCCGTCAAGCGCGGCGTGACGGACGTCAGCGCGCAGATCGCGAAGCTGCAGGCCGCGAAGCCCGAGGTGCTGTTCCTCGTGCTGACGCCCGGGCCCGCGGCGCAGGCGCTGAAGGAGCGGCAGCGGATCGGCTGGACGAAGGTCGTCGCGGTCTCCTCGGGGCCGCTCACCGACGAGCGATACCTGGCGCTCGCGGGCGACGCCGCCGAGGGCGTCGAGGGGCTCTCACTCTGGCCCGACCCGGTGGCGTCCGACCTGGCGGCGCTCAAGCGCTACCGCGCGGAGATGCAGAAGTACTTCCCGAAGAACGAGCCGAACCGCTACTCGCTCTCCGGCTACTTCGCGGCGATGCTGTTCACCGAGGGCGCCAAGCGCGCGGGGCGCACCCTGACGCGCTCGGCGCTCGTCACGGCCCTCGAGGGCGTCAAGGGGTTCGACAGCGGCATCCTGCCGCCGCTCTCGATCGGCGCGGACCACGAGACGCAGAAGCAGGGCTTCTGGGTGCGCGTGGAGAAGGGCCGCTTCAAGCAGCTCACGGACTGGCTCAAGGCGGAGTAGCGCTCCGTGCTCGGCGTCGAGGGTCTCTCGATCAGCTTCGGCGGGCTCGCCGCGCTCAGCGCGCTGAGCTTCGAGGTCGCTGAGCGGGAGATCTTCGCGCTGATCGGCCCGAACGGCGCGGGCAAGTCCACCGTCTTCAACGTCGTCACCGGCCTCTACCGGCCGTCCGCCGGGCGCGTCCGCTTCCGCGGCCAGGACCTGCTCAGGCTCCCGCCGCACCGGATCGCCCGGCGGGGCATCGCCCGCACGTTCCAGAACACGGAGGTCTTCCGGCAGCTCAGCGCGCTCGACAACGTGCTGATCGGCCGGCACGCCCACCTGCGCGGCGGCCTCGTGCGCGGAGCCCTCGGGCTCCCCTCGGTGTGGCGCGAGGAGGCGGGCGCGCGGGCCGTCGCCCGCGCGCTCCTCGAGCGCGTCGGCCTCGCCGAGGTCGCCGGCGTCGAGGCCGGCAGCCTGCCGCTCGGCTCCCAGAAGCGCCTCGAGATCGCGCGCGCGCTCGCTGCCGAGCCGCGGCTGCTGCTCCTCGACGAGCCCGCGGGCGGCCTCAACCCCACGGAGACGCAGGCGGTCATGGAACTGATCCGCCGCCTCCGCGACGAGGGCGGGCTCACGGTCCTGGTCGTCGAGCACGACATGGAGCTCGTCATGGGGATCTCGGACCGGGTCCTCGTCCTGAACTACGGCCGCCGGATCGCGTCGGGCTCGCCGCGCGAGATCGCGGCCGACCCCGCCGTCATCGAGGCGTACCTGGGGAGCGAGGAGGCGTGAGCGCGACGCTCGCGCTCGAGGACGTCGCCGTCTACTACGGCAAGCGCCGCGCGCTCGACGGCGTGTCGCTCACCGTCGAGCCGGGCGAGATCGTCACCCTCCTCGGCGCCAACGGCAGCGGCAAGTCCACCGCGCTCCGCGCGATCTCCGGGCTCGTGCGGCCCGCGCGCGGCCGCGTCGTGTACGAGGGGCGGGACATCACGCACGCGCCCGCGGACGCGATCGTCGCGGCGGGCATCACGCACGTGCCCGAGGGGCGCGAGATCTTCCCGGAGTTCAGCGTCCTCGAGAACCTCCTCGTGGGCGGGCACACGGCGGCGCGGCGCGAGCTCGGCGCGCGCGCGGAGGCGGCCTTCGAGCTGTTCCCGGTGCTCCGCGAGCGCCGCACGCAGCTCGCGGGCACGCTCTCGGGGGGCGAGCAGCAGATGCTCGCGATCGGCCGCGCGCTGATGGCGCGGCCGCGCCTCCTGCTCCTCGACGAGCCGTCGCTCGGGCTCGCGCCGATGCTGGCGAGCGAGATCTTCCGCACCATCCGGCGCATCAACGAGGGCGGCGTGGCCGTGCTGCTGGTCGAGCAGAACGCGCGGCGCGCGCTCCGGCTGGCCGCGCGCGGCTACGTCCTCGAGACGGGGCGGGTGGCGGTCGCGGGCGCGAGCCGCGCGCTCGCCGACGACCCGCGCGTGCGGAGCGCCTACCTGGGCCTCGGACGCGCCGGCCGTTGAGTGGGGGGCCCCGACATGGCCCCGGCGCCTCCGTCTACGCGAGGCGGACGTCGTCCACGTCGATCCAGACGAGCGTGGGGAACGGCCGCGCCCGCCCGTCGCGCCGGCGCGGGTAGACGCGGCGGCGCGTGGGCACGACGAGGCCCGCGAAGGCGCGATGGCCCGTCGCGTAGTGCGCGGCGTGGGCCCAGCCGCCGAAGACCTCGGCGGTGTAGTCGTGGCGGCGCAGCAGCCCCGCGGCGTCGAAGTGGAGGACCTGCTCCCGCGAGTGCGTCGGCACGTCCGGCGGGAAGGTGACGTGCAGGCGGCGCCGGCGCTCGCCCGCCTCCTCCCACGCCGGCAGCTCGCGGAGGACGAAGCCGTCGCGCAGGAGGAGGAACGGCAGCGTGAAGTAGTTCCAGAGCGCGTAGCCGGCGAAGTGGAGCGCGTCGAGGGGATCCCACCAGAGCGCCCGGCGGAGCCCCGCGAACGCCGCCCGGGGGTCCTCGCGCCGGGCCAGCGTCGCGCCCGCCTCGGTCTCGATCCGCACCGCGCGCGCCTCGAAGACGCCGCGCAGCCCGGGGCGCGGGTAGGGCGCGATCACGACGCGCGGCTCGGCCGTCAGGATGCGCGCCTCGTAGGCGCGGAACGCCCGCGGCCGGCCGCGCGCGGCGAGTGCCAGGCCGCCGGAGCGGAGCCTCGCCGTGACCTCGCGGACCTCGCGCCAGCGCGCCGGGCCGCCGTGGGCGGCGACGGCGGTCGCCAGGAGATCGTCGCCGGATGTCGCGCTCATGGGGAGCCTGGGGCGAACGCCTCATCGTAGCGCATTGCCGCTGGCCGACCGCGCACGCTACACTGCCCCGTCGTGGGCGCTCCTCTGCCGATGTTCCAGCCGGCGCTCGAGGCGCTCGAGCGCGAGCCCCTGGAGCGGCTCGCCCTCGAGCGGATGCGCGCGACGCTCGGGCGGCTCCTGCGCGCGCCCGCCCACGCGCGCCGGCTCGGCGGCGTCCGCCCGGAGGACCTCCGGCGGCTCGAGGACTGGCGGCGCCTGCCGTTCCTCACCAAGGCGGACCTGCGCGACGCCTACCCGTTCGGGCTCGCGTGCGCGCGCGAGGACGGCTACCGCCGCATCCACATGTCGAGCGGCACGACGGGCCACCCGATCCTGAACCCGTACACCGCCGCCGACGTCGAGCAGTGGGGCGAGGTGATGGCGCGCTGCTACGTCGCCGCCGGCGTGGGCCCCGGCGACGTCATCCAGATCACGCCCTCGTTCGGCCTCTTCACCGGCGGCTTCGGCTTCCACTACGGCGCCGAGCGGCTCGGCGCGATGGTGATCCCGACGGGCGCCGGCCGGACCGCCCTCCAGCTCACGCTCATGCGCGACCTCGGGGCGACCGTCGTGACCGCGATCGCGACGTACCCGCTGCGCCTCCTCGAGGTGGCGCGCGAGGAGCGGTTCGACCTCGGCACGCTCGCCCTCCGCGTCGGGATCTTCGGCTCGGAGATCTGGTCGGACGAGCTGCGCGCGCGCATCGAGCGCGAGCTCCGGATCCGCACGTTCGACATCATCGGCATGACCGAGACCGGCGGCCCCGGCCTGGGCATCGACTGCGCCGCGCGCGCCGGGATCCACGTGTGGGAGGACCACTTCTTCGTCGAGATCGTGGACCCGGCGACGGGGGCGCCGCGCCCCGACGGCGCCGAGGGCGAGCTGGTGGTCTCGACGCTCACGCGCGCGGGGCTGCCGCTCGTGCGCTACCGCACCCACGACCTGACGCGCGTCGTCGCGCGCGCGCGCTGCGACTGCGGGCGCACGGCGCTGCGCCTGGACCGGCTGCGCGGGCGCACGGACGACATGCTCATCTTCAAGGGCGTCAACTTCTACCCGCGCCAGGTCGAGACCGTGCTGCTCCGGCACGCCGGCGTGAGCCACGAGTACCGGATCGTGCTCGACTCCGAGGGCGGCGGCGAGCGGATGACCATCCACGTCGAGACCGAGCCCGACTGCGACCCGTCGGTCGCGGCGCGGGTCCGGCGCGCGCTGCACGACCGGCTCGCGCTCTCGCCCGAGGTCCGGCTCTGCGCGCTCGGGGAGCTCGAGCGGCCCGCGGGCAAGGCGGTGCGCGTCGTGGACCGCCGCGCGACGACGTGAGCCGCGCCCTCGACGGCCTCACCGTCCTCTCGCTCGAGCAGGCCACCGTCCTGCCGTTCCTCACGTACCGGCTCGCCTGCGACGGCGCCCGGGTGGTCCGCGTCGAGAACGCCGCGCACCCCGACCCGAACCGCTTCGTCGGGCGCGACGTGCTCGGCGAGCCCGGCATGCGGAGCTACTTCCTGCCGAACAACTGCGGCAAGGAGGCCGTCACGCTGAACCTCGCGGAGCCCGAGGGCCGGGCGCTCCTGCTCGAGCTGCTCGGCGCCCTCCGCGTGGACGTCTTCGCCACGAACCAGCGCCCGCGCAGCTACGGCCGCCTCGGGATCGACTACACGACGCTCGCGGCGGCCGTGCCGGACCTGGTCTGGCTCGGCATCACGGGCTTCGGGCCCGCCCACGACGAGGCCGCGTACGACCCGGTCCTCCAGGCGCGCGCGGGCTTCATGGAGCTGACCGGCGAGCCCGAGGGCCCGCCGACCGTGTTCGGCCTGCCCATGGTGGACCTCGGCGCCGCCGAGCACGGCTACGGCGAGGTGATGAAGGCGCTCTACCGGCGCGCGCGCCGCGGCGGCGGCGCGCGGATCGACCTCTCGATGCTGCGGAGCGCGGTGTCCTGGCTGGTCGCGCCGTTGGTACTCGGCGCGAGCCTGGGCGAGCGCGTCACGCGCCGGGGCAACACGCACCAGTTCTTCGCGCCGGTCTCGGTGTTCGCGACGCGCGAGGGCTGGGTCTACGTGGCCGTCGGCAACGACGCGCAGTGGGCGGCGCTCGCGCGCCTCCCGGCGCTCGCCGGCGTGGACCGGCCCGCGTACGCGACCAACGCCGGGCGGGTCGCCGACGCGCCGCGCCTGCACCGGGCGCTCGCGGAGTGCTTCGCGCGGCTCGCGACCGACGAGGCGCTCGCGCAGCTGCGCGCGGCGGGCGTCCCCGTCGCGCGCGTCGCCACGCTCGCCGACGTGGTGGCGGACCCGCTCGTCGCGTCGGCGCTCGTGCGCGTCCGGGACCCCCGCACGGGCATCGAGCTCGCGCTGCCCGCGCCGCCCGTGGGCGACCCGCCGCCGCTCGGCTTCCCGCCCCGCCTCGGCGAGCACAATGAGACGATCTACGGCGGGGTGCTCGGGTATCCTCCGGCGCGGCTCGCGGATCTGCGGGCGCGCGGGATCATCTGAACGAATCGCATCCATCGAGCCGCGCCCCGGGTCCCCCGGGGCGTGTGCGAGCGTCCGGGGGGCTTGGGGGGCGCCCGGAGCCCCCCATGAAGGAGACGGCCATGAACGACCTCTTCTACCTGACCGACGACCAGCGGGCGATCCGCGACCTCGCGCGGAAGATCGCGCGCGAGCGGATCGCGCCGCACGCGGCCCACTACGACGAGACCGAGCAGTACCCCGAGGAGTCGATGCAGGCCATCCTCGAGTCGGGCCTGTTCGGCATCTGGGTGCCCGAGGCGTGGGGCGGGAGCGACCTGGGCTGCCTCGCGCTCTCGCTCGTGAGCGAGGAGATCGCCTGGGCGTGCGCGGCGACCGCCACCCAGTTCCTCGACCAGCCGCTCGGCGGGCTGCCTATCTTATTGGCCGGCAGCGACGAGCAGAAGGCGCGCTACCTGCCGCGCCTCGCGACCGGGGAGCTGCTCGCGGCGTACTCGCTCTCCGAGCCGGGCGCCGGCTCCGACGCGGCGAGCCTCAGGACCACGGCGGTCCGCCGGGGCGACCGCTACGTGCTCAACGGCTCCAAGCAGTGGTGCACGAACGGCGACCACGCCGACGTGCTCGTCGTGTTCGCGACGGTGGACCCGAAGCAGCGCGCCAGGGGCGTCACGGCGTTCCTGGTGGACCGGGACACGCCCGGCTTCTCCGTCGGCAAGAAGGAGAAGAAGATGGGCATCCGCGCCTCGCCCACCGTCGCGCTCCACTTCACCGACTGCGCGGTGCCCGTCGCGCAGCGGCTCGGCGGGGAGGGGGAGGGGTTCAGGATCGCGATGCAGACGCTCGACATCACGCGCCCCGCGACGGGCGCGATGGCGGTCGGGATCGGCCAGGCCGCGCTCGACGCCGCCGTCGGCTACGCCAAGGAGCGGCAGCAGTTCGGCCAGGCGATCGCCCTGTTCCAGGGCATCCAGTTCATGCTGGCGGACATGGCGATGCAGGTCCACGGCGCGCGCCTCATGGTGCACCACGCCGCCCGGCAGGTGGACGCCGGCATCCGCGGCAACACCTACGAGGCCTCGATGGCGAAGTGCTGGGCGGGGGACGCGGCCATGAAGGTCGCGACCGACGCCGTGCAGATCTTCGGCGGCTACGGCTACACGCGCGAGTACCCGGTCGAGCGCTTCATGCGCGACGCCAAGATCATGCAGATCTACGAGGGCACCAACCAGATCCAGCGCCTGATCATCGCCAAGGAGCTGCTCGGCGGCTGACGCCCGCCGCGCGGCCGGTTGACAGGCGTCCCGTCCTGGGCTACAAGGGCGGCGATGAAAACTGACCGGTCGGTATAGTTTCGATGCCCAGAAAGACGCGCCTCGACCGGGTGATGCGCAGCGCCGCCGCGCTGTTCGCGGCCGACGGCTTCGCGGCCGCCAGCGTGAGCCGGCTGGCGCGCCTCGCCCGCGTGTCGAAGCCCGGGATCTACTATCACGTCCGGGACAAGGAGGAGCTGCTCTTCCGGATTTGCGACGACTCGATGGCCGGCATCCTCGCGGGCGCGCGCGGGGCGGTGGCGGCCGCGGACGAGCCGGTGGCGCGGCTCCGTGGCGTCATGCGGGCCCACGCGCGGTTCCACTGGCAGCACCCGAACAACCTCGCGATCCTCTTCGGGCAGATGGCGTACCTGTCGCCGGAGCGGCGCCGCCGCATCGTCGTCCGGGAGCGCGCGTATCTCGACCTCGTGCGGGGCCTGATCCGCGAGGGGATGCGGCGGCGGGCCTTCCGCCGGGTCGACCCGAGCGTCGCGGCGTTCGCGCTCTTCGCCATGCTGAACACGCTCGACGCCTGGTACGACCCGCGGGGGCGGCTCGGTCCCGAGGCGCTGGTTCGCGAGCTCGAGCGGCTCTACCTCGACGGGCTCGCCGCGCCGGGACCCCCGCGGGCGATCGCCCGATCCGACATACTTGGCCCACGCGGTCGTCGTGACCGAAGGAGATGCCTGAGATGATCAAGGAATTGAGCGCCCAGGGACGCCTCACGATCTTTCCGGTTGCGCTCGCTGTGGCCATCGTTTTCTCTGCATTCGCCGGCGTTGCCGACGCGCAGAGCCAGAAGTTCCAGTTCGCGGCGATCGGCGATACGGCCTACTCGAAGCGCAACCAGGAGGAGTTCGACCGGATGATCGCGGTGATGAACCGGGAGAACCTGGCCTTCGTCGTCCACGTGGGCGACTTCGAGGCGGACCCGAGGCCCTACAACCGCAACCCCGACAGGATCTCCATGCCCTGCACCGACGAGAGCTTCGCGCGCGTGCTCGCGTCGTTCCAGCGCTCGGCGCACCCGTTCGTGCTGACGCCCGGCGACAATGACTGGACCGACTGTCACCTGCTCAAGGCCCGCAAGGTCGATCCGCTCGAGCGGCTCGCCAAGCTGCGCGAGATGTTCTTCCCGGAGGGACGGAGCCTCGGGCAGCGGACGATGCCGGTGGACAGCCAGGCAAAGGACCAGGGCTTTGCCAAGTACCGCGAGAACCTGACCTGGACCACGAACGGGGTGGTGTTCGCGACCCTGCACACCGTGGGCAGCAACGACAATCTTGGCCGGACGCCCGAGATGGACGCCGAGCACGCCGGGCGCAAGGCGGCGAATCTTGCGTGGATGAAGAAGGCGTTCGCCGCGGCGAGAGCACCTGAGGTGCGTGGGCTCGTGCTCCTCACCCAGGCGAACGTCGCCTTCGAGTCCCATTGGACCGAGAGCCTCAAGAGCCGCTACGTGCGGAGTGCTGGCGGTAGAATACCGAAGGATGCCGAGGGCACAGCCTATGACGCGCTGGTCGATGCGCTGGTGACCGAGATGGAGTCGTTCCCCAAGCCCGTGCTGTTCGTGCACGGCGACACGCACCTCTTCCGCGTGAACAAGCCGCTCATCAGCAAGAAGACCCGGCGCTTCTACGAGAACTTCACCCGCGTCGAGGTGTTCGGCGATCCCGACACGCACTGGGTGCGGATCACCGTCGATCCTTCGAAGCCCGAGCTGTTTACGATCGAGCCTGAGATCGTTCCCGGAAACACGGCCAACTGACAGAGCAACCGGGAACACACAGGGAACAGAGTTGATCCGCGTACACAAAGGAGGCTGCGTCATGGCGAGCACCCGGGTCACCCGTCGCACGCTGCTCAAGACGGCCGCGGCCGGCGCCGCCGTCGTCGGGTTTCCGCTGCCGCTCCGGGCCCAGGCGAAGACCTTCAAGATCGGCGTCATCCACCCGGTGACGGGCCCGCTCGCCGAGCCCGGCCAGGCGTGCCGGGTCGGCGCCCAGATGGCCGCCGAGGCGATCAACGCGGCCGGCGGCATCAAGGCGCTGGGCGGGATGAAGCTCGAGCTGCTGCTCGGCGACACGCAGACCAAGGGCGACGTGGCGCGCGCCGAGGCCGAGCGCCTGATCAACGCCGGCGCGCAGATGCTCCAGGGGCCGTTCAACTCGGGCGACGCGGCGGCCATGGTGCCCGTCGTCCAGCAGCGGCGCGTGCCGTTCCTGATCGACATCGCCGCGGCGGACCCGATCACCGCCAACGTGGCGAAGTCGGTGCGCGAGGGGCAGCAGAAGCTCCAGTTCGTCTACCGGAACTTCCCGACGGGCAGCTCGTTCGGGCGCAAGGCCGTGCAGTACTTCGGCGAGATCTTCAAGGAGGCCGGCGTCTCGCCGAAGCGCATCGTCGTGATGCACGCCAACGACCTCTTCGGCCAGCTCCAGGCCCGCGGCTTCGTCGCGGCGCACAAGGCGGCCAAGCCCGCCTGGGACATCGTCGAGGTGATCCCGTGGCCGGAGCCGCCCTCGGACCTCTCCACCGAGGTGTCGCGCGCGAAGGCGCTCAAGCCGGACATCATCGCGCCCATCACGCGTCCGGCGAGCGCCCAGCTCCTGCTGCCCGAGCTGCGCAAGCAGCGGGTCGAGATCATGGGCATCGTGGGCCCCGGCAGCCCGGGGCTCTACGAGGCGGGCCAGCTCGCGGCGCTCAAGGAGGACCTCGAGTACGTGCTGACGAGCGTGCCCTGGCCCGACTTCAAGAACCCGAAGACGCGGGCCGTGGCCGAGGAGTACCGGAAGCGCTCGGGCGGGAAGACCTTCGACACGAACTCCGGCTACTCGTACGACGCGATGATGCTCATCGCGGACATCCTCGAGCGCGCCCGGTCGACCGACGCCGAGGCGATCGTCGCCGCGATGAAGAAGACCGACTGGCAAGGCCAGCTCATGGTCTCCGCGGGGCCGGTCCGGTTCAACGAGCTCGGCGACAACCCGAACGCGATCCCGGCGATGATCCAGATCCTCGGGCTCCGGCCCACGGTCGTCTGGCCCAAGGAGTCGGCGGAGAGGAAGTTCGTCTTCCCGCGGCCGAAGGCCTGAGCCTGGACGCGGTCCTCGTCGCGCAGGGGCTGCTGAGCGGCCTCCTCTTCGGGGGCGTCTACAGCCTCATGGCCGTCGGCCTCACGCTCATCTTCGGCGTCATGCGCGTCATCAACTTCGCGCACGGCGACATGATGGTGTGGGGGATGTACATCGCGCTCCTGCTCTCGCGGCGGGCCGGGCTCGACCCGTACGTGGGGTTCGTGATCTCCGCCGTCGCGCTCTTCGCGCTCGGCCTCGCCGTGCAGCGGGGGCTCGTGCAGCGCATCGTGGACGCGCCGCACGAGATGCAGATCCTCCTGATGCTCGGCGTCGCGCTCGTCCTCGAGAACGCCGCCCTCATGGCGTTCGGGCCCGAGCCCGAGCGCGTGCGGTCGCCGCTCGCGGCGTCCACGATCTGGCTGGGCCCGGTGTTCGTGGACGTCGGCCGGCTCGTCACCTTCGGCGTCGCGGTGCTGCTGACGCTGCTCCTGTGGCTGTTCCTCTTCCGCACCGACCTCGGCCGGGCGATCCGCGCCGCGGCCGACAATCCGTACGGGGCGCTGGTCATCGGGACCGACGTCCGGCGGGTGTACGCGACGGCGTTCGGCATCGGCGCGGCGTGCGTGGGCGCCGCCGGCGCGCTCGTGTCGCCGCTCCTGCCGTTCCAGCCCGCCACGGGGCTCTCGCTCTCGATCACCTCCTTCAACATCGTGATCATCGGCGGCATGGGGAGCCTGCTCGGCGCCTTCATCGGGGGCCTCCTCGTCTCGGTCGCCGAGTCGCTCGGCGCCGTCTTCCTCGCCCCCTCGCTCAAGGAGCTGGTGAGCTTCTCGCTGCTGATCCTGATCCTCCTGTTCCGGCCCGCCGGGCTCTTCGGCAAGCGCGCGCCATGAGGTGGGGGGGGCTCGCCGCGCTCCTGGTGCTGCTGGCGCTCCCGGCCGTGCTGAGCTCGTACGCCGTGACGATCTTCATCCTGATCTTCTTCTACGCGTACCTCGGGCAGGCGTGGAACATCGTCGGGGGCTACGCGGGCCAGCTCTCCGCGGGCCACGCGGCCTTCGTCGGCGTGGGCGGCTACACGGCGGCGATGCTCTCGAACGAGCTGGGGCTCACGCCGTGGGTGGGGATGTTCGCCGGCGCGGCGCTCGCGGCCGTGCTCGGCGGCGTCATCGGCTACCTCGGCTTCCGCTTCGGCCTGCGCGGCTTCTACTTCGTGCTGCTGACGGTGGCGTTCGCCGAGGTGGGCCGGATCGCGGCGTCGAACATCGACGCGCTCGGCGGCGCGCTCGGGCTCTACATCACGTTCACGGGCGACCCGCGCCAGTTCCAGTTCCAGGACAACCGGGCCTACTACTACATCGCGCTCGCCCTCCTGCTGCTCGCGACCGGCGTCGCCTGGGCCATCGAGCGCCGGCGCTTCGGCGCCTACCTCGCCGCGATCCGCGAGGACGAGGGCGCGGCGGAGGCGCTCGGGGTGGATACGCTGCGGTACAAGCTCCTGGCGATGCTGGTCTCGTCGTTCCTCACCGGGCTCGGCGGGACGTTCTACGCGTTCTACCTGTTCTCGCTCCAGCCGAACGCGGTGTTCGGGATCCCGATGTCGGTCGAGATCATCCTCCGGCCGATCGTGGGCGGCGCCGGCACGCTGCTCGGGCCGATCCTCGGCTCCTTCATCCTCACGCCCCTCGGCGAGCTCTCGCGCTTCTACTTCGGGCAGAGCGGGCTGTACGGCGCCCACCTGATCGCCTACGGGCTCCTGCTGATCGGCGTCGTGCTCTTCCTGCCCGAGGGCGCGTACCCGCGCCTGGCGCGGGCGCTCGCGCGCCGGCGGGCCCGGCCATGAGCCTGCTCGAGGCGCGGGGGCTCAGCAAGCGCTTCGGCGGGCTCCAGGCGGTGCACGACCTGAGCTTCGCCCTGGCGGAGGGCGAGATGCTCGGGCTCATCGGCCCGAACGGGGCGGGGAAGACGACGGCGTTCAACCTCCTCTCCGGCTTCCTCCGGCCCGACGCCGGGAGCGTGAGCTTTCGCGGCCGCCCGCTCGTCGGGCTCAAGCCGCACGCGATCTGCCGCCTCGGGCTGGCGCGCACGTTCCAGCTCGTCCGGCCGTTCCCCCGCATGAGCGCGCTCGACAACGTGAAGGTCGGCGCGCTCGCGCGCCACGCGCACCCGGCGGCGGCGGCCGCGCGCGCCGCGGCCGTGCTCGAGCGGGTCGGCCTCGCCGGCAAGCAGGGGGTGCGCGCGGCCGGGCTGACGCTCGCGGAGCGCAAGCGGCTCGAGCTGGCCCGCGCGCTCGCGACCGAGCCCACGCTCCTGCTGCTCGACGAGGTGATGGCGGGGCTCAACCCGGCGGAGACCGAGACGATGGTGCAGCTCATCGGCCGGATCCACGCCGACGGCGTCTCGATCCTGTTGATCGAGCACAACATGCGCGCGGTCATGGCGCTCTCGCACCGCATCCTCGTGCTGAGCTTCGGCGAGCGGATCGCCGAGGGGCCGCCGGCCGCCATCGCGAACCACCCGAAGGTCATCGAGGCGTACCTGGGCGAGGAGTATGTCGGCACAGCTCCGGCTTGACGCCGTCGAGGCCGGCTACGGCGACCTCGTCGCGGTGCGCGACGTCTCCCTCGAGGTGCGCGCGGGCGAGGTGGTGGCGCTGATCGGCTCGAACGGCGCGGGCAAGACGACGACGCTCCGGGCGATCACGGGGCTGCTCCCGGTGCGCCGGGGGCGCGTCGAGTTCGAGGGCGAGCGGCTCGACGGGCTCGGCCCGGCGCAGGTCGTCGCGCGCGGGATCGCCCACGTCCCGGAGGCCCGCCAGCTCTTCCCGACGATGACGGTGCGCGAGAACCTCGAGCTCGGCGCCGCGCGGCGCGCCCGGCGCCGCCGAAGCGACGCCCTCGACCTGGTGTTCACGCTCTTCCCGCGCCTGCGCGAGCGGCAGGCGCAGCTCGCCGGCACGCTCTCGGGCGGCGAGCAGCAGATGTGCGCGATCGGGCGCGGGCTGATGGCGGCGCCGAAGCTCCTGCTGCTCGACGAGCCGAGCCTCGGGCTGGCGCCGGTCACGGTCAAGCTGATCTTCGAGAACCTGCGCGCGATCAACGCGCGCGGCACCACGGTGCTCCTCGTCGAGCAGAACGTCGCGCGCGCGCTCGAGCTGTCGCACCGCGGCTACGTGATCGAGAACGGGCGCATCGCGCTCGCCGGCACGCGCGCCGAGCTCGCCCAGTCGGGCCACGTCAGGCAGGCGTACCTGGGGCTCTGAAGACATGGGGGGCCTCGACGGGCCCCCCAAGCCCCCCGGCGCTCGCACGCGCCCCGGGGAACCCGGGGCGCGGCTCGACCCCGCGATTCGTTCCCGGGGGCGGAGCCGTATACTAGCGGGACCGAGGCCGGCTGGAGGGAACAGACGATGACGAGCCCGATCATCACCGAGGCGCTCCGCACGCTGATGGACCGCCGGGACCTGACGCGCATCGAGGCCGCCGCCGCGATGGAGGCGATCATGTCGGGCGCGGCGACGAACGCCCAGATCGCCGCGTTCCTCACCGCGCTCCGCATGAAGGGCGAGACCGTCGAGGAGCTGATCGGCTTCGCGCAGGTGATGCGCCAGAAGGCCGTCCGCATCCGCACCGAGCCCGACGGCGTCACGGCGCTCACCGGCACCGACCGCGACATGCTGATCGACACCTGCGGCACGGGCGGCGACGCGGCGGGCACCTTCAACGTCTCGACGGCGACGGCCTTCGTCGTCGCGGGCGCCGGGCTCAGGGTGGCCAAGCACGGCAACCGCTCGGTCTCCTCGCTCTGCGGCTCCGCCGACGTGGTGGAGACGCTCGGCGTCGCCCTGGACCTCTCGCCCCAGAAGGTCGCGCGCTGCGTGGACGAGGTCGGCATCGGCTTCCTCTACGCGCCGCTGCTCCACACCGCGATGAAGCACGTGATGGCCGCCCGCCGCGAGATGGGCGTCCGCACCGTGTTCAACATGCTCGGGCCGCTCACGAACCCCGCGGGCGCCAACGCGCAGGTGGTCGGCGTCTACGCGGCCGCGCTGACCGAGCCGCTCGCGCGCGTGCTCGCCGAGCTCGGCACGCACCGGGCCTTCGTCGTCCACGGCGCCGACGGCCTGGACGAGATCTCGAACACGGGCGAGAGCCGCGTCTCGGAGGTCCGCGAGGGCGTCGTGCGGACGTTCGCCGTGCGCCCCGAGGACTTCGGCCTGCCGCGCGCCTCGATCCACGATCTCCTCGGCGGCGACCGCGAGCAGAACGCCGAGATCATCCGCGGCATCCTGCGCGGGGAGCCGGGGCCGCGGCGCGACATCGTCCTGATGAACGCGGCGGCGGCCCTCGTCGCGGGCGCCAAGGCGCGCGACCTCAAGGAGGGCGTCGAGCTGGGGGCGCGCTCGATCGACGCGGGCGCCGCGCGGGAGCGGCTCGAGCGCCTGATCGCCCTGAGCCGCGAGCTCGCCGCGCAGGCCTGAGGCGCGCGGCGCCTCAGCGCCCGACGCGGGGCCGCACCCCGGCGGCGAAGCGCTCGAGGGTCTCCAGCATCCCGGCGGGCGTCGGCTCGGTGAAGTCGAGCACGAAGTGCTCGACGCCCGCGGCGACGTAGCGGGTCAGGTCCTCCGCGACCTCCGCGGCGGTGCCGGCGAGCACGCCGCGCGGGCCCCCGGGCTCGCGGCGCAGCGCGACCGGCGCCTTGAAGGCGACGGTGAGCGTCGCCGGGTCGCGCCCGGCCTCCTCGGCGAGCTGGCGGAGGCGGCGGATCTTCCCGCCCAGCTCCTCGGGGTGGAGCAGGACCGGCGGGCGCAGGCCGAGGGGGTGCCAGCCGTCGGCCAGGGCCACCACGCGGCGCAGCGCGCCCTCGCTGTGGCCGCCGATCCAGACGGGGATGTGGGGGCGCTGGGCCGGGCGCGGGCGCGTGCCGCCGGCGTCCTGCACCCGCCAGAAGCGCCCCTCGAAGCTCACGCGCTCGCCCGTCCAGACCGCCTTCATCAGGCGGAGCGCCTCGTCCGTCCGCGCCGCGCGCTCCGCGAAGGGCACGCCGAGCGCCGCGAACTCCTCCCGCCACCAGCCGACGCCGGCGCCGAGGATGATCCGCCCGCCGGAGAGGTGGTCGGCGGTGGCGAGCGCCTTGGCGGTCGCGATCGGGTTCCGGTAGGGGACGACGAGGACGCTGGTGCCCACGCGGATGCGCTCCGTGATCGTCGCCAGCCACATGAGCGCGGTCAGGGCCTCGAGCCACGGCTCGTCCGGGCCGAGCGGGAACGCGCCGGTGGGGGAGTAGGGGTACGCGCTCGTGGCCGCCGCCGGGATGACGAGGCGGTCGGTCACGAAGATCGAGTCGTAGCCGAGCGCCTCGGCGCGGCGGGCGAGCGTGCCGAGCGTGTCGCGGTCGGCCAGGGCACCGCGTCCTTGCAGGGAGAACCCGAAGCGGACGGTCATGCGCGTGCCCTCCATTCGCCGTGGCCGAGTCGACGCGACAGCTCGCGGCCGGCGAGCGTCACCGTTCGCGCGACCTCCGGCACGCGCTCGCGCGGCAGCCGGTGGGCCGGCGCGGCGATGCTCACGGCCGCGATCACCTCGCCGGACCGGTCGCGGACGGGCGCGGCGACGCAGCGCAGGCCGAGGCTGCACTCCTCGTCGTCCACCGCGTAGCCCAGCCGCCCGACGCGCTCCAGTTCGGCGCGGAGCGTCCGGCGGTCCCGGATGGTCCTGGGCGTCAGGCGCGCGAGCGGCGCCGAGCCGAGCCGGGCCCGCAGCTCCGCGGGCCCGAGCGCGGCGAGGAGCACCTTGCCGAGGCCGGTGGCGTGCGGCGGCACGCCGCCGGGCAGGGCGAGGTGGAGGCGGAGCGGCTGCGGACCCTCCACGCGGAGCAGGTTCACGACCACGCCGCCCTCCAGCACGCCGAGGTTGGCGCTCTCGGCGGTCTCGGCGGCGAGCCGGCGCAGCACCGGCGCCGCCGCGTCCGCGAGGCCGGAGCGCTCGGACGCGGCGCCGGCCAGGAGCGAGAGCCGGTAGGTCAACCGGTAGCGGCCGCTGTCGGGGCGCTTCTCCACGTAGCCCGTGGAGACCAGCGTGTTGAGCAGGCGGTAGACGGAGCTCTTGCCGAGGCGCAGGGCCCGGGCCAGCTCGCTGAGCCCCATCTCGCGCGCCTCGGCCAGCGCCTCGAGGATGGCGAAGGCGCGCTCCACCGCCGGCGACACGTACCGCGTGACCGTCATCCCTTGAGCCCTCCGCTCCCCCAGCCCGCCACGAGGTGGCGCTGCACGGCCATGAAGAAGGCGAGCGCCGGGATCGTGATCAGCACCCCCGCCGCCATGACGAGGCCCCAGTCCACCACGGCGGCCGCGAAGAGGTCCTGCACGCCGACCGGCAACGTCTTGAGCTCGTCCGAGGCGATCAGGATGAGGGTGAAGATGTAGTCGTTCCACGCCAGCGTGAACGTGAAGATCGCGGTCGCGAGCAGCCCGGGCAGCGCGAGCGGGGCGACGACGTAGGCGACCGCGCGCGGCCGGCCCGCGCCGTCGACCAGCGCGGCCTCCTCGAGGTCCAGCGGGATCGACTGGAAGAACGCGCGCAGGAGCCAGAGCGCGAACGGCAGGCTGAACGACGTGTAGGACAGCACGAGCGCCGTGTGCGTGTTCACGATCCCGAGCCGCCGCGCCATGATGTAGATCGGGACCACGATCAGGATCGGCGCGAACATGTAGGTCGCGAGGATCAGCTTCGCGACCGCCTCCCGCCCGGGGAAGCGGAAGCGCGTGAGGCTGTACGCGCCCACGGCCCCGACCAGGGTGGTGAGGAGCACGGTCAGGCCCGCGACCAGCACGCTGTTGCGGAAGTAGGTGATGAACGCCGTCTCGGTGAGGAGGCGGACGAAGTTGTCGAGCGTCGGCGCGGCGGGCACCAGGCCCGGCGGCGTGGCCAGCACCTCGCGCGGGGGCTTGAGGGAGGTCGAGAGCATCCAGAGGAACGGGAAGATCGCCTGCGCCGCGAGCCCCAGCGCGGCCGCGTAGAGCGCCAGGCGGGTCACGCGCCTCACGCCGCCTCCTCCTCGCGCCAGAAGAGCCGGAAGTACGCGACCGTGGCCGCCATCAGCATCAGCAGCATGACGACGGCGAGCGCGGCGCCGTACCCGGCCTGGTAGTAGGTGAAGGTGCGCATGTACGCGTAGACGGGGAGCGTCCGGATTTCGCGGCCCGCGCCGGCGCCCTCGCCCCAGAGCCACACCGTGTCGAACTTGGTGAACATCCAGATCGAGCGCAGGAGGATCACCACGAACAGGACCGCCCGGAGCTGGGGGAGCGTGATCCAGCGGAAGCGGCCCCAGGGCGAGGCACCGTCCACGCGGGCCGCCTCGTAGAGCTCGGGCGGGATCGTCTGCAGGCGGGCCAGCACGCTGATCACCACGAAGGGCGTGAACTGCCAGACGCTCATGCCGATCAGCGACGTCATCACGTGCTCGGTGCCGAGCCACACGATCGGCTGCCGGACCAGGCCCCAGGCGACCAGCAGGTAGTCGACGAGGCCGTAGGTCTCGTTGAGCAGCCAGCGCCACACGATCACGGCCACGATGGTCGGGATCATGTAGGGGAAGAGCACGAGGGCCCGCACCAGCGTGCGGCCGACGAAGGGCTGGTGCAGCACGAGGGCGGCGACGACGCCGGCCACGAGCTGGAGCGCGGTGGTGCCCGTGGCGTAGACGACGCCCTTCCACAGGCTGTCCCAGAACTCGGTGTCGCGCAGGAGGTAGACGTAGTTGTCGAGCCCGACCCAGCGCTCCGCGGGGAAGAAGGAGTGCTTGTCGAGGAGGCTCAGCCAGATCGAGTACCCGACCGGGTAGGCGATGAGGGCCGCGATCAGCAGCAGGGCCGGCAGCACACCCAGCACGCCGAGGGCCGCCGGCCCGAGCCGCCGGCGCGGCCGCGCCCGGACGCGCGCGGCCGCACCCGCGTGGACGGTCACGCTCGCAGGCTCCCGCTACTTCTTGAGGTAGCCGCCGCGCGCGAGCAGCTCCTCGACCCGCTTCTGGGCCTTGGAGGCCGCCTCGGGCGAGGCCATGCCCTTCACCGCGTCCATCACCATGTCCACCAGGATACCGGAGCCCATGACCTCCAGGAGGTAGGGCTTCTGGAGGTCGTCCCACTCGGTGACGAGGATCGGCTTGATCCAGTCGTTGCGGAAGTACTTCTCCTGCATGTCCACCCACGACCGCCACTTGCGGATCGTCGGGTTGTCGGCGTACTTCGGGTTCTTGTAGGCGGACTTGGTGATCGGCAGGAGGTGGATCGGCACGGTGTGGAGGTAGCGGATGTAGTTGTCGTCCCTGAAGAAGAACTTGAGGAACTCCACCGCCTCGGCGCCGTTCCTGGCGTTCTTGAAGACCATCCAGGGCTCGCTGTCGAGCTGGGCCGCCGGCGTCTTGCCCGAGGGCCCGACCACCTTGTCGGTGACGGCGAAGTGCGCGGGGTCCGCCAGCTCCTTGGCGGCGTACTTCTCGATGTACCCGACGCCGCGCCCGTA
Source organism: Candidatus Rokubacteria bacterium GWA2_73_35 (assembly GCA_001790205.1). Classification (GTDB taxonomy): domain Bacteria; phylum Methylomirabilota; class Methylomirabilia; order Rokubacteriales; family CSP1-6; genus GWA2-73-35. The sequence goes on along the minus strand of MGBU01000002.1, from coordinate 1,132 downwards.
GGCCTGGTAGAGCATCGCCGCCTTGCCGTTGGCGAGGTTGGCGAACGTGTCGAGGTAGCCGTGCCCGGTCCAGCCCGGCGGCAGGACGCGGTTCAGCTTCTTGTAGAAGTCGAGCAGCTCGATGACGGGCTTCTCGGTGAGGGTCGGGCGCCCCTTCCCGTCGAAGAGCCGGCCGTTGTTGGTCTTGAGCAACTCGCCGACCCCGATGTTGATGAAGAGGGGCGCGCCGGTCATGGTGAGGCCGTAGCGGACGACCTGGCCGTCCTTGACCTCCCGGAGCGCGTCGGCGACCTGGATCAGCTCATCCCAGGTCCGCGGCACCTTGAGGCCCTTCTGGGCGAGGAGGTCCTTACGGTAGACGAAGACCGAGGACGCCGGCGAGTGCCCGACCCCGTAGTAGCGGCCCTCGCGCCGGCAGAGGTTGCGGAAGGCATCGACGAGGTTGTCCCGGCCGAGCGTCTCCACCAGGTCGTCGAGGGGCCGGAGCAGTCCCTTGGCGGCGAACGCGGCGCAGGTGATGGGCTGGCCGTGCGAGGCGTCCGGCGGCGCCCCCGCGGCCAGCGCCGCGGTCAGCTTCTTCTCGAGGTCGCCCCACGCGAGCCCCTCGATCTTCACCTCGATGTCGGGCCGGACCTTCTGGAAGTCGGCGGCGATCTGGTTGAGCATCGCGAGCGTCTGGGGCTCGGTCTCGGTCTGCCAGATGCGCACCGTCTTCGGCTGCGCGTGGACCGGGACGGCGAGGAGCGCGACGAACCAGGCGCCGGCGGCGGCGGCGACGAGCCTTCTCATGGGGGCCTCCCTCGCGGGCCAGGGAACCGCGGTTTCGTATCTGGAACAGCAGTCACCATCTGGAACGCCCGCCAAAAATAGAGAAGCCACCGCCTCCTGTCAAGCTGGGCGGCCCTGCGGCTCTGGCCCTTGCGCCGCCGCGCGCCGGCGCCCTACAATGGATGCGTCGCGGCCCCCCGCCCAGGCGGGCGGCGCGAACCCGTTCTTTCCCGTCCTCGCGCCCGCCGGGCGCGTGGGCCGGGGGAGTTCTAGAACACCGGGGGGCCATGAACGGCAGAGCGAACGGCAGGGTGCCTCGCTACCACCGCATCGCGGAGGCGCTGCGCGCGCGGATCCGCGAGGG
>MGBU01000001.1 GCA_001790205.1 Candidatus Rokubacteria bacterium GWA2_73_35 | reverse complement strand
CGGCGATGTCGGTGTAGACGCTGTCGAGCGGCTCGACGCCCGCGGCGACGGCGGCGATCACGCACATGACGCGCGCGTAGCGGGGGATGTCGAGGTAGCGCCCGTCGTCGTCGCGGACGCGCGTGAGCCCGAGCGCGGCGCCGAGGTCCTCGACCCCCCAGGAGATCGCGACGATCCGCGGAGAGGCTGCGGCCATCTCGCGGATGTTCAGCAGGCCCTCGGGCGTCTCCGTCGCGATCAGCTTGAGCCGGGTCGTCCCGTTCGGGATGCCGTGGCGCTGCTCGAGCTTGTCCAGGAGCTGCGCGACCTCGCGGACGTCGCCCGCGTGCCGGGGCTTCGGCACGACGTAGCCGTCGGGGCGCGCGGCGAGCGTCTCCTCGACGTCCTGCCGGCCGAGCGGCCCCCAGATCGGGTTCATCCGCCCCCAGCGCTCGCGCGGGCCGAAATCGTGGTTGGCGAGCCAGCCGGCGACGTGCGGGCGCGTCGCCGCCTTGCGGTCCGGCGGCACCGAGTCCTCGAGGTCGAGGATGAGCCCGTCCGCCGGGAGCGTGAGCGCCTTCGCGAACATCCGGTCGTTGCCGCCGGGCACGAAGTGCATCGAGCGCAGCCGCCGGGCGCCGGGGCCGCTCACCTCGCCGCCTCGCGCCGTCGCATCATCGCGTTGCGCCGCGCGACCATCACGAGGTCCCCGTGCTGGTTGCGCGCGCGATGCTCGAACGTCACGATGCCCCACTGCGGCCGCGAGCGTGACTCGCGCTTGCCGACCACCTCGGTCTCCGCGTAGAGCGTGTCGCCGTGGAACATCGGCTTCGGGAACTCGACCTTCTCGAAGCCGAGGTTGCCCACGGTCGTGCCGAGCGTGGTCTCCCCGACCGACAGCCCGACCGCGACCGCGAGCGTCAGCAGGCTGTTGACCAGCGGGCGGCCGAACTCGGCCTTCGACGCGGCGTGGAAGTCCAGGTGGAGCGGCTGCGGGTTCATCGTGAGGCAGGTGAAGAAGACGTTGTCGGCCTCGGTCAGCGTGCGCCCGGGCTGATGCTGGAAGGTCTGCCCGATCTCGAGCTCCTCGAAGTGCTTGCCGGCCATCGCATCCTCCCCGCGCGATGGTAAGGGGCGCCCCCGCGCGATGGCAACCCGCTCGGCCCTCCGGGGCCCGCCTAGTGTAAAGGGCGGGGTCCGACCGGCCCCGGGGCGCTCAGCGCCGTCGGAGGGCGCCGAGCGTCGTCCGGATCTGGCCCAGGTGGTTCAGGTCGTGCTCGGCGAAGTGCTCGAGCATCTGGTCCACGCGGAGCGGGCCGTACTCGGGGTGCCGGCCGCGCAGGCGCCGCTGGGCCGGCGTGAGCCGGCGCGCGAGCGCGACGTTGGCCGCGCGCAGCGCCGCGAACGCCGCCAGCGTCCGCGCCGGATCGGCGCCGCGGTGGCGCAGGCGCTCGGTCCACTGCTCCTGGTCCCACGCCGGGATCGCGCTGCCGGGCTCGGCGGCGACCTTGCGGACCCTGAAGCCCAGCGCGACCTCGGCGTCGAGCAGGTGGGCGAGGACCTCGGCCACCGACCACTCGCGCTGCGCGGGCCGGCGCCCCAGCACGCCGCCGGGCACGCGCGCGACGGCGCGGGCGAGCGCGCGGGGCGCGGCGGCGAGCGCGGCGAGTGCCGGACGCCGGCCGAGCCGGGCGTGGGGCGAGCGACAGATCGGGCAGGACGATCGGGCCATGTCCCCTCCTCGCGCCGACTATAATAGCGCCCCGTGACCTACGACATCGCGATCGTCGGCGGCGGCATCGTGGGCCTCGCCACCGCCCGGGCGCTCCGCGAGCGCGCGCCGCGCGCGCGGCTCGTCCTCCTCGAGAAGGAGCCGCGGCTCGCGACGCACCAGACCGGCCACAACTCGGGTGTCATCCACTCGGGAATCTACTACCGGCCGGGCTCCCACAAGGCGCGCCTCTGCGTCGAGGGCAAGCAGTTGATGTACCGGTTCTGTGAGGAGCACGGCATCCGCGTCGAGCGCTGCGGCAAGGTCGTCGTCGCGACGTCCGAGGCCGAGGTGCCGCGCCTCATGACGCTCCACGCGCGTGGGCTGGCCAACGGCGTGCCGGTCGAGCTGCTCGAGCCCGCGCACCTCCGGGAGCTCGAGCCGCACGCGGCCGCGGTGCGCGCCCTCGCCTCGCCCTCGACCGGGATCGTGGACTACGGCGAGGTCGCCGCCGCCATGGCCCGCGAGCTCGCCGAGGGCGGGGTTGCGATCGAGACGGGCGCCCGCGTCGTGTCGGTCGCGCGCACCGGCGACGGCCTCGAGCTCGGCGCCGGGCGGCTCGCGGTGCGGGCCCGGCGGCTCGTCAACTGCGCGGGCCTCTACTCGGATGCCGTCGCGCGCCTCGCCGGCGCGCGCCCGGACGTCCGCATCGTCCCGTTCCGCGGCGAGTACTACATGCTCCGGTCCGACCGCCGGGACCTCGTGCGCGGCCTCGTCTACCCGGTGCCGGACCCCGCGTTCCCGTTCCTCGGCGTGCACCTCACCCGGACCATCCACGGCGACGTCGAGGCCGGGCCGAACGCGGTGCTCGCGTTCGCGCGCGAGGGCTACCGCTTCCTGCGCCTCCACCCGCGGGAGCTGGCCGGCACGCTCGCCTACCCGGGCTTCTGGCGGATGGCGCGCCGCCACTGGCGGATGGGGACGTACGAGATGTACCGCTCGCTCAGCAAGCCGGCCTTCGTCCGGGCGCTCCAGCGGCTCGTCCCGGCGCTCGAGGCCGACGACCTGGCGGCGGGCGGCGCGGGCGTGCGCGCGCAGGCGGTGAGCGCCGACGGCTCGCTCGTGGACGACTTCCGCATCGTCGCCGGCGCCGACGCCATCCACGTGCTCAACGCGCCGTCGCCGGCCGCAACCGCCTCGCTCGCCATCGGACGCCACCTCGCCGCCCTGGCCGCCGAGACGTTCGACCTCCCGTAACCGGCGGGGCTTCTCAGCGCGCGAGGGCCACCAGGGCGACGCCCGCGACCACCACGGAGGCGCCCACGAGGCGCGGCAGGAGCCGGCCCTCGCCGAGCCAGAGGCTGCCGATCACGGCCGAGAACAGGATCGAGAGCTCACGCGCCGCGACGACGTAGCCGGCCTTCGAGAGGCGGAAGGCGAAGAGCACGAGCAGGTAGGCGGTGAGGTTCATCGTCGAGGCCACGACGATCGCCCGCCAGCCCGCGGCCCACTCCCGCCGGAGCGCCGCGCGCCGGCCGAGGACCACCGGGAGCAGCACGAGGCTCGAGCCCGCGCCCATCAGCGCGATGTAGGGCACCGGGTGCAGCCGGGCCACGCCGCCCTTGTCCACGAGCGAGTACGCGGCGATGCTGAGCCCGGTCAGGAGCGCCCACCACGTCCCGCCGGCCCGCCGCGCCGCCGCGGGCGCGCCGCCCGGCGCCCGCCCCGGCAGGTGCAGCCCGACGCACCCGAGCACCACGAGCGCGATGCCGGTCGCGCCGAGCGTCGAGACGCGCTCGTCGAACAGCAGGAACGCGGCGACCGGCACCAGCGCGACGCCGAGGCCGCGCGCGAGCGGGTAGACGCGGGAGAACTCGCCCGAGCCGTACGAGCGCCCGAGTGCCCAGAAGTAGAGCGCGTGGAGCGCGACCGTCGCCGCGACGAACGGCAGCGCCCCGCGGTCGAGCCCGTCGGGGCCGAGCCAGACCCAGGCCCAGGGCAGGAGCGCGAGCGAGGCGAGGGTGACCGAGGACCAGAGAAACACGAGCTGGTCGCGCCCCTGCTTGGCCAGGGCGTTCCAGACGGCGTGCAGGACCGCGGCGGCCACGACCAGCGCGAGCGCGGCGCCGGGCACCTCAGCGGGCCTTCACGCGCGAGCGGGCCTGGAGCGCTGGAAATTCACGGCGTTGGCGAGCGGCGCCCGCCGCGGGGGTCCACGGGGTCGGAGCGGGGCGCGCAGGGGAACTTTACGCTGCCCGCGGGGCGGCGGCGTGTCGCCATAGGCGGCATGATAACTGAAAACCCCTCTGTTGACAGGGGTTTGCAGATCAAGTAGAGTGTGGCGCCTATGATCACCGTGCCGGCGCGCCGCGTGAAGCAGTTCGGCGTCGAGTTCTATCAGGCCGGGCTCTCGGCCAAGGACATCGATCGGCTCGTGAAGTTCGAGGTCCTCGGCTACACCGGCGGGCCCAAGGGCGAGCCGCCCAAGAAGAGCCGCACGAGCGCGCGCTCGCGCGTCAACTGGGACATGCTCGAGCGCCGGATCGGCGAGAGCGAGACCGCCTACCAGCGTCCCGTGATCCGCCGCAAGATCGACGAGCTCGTCACCTACTACCGCGAGTGCAAGGACGCCGCGACGCTGCCCGCGATCCCGGGCGCGGTCATCATCACCTCGGAGCGGCGCTTCACGTTCACGCCCGTCGCGGGTCACCACGACCTCGGGCTCCTGCAGATCCCGGAGGAGCACGGCGTGCTGCGCGTGCTCGACGGCCAGCACCGGCTGCTCGCGCTCCACGCCCTCTCGCAGCAGGGCGAGAACATGAACATCGAGGTCCCCGCGGTCCTCTTCGACTCCCTCGACGCGCGGCAGATCGTCGAGCTCTTCGTGACGATCAACGCCAAGCACACGCGCCTCAACCCGTCGCACATCATCAGCCTGGCGGGCCGGAAGCTCTACCCCGACCCCAACCAGGCGCTCGCGCACGACGTCATCCGCTCGCTCAACGAGGACGACACCTCGCCGCTCCACGGCGAGATCAAGATGCTGGGCACCGGGCGCGGCCGCGTGAGCCAGGCGCCGCTCGCCGAGGAGATCGTGGACTTCCTCGAGACCGTCGAGAAGCTCGGCAGCAGCGGCAAGATCCAGGAGATCCGCCAGAACGCCAAGCGCTTCTTCCTGAACTACGTCAAGGCGCTCTCGACCACGTTCCCCGCCGCGTGGGCGGGGCGGAAGTACTCGATCAAGACGGGCGCGGCGCTCCGCGCCTTCATCCGCGCGGCGCCCGACGTGATGGGGCGCGCGCGCGAGCTCAAGCGCGACCCCTTCGACGTCCACGCGATCCGCGACGCGATCCGGCCGTGGGGCGAGCGGCTGCGCGACCGCCGCTTCGAGACCGAGGGCGAGTGGAAGCTGAAGCTCGCGGGCGGCACGCGCGGCACGGTGGAGGTCCTCACCCGCGAGCTGCGGGACGCCCTGCGCTAGCGGGCGCCCCCGAGCAGGCCGTCACTCCCAGGGGAAGTTCGCCTTGAGGATCTCGAACGTCTTCCGGCCGCCGGGGAGCTGCGCCGTCACCGTGTCCCCGACACTCTTGCCGATCAGCGTGCGGGCGAGCGGGGCCAGGACGGAGATGCGCCCCCGCGCCGGCTCCACCTCGTCCGACCCGACGATCTGGTAGCGGACCTCCTTGCCCGTCTCGTCCTCGAGAAGCACCGAGGACCCGAACGTGATGCGGTCGCCGGACGTGGGCGGCTCGATGACCTCCGCGGCGCCGACCTTGGTCTCGAGCTCCGCGATCCGCCCCTCGATGAAGCTCTGCTTCTCGCGCGCCGCGTGGTACTCGGCGTTCTCGCTGAGGT